>DATJNS010000019.1:0-61249 GCA_035507915.1 Candidatus Sulfotelmatobacter sp.
CAGCCCGGCGCGCATGATGCCGAGGAAGCTCACGAGATATTCGGCGCGATTGGCCGAGACGATGGCGACGCGGTCGCCGACCGTGAGGCCGCGCGCGGTCAGTCCACGCGCCAGCGCATCGATCGCCGCGTCGAGCGCGCCGAACGTCCAGATGCGCGGGCCGGCCGCGTCGCCGAGATCGATCAGCGCCGGCGCGTCGCGTTCGCCGCCGCGCGGAAACGCGGCACCCAGATTGTACGGCGTCGGCGCGATCATTCGCGGATCGGTCAGGCGACGAACTCGAGGGTCGCGCCGAACGCCTCGGCGGCCGGCACGCGCACACAGCCGTCGGCCTCGGCGCAGCGCACGCCGGCGCGCCGGAGCATCGCCGTCGTGCGCGCGAGATCGGCGGTGCGGAGGGTCAGGCCGGCCATGTAGGCGCTGCGCCCCTGCGGGTCGGGCGCGGCGTCGCCATAGGTCTCGGCGAGCGCGCGCGGCGTCAGGATGTCGAAGCGGCTGAGACCGATCATGATGCTGGCGCCGTCTTGCGTCGCGCGCACGGCGTCCGGGCCGAACATCGTGCGGTACAGGGTCGCGGCGCCGGCCGGATCGGCGGCGGCGATCACTGCGCGCACCACGCCGATCGTGCCGTTGGGATGGCGGCGCCATTCGTCGCGCCACACCAAGTGGCGCGTCAGGTGATGGCAGAAATACAGCCGTCCGTAATCGACCGCTTCGGGTTTGAGCCGGACCGTGCGGAACGCGGCGTTCTCGGTGCCGCTCGGCAGCGCGACCGGCCGCGAGAACTCGTTGGGTTCGCCGACCGCGACGCCGGCGGCGGCGAGCGCCTCGTAGACCGCGCGCGAGTCGTCGGTGCCGAAGACCAATCCGTCGAGGCCGGCCGGAAAGCGCAGCAGATCGGCGCGCGTCGCGTTCGGCCCGATGCCGATCAGCTCGAGGTACTCGGTGCCGAAGATCGCCAGGTGGTTCATCGACCCCAGCGTGTGGTAGCCGCGCGGCGTCAGCAGGAAGCCCAGGCGCTGATAGCACGCCAACGCCGCGTCCAGCTTGTCGCGGGCGTTGATGACGACGTGGTCCAGGGTCGGCATCGGCAACGGCATGCGGGTCTCCTTCGCGTCCGCCGGTTGTAGGCCGTGGCGCGGCCGAGCACAACCGAGCCGGCCGCGGCGACGCGGCGTACGCATCGCGCCTGCTGGGCTATAGTGCCGCAAACGGGAGATCGCGATGGCTCAGAAGCGCATTGACGTCGGGACCCTGGCATCGATCGTCGGCACCAACTATCCGACGCCGTTCGACCGGCCGTGCCGCACCCGCAGCCGGCGCAAGCTGGGCGACGCGGCCGGCTTGACGCAGTTCGGCGTCAATCTCCTGACCCTGCCGCCGGGATCGTGGTCGAGCCAGCGTCATTGGCACACCCAGTCCGACGAGCTCGTGTACGTGCTGTCGGGCGAGGTCACCTTGGTGACCGACGGCGGCGAGGAGGTCCTGCGCGCGGGCGATGCCGCCGGCTTCAAGGCGGGTGACGAGAATGGCCATTGCCTGCAGAACCGCTCCGACCGCGACGCACAGGTGCTCGAGATCGGCACGCGCGACCGCGGCGACGCCGCGTTCTATCCGGGCATCGACCTGATGGCGCCGGCCGGCGGCAAGCCGGCGCTCTTCGCCCACCGCGACGGCACGCCATACGACAACATCCGACGGCGCGGACCGGAGGACTGAGCCGCTCAAATGTCCTCCATGGCGCTGCTCGAGATCACCGGCGTCACGCGCAGCTTCTACGGCGTGCAGGCGCTCGCGGGCGCCGAGCTCGCCGTGCGCGCCGGCACGGTGACCGGGCTGATCGGCCCCAACGGCGCGGGCAAGACGACGCTCTTCAACGTGATCTCGGGCCTGCTGCCACCCGACGCGGGACGCATCGTGCTCGATGGCGTCGACATCACGGGCTGGCGGCCCGATCGCATCGCCGGCGCCGGGCTGGTGCGCACCTTTCAGATCGCGCGCGGCTTTCCGCGCCTGAGCGTGCGCGAGAACCTGATGCTCTACGCGCCGGACCAGCCGGGCGAGGGGGTGGTGCGGGCGCTCGTTCGTCCGGGCGGCGCACGCCGGCGCGAGCGCGCGATCTCCGCGGACGCCGCGCGCCTGGCCGAGCGCTTGGCGCTCGACGGCGTGCTCGACCAGCCTGCGGCCGCGCTCTCGGGCGGCCAGAAGAAGCTGCTCGAGCTCGGGCGCGCGCTGATGGCGCGGCCCAAGCTGGTGCTGCTCGATGAGCCGGCGGCCGGCGTCAACCCGACCCTGGCGGCGACCTTGGCCGGCCACATCCGCGCGCTGGCGGACGAAGGCGTGACGTTCCTCGTGATCGAGCACGACATGGCGCTGATCGAGCGGCTGTGCGATCCCGTGATCGTGATGACCGAGGGACGCCGGCTGGTCGAAGGCACGTTCGACCAGGTGCGCGCGGATCCGCGCGTCCAGGAAGCCTATCTCGGCGTGCGCGCGTGGGCGTCCTGAGCGCCACTGTCTTGAGCGTCACCGGCATCGTCGCGGGCTACCAGGCCGCCGACGAGATCCTGCGCGGCGTCGATCTCCACGTCGAGGACGGCGAGATCGTCACGATCATCGGCCCCAACGGCGCCGGCAAGTCGACGCTGCTGAAGGTGATCGCCGGCCTGCTGCGGCCGCGCCAGGGCCGCGTGCGGTTTCGCGACGCCGACATCACGGGCGAGGCGCCGCGCCGGATCAGCGCGCGCGGGCTCGCCTACGTGCCGCAGGAGCACAACACCTTCCCGTCGATGTCGGTGCGCGAGAACCTCGAGCTCGGCGGCTACCTGAAGCCGGCCGAGACGGCGCGGCAGATCGACGCGCTGTTCGAGCGCTTCCCGATGCTGGCCGACAAGCGGCGCCACGCTGCGCGCACGCTCTCGGGCGGCCAGCGCCAGGTGCTGGCGATGGCGATGGCCTTGATGGTGCAGCCGGCGTTGCTGCTGCTCGACGAACCCTCGGCGGGGCTGTCGCCCAAGGCCGCCGACACGCTGTTCGAGACCATCCGGGCGATCAACCAGGAGGGTGTCGCGATCCTGATGGTGGAGCAGAACGCGCTGGCCGCGCTCGGGCTGGCCGTGCGGGGCTACATCCTCGTGCTCGGGCGCAACAACCGGGAAGGACCGGCCGCCGCGCTCGCCGCGGATCCCGACATCCGCCGGATTTTCCTTGGCGGGTGATGCCTCCAGTCTCCAACATGCGTCGATGAACCAGGGAGCTTGCCTCATGACTCGATCGATCAGCCGCCGTCGCGCGTTGCGCGGCATCGGGGTGGCCGCCGTCTCCGCCGCCCTGCCGCTACGACTGGCGCGCGCCGATGCGCCGGCGATCACGCTCGGCACGCTGACGCCGATGACCGGCGCCGGCGGCAATTACGGACCGACCATGCGCGACGCGGTGGCCGCCGTGGTCGAGCAGGTCAATGGCGCGGGCGGGGTGCTCGGCCGGCGCATCGCGCTCGTCAGCGAGGACGACGAGACCAACCCGGAGGCCGGCGTGCGCGCCGCGCACAAGCTGATCGACGTCGACAAGGTGCCGGCGATCATCGGCACCTGGGCGTCGGCGGTCACCACCGCGGTCGCGCCGCTGTGCTGGGAGAGTAAGACCTTCCTCACCACCGTGTCGGGCGCCGACAGCATCACGTTGCTGCCGCATCAGGGCTACCTGGTCCGCACCCAGCCCAACACCGTGCTGCAGGGCAAGACCTTCGCGTCGTTCGCGCTCGAGCTCGGCGCCAAGAAGGTCTACATCCTGATGCCGCAGACGCCGTTCACCGAGTCGATGAAGGAGACCATGACCAAGGTGCTGGCGGCGAAGGGCGCCACCTGCGACATCGACATCTACGACGCCAAGAAGACGAGCTATCGCTCGGAGGTCGACCAGGCGCTGCGCAGCCAGCCCGACACCTTGTATCTCGGCGGCTATTCGACCGACACCGCGGTGCTGCTGCGCGACATCTATCGCGCCGGGTTCAAGGGCCGCATGATCGCCCAGACCTACTCGATCGACGGCAAGCTGCTCGAGAGCGTGCCTCACGAGGCGACCGAGGGCATCTACTGCCTCGGGCCATCGCCGGCGACCGACAGCGGCGGCTACAAGAAGATCTGCGCGATGCTCAAGAAGGACACCCTCGATCCCTATTCGGCGCAAACCTACGATCACGCCAATCTCGTGCTGCTCGCGATGGCGAAGGCGGGCGCCGCCACCGGCACGGCGATCCGCGACACCATCCGCAAGGTCAGCCAGGGCGCCGGCGTCAAGGTCGACAACGCGCCCGACGGCCTGAAGCTGCTCGCCCAGGGCAAGGACGTGAATTACGAGGGCGCCAGCGGGCCGTGCGACTTCGACGAGAAGGGCGACATCCTGTCGGTCAAGTTCCGCTACGATCAGGTGAAGGGCGGCAAGTTCACGTTGCTGAAGATCGCGTGAGACAGGTCCGGGTCGCATCGTCGGCCTGAGGTGCTCGACCGCCCGCTGCAGCTGCTGCTCAACGGCCTGATGGCCGGCTCCGTCCTGACGGTGCCGGCGATCGGCTTCACCGCCATGTTTGCGGTGCTGCGCTTCCCCAACTTCGCGCTGGCCGCGCACATGACGATCGGCGCGTTCGCCGGGCTTGCCGCCAACACGCTGCTCGGGCTGCCCGCCGTCGCGTCGCTCGGCGCCGCCTTCGTCGTCGCCGGGCTCGCCGGCGTGGCGACCGACGTTACGGTTCTGAGGCCCTTGCGACCCTCGGGCGCGCTGACCGTCGCGATCGCCTCGATCGCGCTCAACATCGTGCTCGAGAACGCCGTGCGTTTCGGCTTCGGCAACGACCTGCGCGACTACGACCTGCCGCTGGTGCGCGATTGGAGCGTCGGTGGGCTGCGCGTCGGGCCGCAGCAGGTCGAGAACATGGCGCTGGCGCTCGCGATCATGGCCGGCGTCTTCGCGTTTCTCGCCTTCACGCGCACCGGCAAGGCGATGCGTGCGGTCGCCGACAATCCGACCCTGGCCGCCATCAAGGGCATCGATCCGGAGCGCGTCGCCAGGTTGATCAGCTTCGCGGGCATGGGGTTGGCCGGCGCCGGCGGCATGCTGCTCGGGCTCGACACGTCGGTCGACCCGCTGCTCGGCTTCCGGGCGCTCCTGTCGGTGTTCGCTGCCGCGGTGGTCGGCGGGCTCGGCAGCATCCCGGGCGCGGTGGTCGGCGCGCTCGCCATCGGCGTCGCCGAGGAGATGTCGCTGCTCGCGCTGCCGTCGACCTACCGCACCGCGGTCGGTTTCGTCGCCATCCTGTTGTTCCTGACCTTCCGGCCGCGCGGCCTGTTGGGCGAGCGCGCGGTCTAGCCATGGCGAACTACCTGATCGCGATGGCGACCTTCGCGTCGATCTACGGCCTGCTGGCGCTCAGCCTGAACCTGATCTGGGGCCTGGCCGGCATGGTCAATCTGGGTCTCGCCGGCTTCTTCGCGGTCGGCGCCTACGCATCGGCGTTGACGACCACGGCGGGCGGCATGCCGATCGTGCTCGGCCTGGTCGTCGCCGTGATCGCCGCCGGGCTCGCCGGTGTCGTCTTGACCCTGGTGACGGTGCGGCTGCGCGAGGATTATCTCGCGATCGTGACCCTGGGCTTCGCCGAGGTGGTGCGCCTGATCGCGCTCAACGAGACGTGGCTGACGCGCGGTGCCGACGGCATCTCGGGGATCCCCGGACCGTTCCGCGAAGCGCTCGGCGAGCGCTTCAACTTCGTCTTCCTGCTGCTCGCACTGGCGCTGCTCGGGCTCACCCTGGCGCTGGTCGAGCGGTTGCGCCTGTCGCCGTTCGGGCGCGTGCTGCGCGCGATCCGCGACGATCAGCAGGTCGCGGCGGTCGCCGGCAAGAACGTGCTCGCCTTCAAGCTCAAGGCGTTCGCGCTCAGCGCCGCGCTCGCTGGTTTCGCGGGCGCGGTCTACGGCCAATACACGTCCTACATCGTGCCCGACATCTTCGATCCCCTGATCACGATCTACATCTTCCTGGCGCTGACCGCGGGCGGCACCGGCAACAACTGGGGCGCGGTGCTCGGCGCTTTCCTGGTGGTGCTGGTGCTGGAGTCGACGCGCTTCATGGCCCCTTGGGTTCCCGGCCTGATCGGGGTTCAATATGCGGCGATGCGTGAGATGCTGGTGGGCAGCCTGCTGATCGTCGTCCTGATGGTGCGGCCGCGCGGCCTGCTGCCCGAACGGCTGCCTGCGCCGCCGGCCGGATGACGCGAGGAGACGCCATGGCTTCATCGATCGAAACCGCGTGGCTCGAGGCGGCGCGCGCCTTGGCGGCGCCCGGCCAGCCCACGCCGCTCTACCAGGCGCTCGACCGCGGCTTGGGTGCGGCGGTCGGCCACAAGCTGCTCACCTTGATGATCTACGATGCGCCATCGCGCAGCGTCGAGCGCGTCTACAGCAATCAGCCGGCCGCCTATCCGGTGGGCGGCAGCAAGCCGTACAGCGCGTCCACCTTGTTTGATCGCATCCTGATCGAGTGTCGGCCGGCGATCCTGCGCGACGCCGCGGAGATCCGCGCGGCATTCGTCGATCATGCGCTGATCGCGCGGCTCGGCCTCGCCAGCTCGCTCCACCTGCCGGTCGTGCACGACGGCCGGGCGCTCGGCATGATGAACCTGCTGCACGAGGCGGGCCGGTACGACGAGCCGCATGTCGGACTCGCGGAGCCGTTCGCGGCGCTCGCCGTCGCACCGTTCCTGGTCGCATTGAGGGGCCGCGCCTGAGCCGGTCGACCGGCGCGTTGACGGCGGCGTTGACCGGCCGTCTCAACACGCTGCTGCTCGCGTCCCTGATCGCGCTGACCCTGCTCGGTGCGCTCACCGGGATCGCCGTCTTCTCGGTGGCGGGCGCCGCGTGCTGGCTCGCCTTCGCGTTGCTCGCGGTGACGACCTTGTCGCGCGCCGAGGCCGTGCTGCTGAGCGTGGCGGCGAGCGTCGGCGTCCTCGTCGCGATCCTCGCGGCGCATCCCGTCGCCGTGATGCTGCATGGGCTCGCCCAAGGCGCAGCCTACGCCAGCCTCGTGCTGGCGCTCAGCTTCGTGCAGGCGCCGGCCGAGGGCGCGCCGATGGTGCGGCGCTGCGGCACCTACCTGATCCAGCAGGGTCCGGGCCGGCGCTATCTGGCGCTCACCGCCGGGGCGCATCTGTTCGGCAGCGTGCTCAATCTGGGCGCGATCGCGCTGCTCGGCAGCATGATCGAGCAAAGCAACACGCTGGAGGCCGCGGGCGGCGACGCGCGCGTGCGCGAGATCCGCCACCGCCGGATGGCGACTGCGCTGCTGCGCGGCTTCGGCACCACCACCTTGTGGTCGACCGGCTCGGTCGCGCCGTCCGTCATGCTGGCGATGTTCCCGGCGGTCAGCTGGCTGCAGCTCGCCGCCAACGGCCTCCTGCTCGCGGTCGTCATGATGGCGCTCGGCTGGGTGCTCGATCGTCTGCAGTGGTCGCGCGCGACGCGCATCCGCGCCGTCGTGGTCCAGAGCACCGACACGGCCGTGGGCGCGTTGCTGCCGATGGTCGCGCTGGTCGCCGCGATGGTGACGAGCGTGGTCGCGATCAAGCAGGTGTTCGGGCTCAGCTTGTCGATCGCGGTCGTGCTGGTCGTGCCGCTGGCGGCGACGATCTGGCTGCTGGTGCAGTACCGCAGCCTGGCCGTCACCGTGCGGCTGCTCGGCCGCCACTGCACGGTGCGGCTGCCGCGCATGCGCTGGGAGGTGCTCGGGCTGGGCTCCGCGGGCTTCATCGGCACCGGGATCGCCGCGCTAGTGCCGCCCGACGCGCTGCCGCACCTGCTCGATGCGCTGGCCTTGCCGCCCGCGGTGCTGCTCATCGCGGCCTCCGCCCTGATGCTCGGCATCGGTCAAATCGGCATCAACCCGATCGTGGCCTCGACCATCCTGGGCGGCGCGCTGAGCCATCTCGCCCACACGTCGGTGCCGCCGATGGCGCTGATCACGGCGTTGATGGGCCCGTGGACGCTCTATGCCATGACATCGCCGTTCGCCGCCTCGGTCATCATGGCGGCACGCGTCGCCGAGACGACGCCGGCGACCCTGGGTCAGGTCTGGAACGGCTGGTTCCTGCTGCTCAGCTTCGCCGTGAGCTCGGCGATGGTGGTGGCGCTGGTCGCGCTCGGCTAGGCCGGACGATCGCCTCCAGCCACGCGATCGCCGCCGCGATGCGCGCCAGGGGACGCAGCTCGGGGTGGACCAGCAGCCACAGCTCGCGCGCCAGCACGGGCTTGCCGATCTGCTCGAGGCCTGGCTCGCGTCCGGCCAGGAAGCATGGCAACAGCGCGCGGCCGAGGCCGGCGCGCACCGCCTGCACGATCGCCTCGGCGTCGTTGACCTGCAGTGGCGCCACCGTGCCGGCGCGTGCGGCGCGCGCCGTCCACCGCGCCTGCGGCAGATGCGCGAGCCCATCCTCGTAGGTGATCCAGGGCAGGGCGTCGACGCCGCGCCGTCGCAATGCGAATACGGCGTAATCGAGCCGGCCGATGCGCCGCGCCAACGCGGTGCCGCGGTCGGGCCGCGCCAACCGCAGCGCGATGTCGGCCTCGCGCCGCGTCAGGTTCAGGTTGCGTGGTTCGCCGATCAGCTCCAGGCGCAGACCGGGATGCTGCACGCAGAAGCGCCGCGCGGCCGGGATGAGCAACCGATCGACCAGGATCGGCACCGAGGTGATGCGGACGACGCCGGCCGTGACGGCATCGCTGCCGGCGATCGCCGTCTCGAGCGCGCCGATCTCCTGCTCGACGCGCTCGGCATGCGCGATTGCGGCGATGCCGGCGGCGGTCGGCTGGAGCAGACCGTCGCGACGGTCGAACAGGCGGGCGCCGATGCCCGACTGCGCGGCGGCCAGCCGGCGCGCGACCGTCGTCTGATCGACGCCGAGGCGACGCGCCGCCGCCGCCAAGGTCCCGGCGCGCGCCGCCGCCAGCACGTAGCGCAGGTCGTCCCAGTCCATGGCCTGCATTTTTGCAGGTTCAAACGGCACTCCCATCGATTTTCTTGCAGATCACGCCCGGGCATGGTGAGGCGTCGTCAAACCGGTGAGGTGCGTCATGCTTTACGTGGTCCTGTTCACCGACGAGCCCAGCCATGCCGCGGTGCGTCCGCGCCTGATGCCCGACCATTTGGCGTTTCTCGAGGCGAACAAGCATCGGATCCTGGCCGCAGGACCGCTGCGAGAGTCAGCCGACGGCGCGGCGACCCACGGGCTTTGGCTGGTCGACGCGCCCGACCCCGAGGCGGTCGCCGCGCTTTACCGTGCCGACCCGTTCTGGCCGACCGGCTTGCGGCGCGCGGTGCAGGTCTGGCAGTGGTCGCGCGTGTTCGCGGATGGGCAGCGCCAGATCTGACTCGGTGGGCGAGCGGCCGGTTGCGGCCGCTTCGATTCGGACGCATGCTGGCGCGAATACGAGCGCCGGAGGAGCGTCCGACATGGGCATGACGATGACCGAGAAGATTTTGGCCCGCGCCGGCAAGACCGCGCAGGTCAAGCCGGGCGACGTCGCCGTCGTCGAGGTCGAGACCGCGGTGCTGCTCGACATGTCGTTCCTGCCCGAGGGCTGGGTCGAGGTCCTCAAGGTCCACGATCCGAAGAAGGTCGCGGTGATCTACGATCACATGGTCCCGGCGCCGACCATCCAGGCGGCGACCTGCCAGGTCATCGGCCGGGAGTTCGCGGCGAAGTTCGGCATCGAGCGGCTGCACGACGTCGGTCCCGACCAAGGTATCGCGCACGCGGTGGTCGCCGATCGCGCCTACGCGCTGCCGGGCAGCGTCCTGGTCTGCGCCGACTCGCACACGTGCGCCGGCGGCGCGTTCAATTGCGCGGCGCGCGGGGTCGGCGGCCCCGACATGCTGTACGCGGTGACGACCGGCAAGGCGTGGTTCAAGGTCGGTGAGACGGTCCGCTACGACTTCACCGGCAAGCTCAAGCCGGGCGTCTCGGCCAAGGACATCTTCCTGACCATCGCCGGCACCCACGGCGCCCACGTGAATCAGAACGTCGAGTATGGCGGCCCGGGGATGTCGAGCCTGAGCATCAACGGCCGGCGCACGCTCGCGACCATGGGCACCGAACTGTCCGCCGACTTCGTGATCTTCGAGCCCGACGACCTGCTGACCGAGTACGTGCGTCAGCGCAACCCGGGGGCGGCGTTTCATCCGACCACGCCGGACGCTGACGCGACGTACGCGGTGCGCCGCACCATCGATCTCGGCAGCCTCGAGCCGCTGGTGGCGCTGCCCGACGCGGTGGTCAACAACTCGGTCAAGCTGAGCCAGGTGGCGGGGCAGAAGATCGACCAGGCCTTCATCGGCTCGTGCGCCAATGGCACGCTCGACGACCTCGCGGTCGCCGCCAAGGTGGTGAAGGGCCGCAAGGTCGCCAAGGGCGTGCGCATGATCGTGACGCCGGGCACCCAGGCGACCTATCGTGCCGCACTCAAGGCCGGTTACATCGAGATCCTGCTCGAGGCGGGCGCGGTCGTCACGCCGGCGACCTGCGGCGCGTGCATCGGCGGCCACATGGGCGTGCTCGGACCCAACGAGATCTGCATCACGGCCAGCACGCGCAACTTCAAGGGCCGCATGGGCGATCCGTCGTCGCGCGTCTTCATGGGCTCGCCCGCGACGGTGGCGGCATCGGCGCTCGCCGGATCGATCACCAGCGCGGCCGAGTTCTTCGAGGGAGACGTCGGATGACCAGCGATCGCCGCAACGAGCAGCCGGTGCTCGCCAAGAAGGTCTGGAAGTTCGGCGACAACATCAACACCGACTTGATGCTGCCCGGACCATATCTCTACCGCTCGCCGGAGGAGCAGGCGCGCGCCGTGTTCATGAACAATCGGCCGGGCTGGGTCGACGCGATGAAGCAGGGCGACGCCATCATCGGCGGTTTCAACTACGGCATGGGATCGTCCCGTCCGGCGGCGCGCAGCCTGCGCATGTGCGGCGTCGGTTTCCTGCTCGCCGAAGCGCTCAACGGCCTGTTCTTCCGCAACTCGGTCAATTACGGCCTGCTGGCGTTCGAGTGCCCCGGCGTGTCGAAGGCCTTCGAGGAGGGCGACGAGGCCGAGCTGTCGATCGAGCGCTGGGAGGCGCGCAATCCACGCACCGGCCAGACGCTGGCCGTGACCCCGGTGCCCGACATGCTGTTGTCGATCATGCGCGGCGGCGGCGTGCTGCCGCTCCTCGAGGCGCAGGGCCTGATCCGGCGCCACAAGGCGTAGGTCGGGCTTTCGCTTGGGGAGATCGTCATCCCCGCGCAGGCCGGCGTGACGAGATCCTGATTAAAGCGGAATCACCATGCCCTCGCGGGCGACGAAGGCGTGGTCCCACACGTGGCGCGCATCGTCGTCGACGCGGTCCATGAAGTCGTCCATGTGATCCGGGTCGTGATGGAAGACGGCGAGACGCTGCGCGCCGGCGGCGCGGCAGAGGCGGACGCCCTCCTGCCAGGTCGAATGTCCCCAGCCCACCTTCTTGGGGAACTCGTCGTCGGTGTAGGTGCTGTCGTAGACCACCAGGTCGGCGCCGCGGATCAGATTGAGGACGTTCTGGTCGGGCTTGCCGGGGACATGCTCCGTGTCGGTGACGTAGCACATCGCCTTGCCTTGGGCCTCGAGGCGGTAGGCGGTCGCGCCGTTCGGATGGTTGAGCGGTGCCGTGCGCACCGTGACGTCGGTGCCCAGCGGGAAACTCTCGCCGGCCTTGAAGTCGAGGAACCGCGTCGCGCCGCCCATGTCGGCGAGCTTCACGGGGAACACGGGGTCGCGCATCGCGACTTCGAAGATCTCGCGCACGCCGCCATTGTCGCTCAGGTGCCCCGCCATGATGGTCAGCGCGAAGCTGCCGACCCACGCCGGCGCGAAGAACGGAAAGCCGATGATGTGGTCGGTGTGGGAGTGGGACAGCAGCAGGGTGGCCGACTTGACCCCGCGCTTCATCAGGTTCTTGCCGAGCATGAACAGCCCGGTACCGGCGTCGAGCACCACCGTCGTGTTCGGGGTCTCAAACGTCACGCAGCTGGTGTTACCACCATATTTCATGTGGTGCAGCGTCGCGCAGGGGAAGCTGCCACGCACCCCCCAGAAGGTGACCTCGACCGTCATGTATCAGCCGCAACCCATCCTGCGCCGGCCTCCCGCACATTATACAAATAACATATTATTTAAAAGGTTTTGAACGTTGATCTTCGATTGGTATCGGGACGTCGGGAGCTTCGGCAGTCCTTGATAGGTACCGGACGATTGGCATCCACTTAACATCTGGCCTCGCACAGACCAGTGCAAGTGCCCAAGCGGACCAGGTTGAGCGGCTACAGATGCCTATGTGGTCGTCATTTCGAGGTAGAGACAATTTTCTATACTTTTTTGATTAACTAGAACCTTTGGGCAACCGTGGCGCAATTGCCGTGGGCCGGGGTGGCAGCCCGGTTTAACGTGATCGCCGGCTTTAACCTTGTCGAGTGGAGAGCGCGACCGCCGCCATGCGCACGGCCCCGACCTCATCCGACGCCGCGGGCGATCGGCGGACCTGCCAGGGCCTCGACGCCGCCGATCCGCTCGGCTGCTTCCGTGACCGCTTCGACCTGCCGCCGGGGCTCGTCTATCTCGATGGCAATTCGCTCGGTGCGCTGCCGCGCGCGACCGCTGCCCGGTTGGCCGACGTGGTCGAGCGCGAATGGGGCCGCGATTTGATCACCAGCTGGAACCGGCACGGTTGGATCGACCTGCCGACGCGCGTCGGCGACAAGATCGCCCGCCTGATCGGCGCCGCACCGGGCGAGGTCGTCGTCGCCGATTCGACCTCGGTCAACCTCTTCAAGCTGCTCGATGCGGCGCTCGCGCTCGCGCCGGAGCGGCCGAACGTGCTGTCGGACACCGGCAACTTCCCGACCGATCTCTACATCGCCCAGGGCGTCGTCGGCGCACGGGGCGACGGACGCGTGCTCAAGCTGGTCGACGAAACGGCGCTGATCGAGGCGATCGACCCCGCCACCGCGGTCGTGATGGTGACCCAGGTCAACTACCGCAGCGGGCGGTTGCACGATCTGGCCGCGGTCACCGCCGCGGCCCGCCGGGCCGGCGCCCTGATGCTATGGGACCTCTCGCACTCGGCCGGCGCGTTGCCGATCGATCTCGACGGCGTGGGCGCCGATCTGGCGGTCGGATGCGGCTACAAATATCTCAATGGCGGTCCGGGTGCGCCTGCCTTTCTGTATGTCGCGCAGCGTCACCAGGAGCGTATCCGGCCGTGTCTGTCGGGCTGGATGGGCCATGCGGCTCCCTTCGCATTCGATCTCGATTACCGACCGGCCGCCGGCATTGCGCGCAATTTGTGCGGCACGCCGAGCGTCATCGGTCTGGCGGCGCTCGAGGTCGGGGTCGACCTGATGCTGGAGGCCGATCTCGCTCAGGTGCGCGCCAAGTCCATGGCGCTCGGCGAGCGCTTCGTCGCCCTGGTCGAGGCGCGCTGTCCCGGCATGTTCGAGCTCGCCAGCCCGCGCGATCCGTCGGCGCGCGGCAGCCAGCTCTGCCTGCGCCATCCGGAAGGCTACGCGATCGTACAGGCGCTGATCGCCCGCGGCGTGATCGCCGACTTCCGCGCGCCCGACATCCTGCGTTTCGGCTTCGCGCCGCTCTACGTGCGCCACGTCGACGTCTGGGACGCGGTCGACCGGCTCGTCGAGGTGATGCGCACGCGCGCCTGGGACGCGCCCGAATTCCGGACACGCGCCACGGTCACGTGAGATCATGGTGCCCCATCGGCTTCCACCAACGAACGGATGCGATCAATGATGCGATGGCTTGCGGTTGTGGGACTGCTCCAAGTCGTGGCGACCGGCGCGCTGGCGGCGGAGCCCATGTGCACGGACACGCGTGCGGCCGACGCGCTGCCGATGCGCGAGAGCGACTTCGAGCTCTATCGTAGCGAACGCAATCTCGACCTGCTCGCCTCGCTGACCGATCCCTTCAGCCAGGCGATCGCGAAGGCGAACGACCACAAGCCCGCCGATCCCGCCGGCCTGCCGAGCAGCGCGACCTTCTCGAGCAGCTACCCGAACGCGCTGCACCAGATCCTCGGCACCTTGCTCAAGCAGCGCGCGCAGCTTGCCGAGCAGCAGGTCGCGATCGCCAAGCTGCATCGCCGCTACAAGGAGGTGCGCGCGGCGCAGGCCGACTTCGAGGCGGCGCGCCAGGAGTTCTGCCACTACATGGCGACCACCAGCTTCGTGCGCTGAGCCGGCCAGCTCCAACCGTCTGCCGACGCGCTACAGCGCGGTCCGCAGGTCCCACAGCTCGGGGAAGAACGGCCGGCCGACCGCCTGCTTCAAGTAGCCGACCCCTGCGGTACCGCCGGTGCCCGGCTTGAAGCCGATGATGCGCTGCACCGTCATCATGTGGCGGAAGCGCCAGACCTGGAACGAGTCCTCGACGTCGACCAGCTCCTCGGCGAGCTCGTAGAGGTCCCAGTATTTCGCGGTGTCACGGTAGACCGCGGTCCAGGCGGCCTGCACCGACGGGTGGCTGGAATAGGGCAGGGTGAGGTCGCGCTCGAGATGCGCGCGCTCGATCGCGAACCCGCGGCGCGCCAGGAGGCGGATCGCCTCGTCATAGAGGCTCGGGCCGGTCAGCGTGCGCGTGAGCTCGGCGTGGATGTCCGGCCGGTGCTCGTGCGGCGCCAGGGTCGCGGCGTCCTTGGCGCCGAGCAGGAACTCGATGATGCGATACTGGTAGGACTGGAACCCCGACGCATGACCGAGCTTGTGGCGGAACGCCAGATATTCGGCCGGCGTCAGGGTCGACAGCACGTCCCACGATTGGATCATCTGGTTCTGGATCCGACTCACCCGCGCGCTCATCTTGAAGGCGCGGCCGAGCGCGTCGTCGCGGAGCGCCGCGCAGGCCGCCCTCAGCTCGTGGATCACCAGCTTCATCCACAGCTCGGAAGCCTGGTGGATGACGATGAAGAGCATCTCGTCGTGCGAGTCCGAGACCGGCACCTGCTGGGCAAGCAGGTGATCGAGCCTCAGATAGTCGCCATAGCTCATCGCCGACGTGAAGTCGGTGTGGGCGCCGCTGGGCGGCGCGACGATATCGCGGCTCGGCTTGTCGGAGGCGCTCATTTGCGCCTAGTCTACGCGCGGCAGTGGACGAAGCAAACGACTGCAAGCCGTTGGGTTTGCGCCGGAAACTTCGGCGGAGGGAGACGATGACGGAGTCGGTGAAGTACCTGCTCAGCGAGGACCGCATGCCGCGGGCCTGGTACAACATCGCGGCCGATCTGCCGACGCCGTTGCCGCCCGTGCTGCATCCCGGAACCGGCAAGCCGATCGGACCCGCCGACCTCGCGCCGATCTTCCCGATGGAGGTGATCAAGCAGGAGGTCTCGACCGAGCGCCACATCGACATCCCGAAGCCGGTGCGCGACATCTATCGTCAATGGCGGCCGTCGCCGCTCTACCGTGCGCGCCGTCTCGAGAAGGCGCTCGGGACCCCGGCCAAGATCTACTACAAGTACGAAGGCGTCAGCCCGGCCGGCAGCCACAAGCCCAACACCTCGGTCGCGCAGGCCTTCTACAACAAGGCCGAGGGCGTGAAGCGGCACACCACCGAGACCGGCGCCGGCCAGTGGGGCTCCAGCCTCGCGTTCGCCGGCGCGTTGTTCGGCCTCGAGGTCGAGGTCTTCATGGTCAAGGTGAGCTTCCAGCAGAAGCCGTATCGCCGCGCCCTGATGGAGACCTACGGCGCGCGCTGCGTCGCCAGCCCGTCGGAGGAGACCGCGGCGGGCCGCGCCGTGCTCAAGGATCATCCGAACTCGACCGGCAGCCTCGGTATCGCGATCTCGGAGGCCGTCGAGGTGGCCGCGCAACGCGACGACACGAAATATTCGCTGGGCAGCGTGCTCAACCACGTGCTGTTGCACCAGACCGTGGTCGGCCAGGAGGCGATGCTGCAGCTCGAGGAGGCCGGAGACGATCCCGACGTGATCGTCGGCTGCACCGGTGGCGGCAGCAACTTCGGCGGCATCGCGTTCCCGTTCCTCGGCGCGCAGCTGCGCGGCGGCAGGAAGCGGCGCATCGTCGCGACCGAGCCGTCGGCCTGCCCGAGCCTGACCAAGGGCAAGTACGCCTACGATTTCGGCGATACCGGGCACCTGACGCCGCTGGTGAAGATGCACACGCTAGGCTCGGCGTTCGTGCCGCCCGGCTTCCATGCCGGCGGCCTGCGCTACCACGGCATGGCACCGCTGGTCAGCCACCTCAAGGAGCTCGGCCTGATCGAGGCGCGCGCCTACGAGCAGACCGAGGTGTTCGAGGCCGGCGTGCAGTTCGCGCGCGTCGAGGGCATCCTGCCGGCGCCGGAGGCCAACCATGCGGTCAAGGGCGCGCTCGACGAAGCGCTGCGCTGCAAGCGCGAGGGCAAGGCCGAGACCATCCTCTTCAACCTGTGCGGCCACGGCCACTTCGACATGCAGGCTTACATGGACTACTTCAGCGGCAAGCTGAAGGACATCCCCTACGACGAGCGCGAGTTGAAGCGCAGCCTCGAAGGCCTGCCGCAGGTCGCCGCCGAATAAGCCTACCGTCCGGCGGCGCGGATCGCGCGCCAGACGCGTTCGCTGGTCGCCGGCATGTCGAGCGCGGTGACGCCGAGCGGCGCCAGCGCGTCCATGATCGCGTTCATCACGGCGGGCAGCGCGCCCACCGTGCCGGCCTCGCCGGCGCCCTTGGCGCCCAGCGGATTGAATTGGGTCGGCACCGCGTGGCTCTTGACCACGAAATCGCACAAGCTGTCGGCGCGCGGCACCGCGTAGTCCATCGGGCTCGCGGTCAGGAGTTGGCCGGAACCAGGCTCCCACACGACCTGCTCCATCAGGATCTGGCCGATGCCCTGAACCACGCCGCCGTGGATCTGGCCCTTCAGGGTGAGGGGATTGATCACCGTGCCGACGTCATCGACCACGACGTAGTTGACGAGCTCGACCGTGCCGCTCTCGGGATCGATATCGACCTCGCAGACGTGGCAGCCGTTCGGATAGGTGTCGTGCGACGCCCGGTAGGTGGCGTTCTCGTATAGGCCGGGCTCGATCCCGGGTGGCAGCCGGCCGACCTGGAACATCGCGACCGCGACCTCCTTCATGGTCAAGCCGCGGTCGGTGCCCGCGATCGCGAAGCGGCCCTCGGCGAACTCGATGTCGGCCTCGGCCGCCTCCAGGAGATGCGCGGCCAGCCGCTTGCCCTTGGCGATCACCTTGTCGGCCGCGAGCATGAGGGCGGAGCCGCCGAGCACGGTCGAGCGCGAGCCGTTGGTCCCCATGCCGAACGCCACGCGGTCGGTGTCGCCGTCGATGAACTGCACGGTGCCGGGGTCGAGCCCGAGGCGCTCGTGCAGGATCTGCTTGAACATCGTCTCGTGGCCCTGGCCCTGGTTCTTGGTGCCCATCAGGAGCACGGCCGTGCCGCTCGGGTTGAAGCGGATCTCGGCATATTCCGGCTGTGCCGTGCCGGCGGCCTGCTCGATGGCGCTCGCGATGCCGAGGCCGCGCAGCGTGCCGCGCGCTCGCGCTTCGGCGCGCCGGGCCGCGAAGCCGGCGTGGTCGGCGAGCTCGAGCGCGGCATCGAGGTTGTGCTCGAACTCGCCACAGTCGTATTTCGGTCCGAGCGCGGTCTGGTACGGCATGGCCGTCGGCGGAATCAGGTTCAGGCGCCGGAGCGCGACGCGGTCCATGCCGGGCTTGGGGCCGAGCTTGGGCCCGACCTCGCGCGCCGCGTCGTCGATCAACCGCTCGATCAGGTAGATGGCTTCGGGCCGCCCGGCGCCGCGATAGGGCGCGGTCGGGTTGGTGTTCGACAGCACCGCGGTGATGTGCACGTAGGCCGCCGGGATCGCGTAGGTGCCGACCACGGTGCCGATCATGCCGAACGGCGTCAGCAGCTGGCGGTCCGAGCCGACATAGGCGCCGATGCTGGCGAGCATGTGGAGGCGCAGGCCCAGGAACTTGCCGTCGGCGTCGAGCGCCAGCTCGATGTCGCCGACGTTGTCTCGGCCGTGCTCGTCGGCCATCACGGCTTCGGAGCGTTCGCAGGTCCACTTGACGGGACGCCCGAGCTTGCGCGCCGCCCACAGGACCAGACGGTGCTCGACATACTGCCAGCCCTTGGTGCCGAAGCCGCCGCCGACGTCGCCGCTGATCACGCGCATCTGGCTCTCGGGCACCTTGAAGATCGCGTTGGCCAGCATGCCGCGCACGCGGTGCGGATACTGGCAGTCGACGTAGAGGGTGAGCCGGTCCTCGCGCGGATCGTAGAAGCCGAGGGCGCCGCGCGGCTCCATGTATTGCGCGTGCACGCGGGTGACGACGTAACGCCGCCGCACCACGTGCGCGGCGCGCGCGAACGCGGCGTCGGCCTTGGCCTTGTCGCCACGCTCGAACACGTGGCTGATGTTGTCCGGGCAGGCGTCCCACACCGCCGGCGCGCCCGCCCGGCTCGCCGCGTCGACGTCGGTGACGGCGGGCAGGGGCGCGTAATCCACCTCGACCAGCTCAGCGGCGTCCTTGGCCTGCGCCAGGGTCTCGGCGATCACCATGGCGACCGGATCGCCGACATAGCGCCCGCGGTCGACGACCAGCGCGGGGCGCTGCGGCGCGAACATGGGCGAGCCGTCGGCGCGCTTGCGCGGCATCGTCGCTTTCGGCATGCCGAGTCCGTCGCGCGCGTAGTCGGCGCCGGTGTAGACCGCCAGCACGCCCGGCGCGGCCGCGGCCGCCGTCACGTCGATCGCGCGGATTGCGGCGTGGCCGTGCGGTGAGCGCACCAGCACGGCGTAGGCCTGGCCGGCGAGATTCATATCGTCCTGGAAACGGCCGCGACCGGTCAGCAGGCGAGGGTCTTCGAAGCGCGCAACCGGCTGGCCGATACCGAATTTGGACATGGATCCACTCCGCAGCCGGTGCGTCGCGCCCGGTCGATGCTCTTGTACCACCGGAAATCCGCGTCAGGCGAGGTCGGCGACCGCGATCCGCGCGATCCTCAGCGAGCTTTGCCCAGCACGCTGTCGTTGTCCGCGCCGAGGGGGGCGCAGGCGGCCTGCGCCAGGCGCGCGCCGTCGACGCGGATCGGGTTGGCGATGACGCGCAGCTCGCCCTTCGCCGGGTGCGGCACCGACGAGACCATGCCGGTCTCGCGCGCGAACGCCGAATCCAGCGCCTGGTCGAGGCGGTGGACCGGGGCGGCGGGCAGCAGGCCGTTGAACCGGGCGAGCCATTCCGCCGTCGTCCGCGTGCGGAAGGTCGGGTCGAGCGCGTCGCTGAGCGCGGCGCGGTTCTTGGCGCGCGCGTTGGGATCGGGAAAGCGCGGATCGCCGACCAGGTCGTCGCGTCCGATCGCCGTGCAGAGCGACAGCCAGAACTTCTGCGTCATGCACATGATGAAAATCCAGCCGTCCCGGGTCGGGAACGTCTCGACCGGCCCGAGGGACAGGTGCGCGCTGCGCGGCCGCCGCGGCGAGACGTCGCCTTCGTTGAGATACCAGACGCCGGCGTAGGTGAGCTGATGCATGGCGACGTCGTAGAGACAAGTGTCGACGTCGCCGCCCTGTCCCGTCGTCTTGGCGCGCAGCAGGCAGGCGAGCAGTCCGACGATGCCGGTGAGGCCGCTCATGCTGTCGATCAGCGAGACGCCCACGCGCGTCGGCGCGCCGTCGGGATCGCCGGTCAGCTCCATCAACCCGGCCTCGGCCTGCATCAGGAAATCGTAGCCGGGCCAGTCCCGGCGCGCGTTGGCGCGGCCGTATGCCGAGATGTGCAGGCACACGAGCGCGGGCTTGAGGTGCTTGAGGCTCGCGTAGTCGAGACCCAGCTTGGCGGGCTGCGTGCCGCGCATGTTGTTGACGACGCAGTCGGCCGTCTTGACCAGCGCCTCGAACCGCGCGCGGCCCTCCGCCGACTTCAGATCGAGGGTCACGCTCTTCTTGCCGAGGTTCCAGGCCTGGAAGTACTCGCTATCGTTCTCGCCCAGCCGGTAGGGGCCGACCTGCCGGGAGGGGTCGCCGTCGGGCGGCTCGACCTTGATGACGTCGGCGCCGAGCTCGGCCAGGAACATGGTGCCGTAGGGCGCGGCGCCGAACTGCTCCAGAGTGAGGACCCGAATGCCGGCCAGCGGTTTCAATGCCCATACACCATTTGCGGCAGCCACATGGTGAGCGGCGGCCAGTAGGTGATGATCATCAGCACGATCAGGAGCAGAACCAGGAACGGCAGGATGCCGCGGATCACCTCGCCGATCGGCGCCGTCGAGATGGTGGCGAGCACGTAGAGGTTCAGACCGACCGGCGGATGGATCAGCGCGATCTCCATGTTATGCGTGAAGATGATCGAGAAGTGCACCGGATCGACGCCGAGCGGGATCAGCGCCGGCGCCAGGATCGGCAGCACCAGGAGCAGGGTCGCCACGACCTCGAGGAAGCAGCCGAGAATCAGGAGCAGCACGTTGATCGCGAGCAGGAACTGCCAGGTCGCGAAATGGTGGTCGAGCACCCACGTCACCAGCTGCGCCGGGACGCCTGAGTCGGTCATCCAGTGGCCGAAGGCGATCGCGGTGGCGACGATCAGCATGATGGTGCCCGCGCTCTTCAGCGCATCGGCGATGACCCACAGCGACTGCTTCCAGTGGAAGCCTCGATAGAAGGCCAGGCTGATCACCATCGACGCAGCCGCGGCGATGGCGGCGGCCTCGGTGACGGTGACGATGCCGCCGTAGATGCCGACCAGCACGATCGTGGGCACGAGGAGCGCAGGGAGCGCGCGGAACGTCACTCGCCAGCGCTCCGCCATGGGCAGCGACGGCTCGACCGGGAAGTTGCGCCGGCGCGCGTCGTACCAGACCCAGGCGAAGAAGGCCGCCGCCTGCAGGAGACCTGGCAGGATCCCGGCGAGGAAGAGGCGCGGCACCGATTGCTCGGCGACGATGCCGTAGAGGATCAACGCCAGGCTCGGCGGGATCACGATGCCGATCGTGCCGGAGGCGCCGATGACGCCCAGCGCGAACGAGCGCGGATAGCCCTTCTCCAGCATGGCGGGCAGCAGGATCGTGCCCATGGCGAGCGCGGTCGCCACCGACGAGCCGCAGATCGCGGCGAACAGCGTGCAGGACACGACCGTGACGAGGCCGAGCGAGCCGCGTACGCCGCCGATCCACGCGGTGCAGAGGTCGACCAGCGCCTTGGCGACGCCGCCCTGGCGCATGAAGGCGGCCGCCATGACGAACAACGGCAGCGACATCAAGGTCGACGAGTTCAGCGAATCGATCACGACCTGGGTCATGCCGATCAGCGGAATCCCCGACACCAGGTACAGAACCGACGCGCACGCGCCCAGCACCAGGAAGATCGGCATGCCCGACGCGAGCAGGCCGAAGAACATCACGAAGAACAGAACGGTCCACATCGGCGTCAGCTCTTCGAGCCGATCAGCTCATGCTCGACCGTGTGGCCGACCGTCATGGTCGCGGGATCGAAGCGGAACAGGTAGCGCCAGAGCCGAATGACGTAGCGCACCGTCATCAGCAGCCCGCCCAGCGGCAGCGCGCCGTAGTACATCCACATCGGGAAGCTGAAGTCGGTCGAGCTGTGCTCGTCCAGCATCCATGACGTATAGGCGATGCTGGTGCCGTACCACACCATGCCGACGCAGAAGACCAGCGCGACGGTGCAGTTGAATGCCTCCATCCAGCGCTGGCCCTTGGGCGCAACCATGCGGAGCACGAGATCGGGCCGCACGAGGCCGTCCGTGCGCACGAGCTGGCTGGAGATGATCATCACGCCCCAGACCACGAGGTAGACGATCACCTCCTCGGCCCAGCTGATGGCATAGGCGGGAAAGAAGTAGCGCCCGACCACCTGGACGACGCCGATCACCATGGCGAGCGCGCCGAGCAGCCCCACGAGGGTCCGCTCGACGCGGTCCCACCACGTGTCGTTGTATGTCACGGGTGGCCGTCGTCAGGCAGATGAGCCGACGGCGTCCTTCACCAGACCGACGATCTCTGTGGAGAGCTTCGCGTCTTTCTCCAGCGCGGCGATG
The DNA here is from genome assembly GCA_035507915.1 of Candidatus Sulfotelmatobacter sp. Lineage (GTDB taxonomy): Bacteria > Pseudomonadota > Alphaproteobacteria > Elsterales > Elsteraceae > JACQAI01. The sequence continues at coordinate 22,153 of DATJNS010000019.1, forward strand.
TCGCCCATCATGCCCTTGCGGGTCGCGGCGAGATCGTCGGCGCTGGGATCGTGGAACTTCACGCCGTTCTGTTCGAGCACCTTGCGCGCGTTCGCCTGGCTGTCGGCGGCGCCTTTGCGGTAGCCGGCGATGTTCTCGGCCCACAGGTCCATCATCATCTTAACCTGTTCCTTCGAGAGCTTGGCCGCGAAGGCCTGGCTCATCATCGGGATGTACTGGCCCATGAACTGGTGGTCGGCGTAGGAGTATTTCACGCCGGCTTCCCACAGCTTCGCCGAGTTGCAGCTTTCGTCGGTCGACACGAAGGCGTCGAAAGTGCCCTGGCTCAGCGCCAGCGGCACGTTGGGCCACGCCGTGGTGTTGGCGATGCCGCCCGCGAACTTGATGCGCCAGGAGATCGCGGCGCCGCCGGGGCTCCGGATCTTCAGACCCTTGAGCGCCGCGAACGAGTCGAGCGGCGTCTTGGTCGAGTACCAGTTCTGGTAACCGAGATCGATCCAGGGACCGAGAACCTGGCTGTTGAGCTTGGCCTCGAGCTCCTGGTTGATCCGGGCGCCCGGCTTGCCGTCGGTCGCCTTGTGCGTGACGTCGGCAGGCACGCCGTAGAAGTACGGCAGCTGGACCATGTCGCAATCCGGCACCAGGCCGGTCAGCACCCAGGCGCCCGGTGCGGCCATCTCGACCTGGCCCTGCAGCAGCGCCTTGGAGACGTTGAGGTCGGCGAACAGCTGGCCGGAATGGAACACCTCGCCCTTGATCGCGCCATTCGAGGCCTTTTCGAGCTTGGCCATGTAGTCGACCATGGCGACGTTGCGCGGATGGCTCGGCGCGGTATCGAGCGAGCAGCGCAGCTTCAACGGTTCGGCGGCACGGAGCACTGCTGGCGCCGCAAGCGCGGCGGCGGCTCCGTACAAAAAGTCACGGCGATGGACACGCAAGGTCATGAACGGTTCCTCCCGGAAAAAGCCAGTTTAGCGCGCTGTGCGCTGGATGATCAGTCAAATATGACGAGATTTGGTCGTCGTCACCGGACGCCGTCAGGCGGACGAGCCGACCGCGTCCTTCACGAGACCGACGATCTCGGTCGAGAGCTTGGCGTCTTTGATCAGCGTCCCGATGTCGCCCATCATGGCCTTGCGCGTCACGGCGAGCTCGTCGGCGCTGGGATCGTGGAACGTCACGCCGTTCTGTTCGAGCACCTTGCGGGCGTTGGCCTGGCTGTCGGCCGAGCCCTTGCGGTAGCCGGCGACGTTCTCGGTCCACAAGTCCCTCATCAACTGGGCCTGCGCCTTCGAGAGCTTGGCCGCGAAGGTCTTGCTGATCATCGGGATGTATTGGGCCATGAACTGGTGGTCGGCGTAGGAGTGCTTCACGCCGGCTTCCCACAGCTTCGCCGAGTTGACGCTCTCGTCGCTCGACACGAAGGCGTCGAAGGTGCCCTGGCTCAGCGCCAGCGGCACGTTGGGCCACGCCGTGGTGTTGGCGATGCCGCCCGCGAACTTGATGCGCCAGGAGATCGCGGCGCCGCCGGGGCTCCGGATCTTCAGGCCCTTCAGCGCCGCGAACGAATTGAGCGGCGTCTTGGTCGAGTACCAGTTCTGCAGGCCGAGATCGATCCAGAGACCGAGGACCTGGCTCTTGAGCTTGGCCTCGAGCTCCTGGTTGATGCGGGCGCCGGGCTTGCCATCGGATGCCTTGTGCGTGACGTCGGTCGGCATACCGTAGAAATACGGCAGCTGAATCATGTCGCAATCCGGCACCAGGCCGGTCAGCACCCAGGTGCCGGGGACGGCCATCTCGACCTGGCCCTGCAGCAGCGCCTTGGAGACGTTGAGATCGGGGAACAGCTGGCCCGAATGGAACACCTCACCCTTGATCGTGCCGTTCGAGGCCTTTTCGAGCTTGGCCATGTAGTCGACCATGGCGACGTTGCGCGGATGGCTCGGTGCGGTATCGAGCGAGCAGCGCAGCTTCAGCGGCTCGGCGGCGCGCAGCACCGCCGGCGCGGCGAGGCTGGCCGCAGCACCGCCGATGAAGGCGCGACGATGGATCCGCAGGGTCATGGACGCTTCCTCCGAGAGCTCGTTGTCCGTACTTTAGCGTGCCGCGCGGCGCTGGATAGTCGGCCAACTGCGCGGGTTTGTCGCACGCGCCGCCGGCATGCCGATCACATGCCGACGCCGCCGGCGGGTCCGTCGAGATCGTCGTCGTCGGGCGCCTTCGCCTTGCCGCGCGGTTTGGCCGTCTTCAGCTCGGGGATCTCGATGTCGTACGCGGCGGTCGACACCTTCTTGTAGAACGCCCGATCGTGCTCGTAGCGGTGCGGGTAGGCGCGGGTCGCATCGAAGCCGACCTTGGCGCCGAGATAGTCCGGGAAGCTCGGATTGAGTCCGTGACCGAAGATGTTGTCGATCGTGATGATCCCTGTACGAGGATCGAGTCTCGTCGACATCGCCCATTCGACGTCGCTGGCGTTGCGGATGTCGACGTCGTCGTCGACCACGGTGACCATCTTGAGCGGCGGGAAGGCCGCGAAGGCCGCCAGGATCGCCTGCTTCGACCAGCCCGCGCGCGTCTGGGCGATCGACACGACGGCGTGATAGAATCCCGAGCCGCCGTGGCTGAAATAGACGTCGCGCACGCCCGGCACCTGGCGTTGCAGCAGCGCCAGCACGTTGGCCTCGCCGAGCAGGCCGACCGAGTTGTAGACCTCCTTGCCCGACAGGATCGTCTGGAAGATCGGGCGGCGGCGCCGGTGCAGCGCGCGCACGTGCACCTTGGGGCGCGGCTCGCGGCGCGCGTAGTAGCCGGTGACTTCGGCGAACGGACCCTCGTCGGTCAGCTCGCCCGGGATCATCTCGCACTCGAGCGCGTACATCGCGTGGGCGACCATCTCGACGTCGGACTTCGTGCCGCGCACCAGCTCGAGCGGCGCGCCGTGGAACTCGCTCGCGATGCCGAGCTCGTCGGTGTCGGCGGGCGCCGCCTCGGCGGGCGTCGCGGCCGCGAAATGGAGCCCCGGCCCGACGCCGACGTTGAGCGTGAAGGGCAGGGGCTTGCCGCGCTCGGCCGCCTTGTTGAGGTAGAGCTCGAGATGCCGGCCGGCGTCGATGTTGATCCCCATGGTGTCGGGGCCCGTCACCATGAAGCGCTGGATCGAGGCGTTGCGCACGCCGGTCTCGGGATCGCGCGCGATCACCACCGCGGCGTCGAAATAGGGTCCGCCGTCCTTCTCGGCGTGGATCGGGATCGGCAGGCGGGAGAGGTCGACGCGGTTTTCGGTCACCTCGAGCACCGGCCCGGTCTCGACCACCGCGGGATCGATCGGCCGCTGCTGCCAATTGCGGATGCAGCTCGACACGTAGGCTGGCAGGCCGCGCTCGGGCTTGCCGAGAAGGTCGCCGAGCAGCTCGCGGGACCAGTAGAGCCCGGTGAACACCGGATCCTCATGACCCTTGACGCGCTCGAACAGGACGGCGCGCGGTCCGCCCTCGAACGCGGCGGCGAGCCCGGCGAGGTCGTGCTCGAGATCGACCTCCGAGTGCACGCGGACCAGCCGGCCGCCCGCATCGAGCTTGTCGACGATCCGGGCGAGGTCGTGGATCAGATGGGCGCGCATGGGCTCACTTCCGTGCCGGCTCGATCTTGCGCCGGCGGAACAGCCGCACCGGCTTGCCGCCTTCGGCCTCTTCGCCCCAGCGCTGCACCAGGCCGGTCTCGATGTCGAACAGGTCGAGCGCCCGGCCGACCGTGTGGTTGACGATGTCGTCGACCGTCTCGGGCTTGGCGTAGAAGCTCGGTACCGGCGGCATCACGATGGCGCCCATCTCGGTCACGGCCGCCATGCTGCGCAGATGTCCGAGATGCAGCGGGCTCTCGCGCACCAGCAGCAGGAGACGCCGGCGCTCCTTGAGCACGACGTCGGCGGCGCGGCTCAAGAGGCTGCCTGTGACGCCGTGCGCGATCTCCGACAGGCTGCGGATCGAGCAGGGGGCGACGATCATGCCCGCGGTCTTGAACGAGCCCGACGAGATCGAGGCGCCGATGTCGGTGTTCGGATGCACCACGTCGGCGAGCGCATAGACGTCGGCGACCTTCAGCCCGGTCTCGTAGGCGAGCGTGGTCTCGGCCGACTTCGTCATCACGAGATGGGTCTCGATGCCGGCCGCGCGCAACGTCTCGAGCACGCGCACGCCGTAGATCGTGCCCGAGGCTCCGCTGATGCCGACGATGAGCCGCCGTCTGCCCGCCACACGCCCACCCGCACGGACCGCCGCCGGATCGCCCGCCGCGGGCGTCCTTTCGGCTGCGGGCCGACCTCCCGGCCTGAGCATGGTTTCCGCCCCGGCGGCGCGTCAAGCGCGGACGGGCCGTGCGCCGTTGCGCTCGGGTCCGGTCCGCCTGTCGGGCCCTATTGGGCCCAGCGGTCGACCCGATGCCGTCCGGTCTTGATGTCGCTGACCGTCTGCGACAGCACGCGCACGATGGCGTCTTCGCCGTGATAGCGGCTGTACCAGCTGACGCCGGCGCCGATCAGCACGGCCGATACGAGCGCCGGATCGATGCCGCTGTCCAGACAGCGCATGATGGCCGAGAGGATGACCCGCTTGGCCTCCTCGAAATCCGCAGTCTCGGTGTCGGACTCGGTCTCCCGGACGGCCGAGGCGTTGAGCGTCGTCATCAGCCGGACCTTCGACAGTTTTTGGTTGGAAGCCTTTTCCCCGCGCAAAGCTTATGACGATTTTGCGGCATGCCGCTAGCCGGGAGGCTGGTCTAGATTGAAATTCTTGTGGATAAGGCTAGGGATAACCAATGGATATAGCACCGGCAACTATCGCAAGCCGATCCAATCGCAAGGGTTTCCATTGCGCGCCCTGACTTATGTGAAACAATGCGATGCGCTGTCGGTGTCACGCGCCGGCGCGGGAGAAACGTCATGATCGCCAGCATTACGGGACCGCGTCTGATGCTCGTCGGCGGCGGCGCAAGCGCGGAGATCGCCGCGGTGCTGCAGCGGCTCGGCCGCGCGCGCCCGCTCGTGGTGAGCGACAAGTTCATGCAGGCGAGCGGTCCGCTCGGCGCGCTCCTCGGCAAGCTCGAGGCGTCCCGCATCGATCATGGCGTGTTCGTCGACACGGTATCGGATCCGACCAGCGACGTGATCGAGGCCGGCGTCGCGCGCGTGCGCGAGCGCGACTACGACTGCCTGATCGCGCTGGGTGGCGGCAGCCCGATGGATACCGCCAAGGGCATCGCGATCCTCGAGACCGGCGGCGGTCACATCCGCGACTATAAGGTGCCGAAGTCGGCCGATGCCGCGCGTCTGCCGGTGATCTGCATCCCGACCACCGCGGGGACCGGCTCGGAGGTCACGCGCTTCACCGTGATCACCGACACCGCCAACGACGAGAAGATGCTGATCACGGGGCTCGGCTGCCTGCCGCAGGCCGCGCTGGTCGACTACGAGCTGACGCTCACCGCGCCGTTCCGCCTGACCGCGGACACCGGCATCGACGCGCTCACCCACGCGATCGAAGCCTATGTCAGCAAGCGCGCCAACCCGGTGAGCGACGCCTACGCGCTGACCGCCATGCGGACGATCTACATGCACCTGCGCAAGGCGTGCTTCTCGCCGCAGGATCACGCGGCGCGCGCCGCCATGATGCTCGGCGCGACCCAGGCCGGGCTCGCCTTCTCGAACGCCTCGGTGGCGCTGGTCCACGGCATGAGCCGGCCGATCGGCGCGTTCTTCCACGTGCCCCATGGCCTGTCGAACGCCATGCTGCTGCCGGCGATCACCGCCTTCTCGGCGCGCGACGCGACCCTGCGCTACGCCCAGTGCGCCCGCGCCATGGGCGTCGCCGACGACGGCGAGGGCGACCAGTCGGCGGTCAACCGGCTGCTCGATGCGCTCGATCGCCTCAACCGCGAGCTCGAAGTGCCGTCGCCCAAGGCCTACGGCATCGATCAGGCGCGCTACTTCGACGTGATCGACACGATGGCCGAGCAGGCGTTGGCGTCCGGCTCGCCCGGCAACAACCCGCGCGTGCCGACCAAGGACGAGATCGTCGCGCTCTATAAACAGGTTTGGGCGTAGCCGCTCGTCCGGTATGCGTGCGAAGCATTCCTGACGTCGGTTCCGGATTGCTTCGCTTCGCCCGCAATGACGGCTAGGCTCGATGAGATCGCCGACAGGACCAAGAGACCGTCATGCATGACCTGATCATCGAGAACGCCCGAATCATCGACGGGCTCGGCGGCCCGGCGCGCGAGGGCAGCCTTGCCGTCGCGGGCGGCCGCATCGCGGCGGTCGGCAAGGACCTCGGCGCCGCCGCGCAACGGCTCGACGCCGCGGGCCAGGTGCTGGCGCCCGGCATCATCGATCTGCACACCCACTTCGACGCCCAGCTCACCTGGGATCCGTACGCCACGCCGTCCTCGAGCCTCGGCGTCACCACCGTCGTGATCGGCAATTGCGGGTTCACGATCGCGCCGTGTCGCGCCGCCGACCGCGACCTCACCTTGCGCAACCTGACTCACGTCGAGGGGATGTCGCTCGACGCGCTGCGCGCCGGGGTCGACTGGGATTTCGAGACCTATCCCGAATATCTCGCGGCGCTCGAGCGCAAGGGCGCGGTGCCCAACGTCGCCTCGTTCGTCGGCCACTCCTCGGTGCGCACCTATGTGCTCGGCAGGGACGCCGCCAAGCGCGCCGCCACCAAGCCCGAGGTCGCCGAGATGAAGCGCCTGGTGATCGAGGCGATGGGCGCGGGCGCCTGCGGCTTCGCGACCTCGACTCTGGAGCAGCACAACGGCGAGAACGGCATTCCGATGCCGTCGCGGCTGGCCGACGAGCACGAGCTCCTCGAACTCACCGGCGCGCTCGGCGAAACCGGCAAGGGCGTCTTCATGCTGACCAAGGGCATGACGACGACGGTGCCGTGGCTCGAGAAGGTCTCGGCCAACAACGGCCGTCCCGTGATGATCGCGGCGATGTTCATCGATCCCAACGATCCGCGCCGCGTGTTCAACGAGTTCGGCGAGATCGAGCAGGCGCGCGGTCGGGGCCGCGAGCTGTGGGGGCAGGTCGGCTGCTTCCCGCTCGGCATGGAGTTCACCATCGCGCATCCCTATCCCTTGGAGGCGTTCCTCGCCTGGCGACCGGCGATCGAGGCCGAGGGGTCGGAGGCGTTCCGCAAGGTGCTGGCCGACCCGAGCTTTCGTGCCCGAGTCAAAGCCGAGGCCAAGACGACCGGCGTCCCCAACCGCTTCTCCTATCACCAGTTCGCCCACATGCGGGTGAAGTCGGTGACCGACCCGAAACACCGCGATCTCGTCGGCAAGACGGTCGAGGCTGTGGCGACCGCGGCCAAGCAGGACCCGTTCGACTGGCTGCTCGACTTCGCGCTCGCCGGCGAGATGGATGCGATGTTCGACTGCGTGATGTTCAACGCCGACGAGGCGAACGTGCGCCACCTGCTGCGCCATCCGTATTCCGCGATCGCGCTGTCGGACGCCGGCGCGCACCTGTCGTTCCTGTGCGACGCCGGGTTCGGCCTGCATCTGTTCGGCCATTGGGTGCGCGAGCGCGGCGACCTCACGCTCGAGCAGGCGGTGCAGTCGGTCACCAGCCGCGCCGCCGATGCCATCCGGATCAAGGATCGCGGCCGCCTGGTGCCGGGCGCATGGGCCGACCTGCTGCTGTTCGATCCCAAGACGGTCGGGCGCGGCGCGAAGCGTCGGGTCCACGACCTGCCGGCCGGCGCCAGCCGCATGGACACCGCAGCGCTCGGCGTGTCGGGCGTCTGGGTCAACGGCGTGCGCACGGTCGGCCCCGACGGCGTGCTCGCAGCGTGCGGCCGGCCCGGCAAGCTGCTGCGCGACTTCGCGGACTGAGCGGATCCGACGCGGCGCCATGAGCGAGCCCCATGGTCCCTTGCAAGGCGTGAAGGTGGTCGCCTGCTCGACCGCGCAGGCCGGCACGGTGCCCTACATGCTGATGGCCGATCTCGGCGCCGACGTGATCAAGATCGAGGCGCCCGACGGCGGCGACAGCTCGCGCCGGCAGAGCGTGCTGCCCGGCATGCCGAGCACCTATTTCGAGACCAACAATCGTGGGGTCCGGAGCGTCACCCTCAACCTGAAGGCGCCGGAGGGGCGGGAGATCCTGCACAAGCTGGTCGCCCGCGCCGACATCTTCGGCCAGAACTTCCGCCCCGGCGCGGCGGAGAAGAACGGCTTCGGCTACGAGGCGCTGCGCAAGGTCAACCCGAAGCTCGTCTATGTGACGATCTCCGGCTACGGCCCCGCGGGTCCGCACGCCGCGCTCCCGGGCACCGACTCGATGGCCCAGGCGCTGGGCGGCATCGCAGAGGCGTATTCGACGCCCGGCCAGCCGCTGCGTACCGGCATCGTGTCGGTGGCCGACGAGACCTGCGCCATCCTGGCGTTCGGCGGCGCGCTGGCCGCGCTCATCCACGCGCGCACGACGGGCGTCGGCCAGAAGATCGAATGCTCGCTGCTCGGCGCCCAGGTCCGCCTGCTCGGCTGGTCCCTGACGACGACCATGTGGCGCAACCGCAATCCGGTGACCGGTCAGGCGCGGGTGACCGGCACGCCGCAACGGCCCGGCCTGAGCGCGAGCTTCCAGGACAAGGACGGCAAGCCGCTGGTATTCCAGCTCGGCGGCGCGGTATGGGAGCAGGCCATGACGGCGCTCGGGTTCTATCAGGCGCTCGAGGCCGCCGGCTTCGGCGATCTCGGCGTCATCGTCGAGTCCGAAGAGCAGCGTGCCAGGCTGCTGCGCCTGCTCGACGAGCTGTTCGCCGGCGGCTCGCGCGACGACTGGGTGGCGCGGCTGCGCAAGGCCGACATCGTCGCCGCGCCGATCAATACGATGCTCGAGGCGTCGAACGACCCGGACGTGCTGGCCAACGGCTACGTCACCGAGGTCGACTATCCGAAGCACGGCAAGCGGCTGAAGGTGCACGGCACCCCGTGGCGCTTCTCCGAGACACCGGCGCACATCGGTATCGCGCCCGATCTGGGCGCTGACAACGACGCGGTGCTGCGCGACCTCGGCTACAGCGCCGCGCAGATCCAGGACCTGCGCCAGCGCGCGGTCATCTGAGGCGGCGTCGCCGGCCGCGCGATCGCTACGCGGTCTTGGGCAGCTTGACGGTGCGGAGCAGGAACGCGGGGACGTGATCGCCGAGCCCGACGACGGGCGGCGTCTTGTCCTCGTCGCGCCGGGGACCGCGCTCGCGGCCCCGCTCGGCGCGGGGCTGGGGGCGATGTTCGGGCCGGTGCTCGTCGCGCGGCGGCTCGCGCCACCGTTGCTCCGGTGGCGCGAGTTCGACGACGTTGGCCGGCGCCTCGACGGGCTCGGGCCTGGCTTCGTCGCGCTTGGTGCGCCCGCCGCGGCGTGGACCGCGCTCGCTGCGTTCGCCTAGTCCGCGTTCGCTTGCGCTACGCGCTTCAGCGCCTCGGCCGCGTCCGCGGCCGCGCGCGCGGCCCTCGGGTTCAGCGGTGAGGTCGGCGGTCGCCAGGCCGGGCACCTCGATGCGCGGAATCGCCTTGCCGATCAGCCGCTCGATCGCCGCCAGTGCCTTGGCCTCGGCGGGCGTCGCCAGCGTGAAGGCGCGACCCGACTTGCCGGCGCGTCCGGTGCGGCCGATGCGGTGCACGTAGTCCTCGGCGTGATAGGGCACGTCGAAATTGAACACATGGCTGAGGTCGATGATGTCGAGACCGCGCGCTGCGACGTCGGAGCAGATCAGCAACCGGATCTCGTCGCGCTTGAAGCGCTCCAGCGTCTCGGTGCGCATCGACTGCACCATGTCGCCGTGCAGCGCCGCGGCGTCGTAGCCGTGCTTCTGCAGCGACTTGTAGAGGATGCTGACGTCCTTCTTGCGGTTGCAGAAGACCAGCGCGTTCTTGACGTCCTCCGATTGGATCAGCCGGCGCAGCGCCTCGCGCTTGTCGTCCTCGTCCACCGGCACCAGGAACTGCGCCACGGTCTCGGCCGGCGAGGCCGGCGGCGCCACGCTGATCTCGAGCGGATCCTTGAGGAAGGCGTCGGCCAGGCGCCGAATCTCCGGCGGCATGGTGGCGGAGAAGAACAGCGTCTGCCGGCGCGGCGGCAACAGGCCGACGATGCGCTCGACGTCCGGGATGAAGCCCATGTCGAGCATGCGATCGGCTTCGTCGATCACCAGGATCTTGACGTCGTTCAACAGGATGCGGCCGCGCTCGAAGTGGTCGAGCAACCGGCCCGGCGTGGCGATCAGCACGTCGACGCCGCGATCGAGCAGCTTCTCCTGGTCGACGTAGGACACGCCGCCGATCAGAAGCGCCATCGAGAGCTTGTGGTACTTGCCGTACTTCTCGAAGTTCTCCGACACCTGGGTGGCGAGCTCGCGGGTCGGCTCGAGGATCAGCGAGCGCGGCATGCGCGCCCGCGCGCGGCCGCTCGCCAGAATGTCGATCATCGGCAGGGTGAAACCGGCGGTCTTGCCGGTGCCGGTCTGGGCGCAGCCGAGCACGTCGCGGCCCTTCAGGACCTCGGGGATGGCGCTTGCCTGGATGGGGGTGGGAACGAGATAGCCGGCGTCGGCGACGGCGCGAACGACCTCAGGACTGAGGCCTAGACTGGAAAAAGCCATGCGGCTTGGCGGTCCTTGTTCATCGGCGGTGATGGGGGAGTAGGCTCAACGCCCAGTAAGTGGTTGCGGATTATGAGAATTCAACATCCACTGTCAATCTGGGCGCTGACGTTTGCAGTCTGACGTAATTTTCTTTCCAAATTGTGACCCGGGCGACACATTTTTCTTGAGGTGGCCTAGTCAAGGCGGCGCGGTCGAGGCGGCGACATGACGAAACCGTGCTTGGTGCTGGTGCCGGGGCTGCTGTGCGACGCCGCCCTGTGGCAGGCCCAGATCGATCGATTCGCCAGCCGCTTCGACATCCTGGTGGCCGACGTCACGCGCGACGATTCGATGCGCGGCATGGCGGGGCGCGTGCTGGCGTCGGTGCCGGCGCGCTTTGCGCTCGCCGGGCTGTCGATGGGCGGCTACGTCGGCCAGGAGATCCTGCGCGAGGCGCCCGAGCGGGTGACCCGCGTGGCGCTGGTCGACACCGCGGCGCGACCCGACTCGGCCGAGCGCACCGAGCGGCGCAACGCCATGATCGCGCTCGCCAAGACGGGCAAGTTCAAGGGCGTGACGCCGCGCCTGCTGCCGCTGCTGATCCATCCGACCCGGCTCGACGATCGCGCGCTCACCGGCATCGTGATGGCGATGGCCGAGCGCGTCGGGCAGGCCGCCTTCCTGCGTCAACAGCAGGCGATCTTCGGGCGGCCGGACGGTCGGCCCGACCTGACGCGCATCACCTGTCCCGCGCTCGTGCTATGTGGCCGCGACGACGCGCTGACGCCGCCGGCGCTGTCGAAGGAGATCGCCGACGCCATCGCGGGCGCACGGCTGATCATTCTCGACGAATGCGGGCACCTGTCGCCGCTCGAGCGGCCCGACGCGGTCAACCAGGCGTTCGAGGACTGGCTGGCGCCCGAGCTCGCCGCAGCCGGCTGATCCCCTGGAGCAAAACGCCACCTATGGCGTTGTTCGTAGGGATGGTTCGCGGCGGGTGCCCGCGCGGAGCCGGCTGATCTCAGGGAGGAGGCCTTCGTGGACGCCGCCATATTGGGGCATATCGCTCGCGCCGCGATCAACGTCAGCCACGGCGACATGGCGACGGTTCAGATGGCGACCGGCGGTGCCTTGCGGCTGGTCGCCAGCCGGGGCTTCAAGCGCGATTTTCTCGACTACTTCGAGATCGTTCGGTCCCACGAGAGCTGTTGTGGCGCCGCGCTGGCGTCTCGCGAACCCGTGATCGTCGACGACGTCCGGGAAAGCCCGCACTTCGTCGGCAAGCCGTCGCAGCTGCCGCTGCTCGACGCCGGCTCGCTGTCGGTGGTCTCGGTGCCGATCGTGTCGCGTCGCGGCGTGCTGCTCGGCGTGGTGTCGCCGCACCGGCGCTCGTTGGGGCGGCCCAAGCCAGCCGATTTCAGTCGCTTGACCTGGCTGGCCAGCCAGGCGGCCGACGTGTTCGAGGGCACGGCTTCGTTGTCGACCTTGCGCGGGATCGAGGTGCTGGCACGCGGTTGAGCGACGCGACGGAGCGCGCGGCGCGCTCAATTTCGGTTGTGCACGCTGTCGTGGCGTGGGAACAATTCGAGCGTCATGGCGCGCACCAGCGCTTCGAACGCGGGATCGCCGGGATCGGCGGCGCCCGGCGCGGCGCCATGGACATAGCTCAGCACCGACGGGCCTCGGCAGAACGCCACCGCGACCTTGGTCGCGCCAATCGGCGCCGCCGCCGGCGCCTCCGGGCCGGTCGTGCAGAGTTCCCAATAGGGCCGGTTCGGGGCGTAGTCCCAGACCACGCGATAGAGCGGGTTGGCGCTCGTGTCCGGCGTCGGGGTGAAGTGCGTCACGATGCCGATGCCGTGCGGCATCGCGGCGGCGACGGCGGTCGCGAACCGGCCGGGTGGCACGCCCGCGGGCGTACCATGCACCTCGACGCGCAGGTCGCGATGATCGGCGGCGTAAGCGAGGTCGCCGAGGTTGTAGCCGATGCTGTACCACTGGTCGTCGACGCCCGTTGCCGTGCATGCGCCGGCAAGCCCGCCGACCATGGCCACCAACGCCGCGGCGCGGGTCATACGTCGAGGTCGCGGGCGAACTTGGCGTTCTCCTGGATGTAGGCGAAGCGCAGCTCGGGGCGCCGGCCCATCAGGCTCTCGATCAGGGTCGCGGTGCGGTCGCCCTCGACGCTGCCTTCGCCGACCTCGTCCTCGCGGATCGCGACGCGCAACAAGATCCGCGTCTTCGGGTTCATCGTGGTCTCGCGCAGCTGCGCCGGCATCATCTCGCCGAGGCCCTTGAAGCGGCCGATGTCGACTTTGGCGTTCGCCTTGAAATCGCTCTTGAGCAGCGCGTCCTTGTGCGCGTCGTCGCGCGCGTAGAGCGTGCGCGCGCCTTGGGTCAGGCGATAGAGCGGCGGCTGGGCCAGATAGAGATGGCCGTTGTCGACCAGGCCGCGCATCTCGCGATAGAAGAACGTCATCAGCAGCGCGGCGATATGGGCACCGTCGACATCGGCATCCGTCATGATGATGACGCGCTCGTAGCGCAGCTTGCCGTCGTCGTAGCGATCGCCCGAGCCGGCGCCCAGCGCCTGCACGAGGTCGCGCAGCTCCTGGTTGGCGCGCAGCTTGTCGGCCGATGCGCTGGCGACATTGAGGATCTTGCCGCGCAGCGGCAGCACCGCCTGGGTCTCGCGGTCGCGCGCCTGCTTGGCCGAGCCGCCCGCCGAGTCGCCTTCGACCAGGAAGATCTCGGTGCCCTGCGGCGTCGAGCGCGCGCAATCGGCGAGCTTGCCGGGCAGGCGCAGTTTGCGCGTCGCCGTCTTGCGCTCGAGGTCGCGCTGGTCGCGGCGGCGGATGCGCTCCTCGGCCTTGTCGATCAGGTGGTCGAGCAGGCCGCGCGCGGCCGCCGGATCGGCCGACAGGAAATGATCGAAATGGTCCTTGAGCGCGCCCTCGACCAGCTTGGTGGCATCGGCCGAGGTCAGACGCTCCTTGGTCTGGCCCTGGAACTGCGGATCGTGGATGAACACCGACAACATCGCGGCGGCGCCCGCCATCACGTCGTCGGCGCTCACCTGCGCCGCGCGCCGGTTGCCGATCATCTCGCCGTAGTCCTTGAGCGCGCGGGTCAGCGCGCTGCGCAGGCCGGCCTCGTGCGTGCCGCCGAGCGGCGTCGGCACCGTGTTGCAATAGGTCGACAGGAAACCGTCGCCGTCGTCCGGCCAGGCGATCGCCCATTCGACGCGCCGGTCGTCGTCGAACGTGGCCTCGCCGGCGAACGGCGTCGGCGTCAGGCTCGCGCGGCCGTCGAGCGTCGAGGCCAGATAGTCGGCGAGGCCGCCGGGGAAGTGGAGGACCTCCTCCTCGGGCACGTCGCCGGGGCGCAGCACGCCGGGCTCGCAGCTCCAACGGATCTCGACGCCGCGGAACAGGTACGCCTTGGAGCGCGCCATGCGGTAGAGCGTGGCGGCGCGGAAGTGCGCGCCGGCGCCGAAGATCTCCGGATCGGGGTGGAAGCGCACGCTGGTGCCGCGGCGGTTCGACACCTGGCCCAGGTCCTTGAGCTTGGAGGTCGGCTTGCCGCGGCTGTAGGTCTGCGACCACAGCTTGCGGTCGCGCGCGACCTCGACCGTCAGCTTGTCGGACAGCGCGTTGACGACCGAGACGCCGACGCCGTGCAGACCGGCGGCCGTCTTGTAGGCCGCGCCGCCGAACTTCGCGCCGGAGTGGAGCATCGTGAAGATGACCTCGAGCGCCGACTTGTTCTTGACCTTGGGATGCGGATCGACCGGAATGCCGCGGCCGTTGTCGCGCACCTCGACCGAGCCGTCGACGAACAGCTTGAGCTCGATGCGATCGGCGTGGCGGTGCACCGCCTCGTCCATCGCGTTGTCGAGCACCTCGGCGACCAGGTGGTGCAGCGCCCGTTCGTCGGTGCCGCCGATATACATGCCCGGCCGCTTGCGCACCGGCTCGAGGCCCTCGAGGACCTCGATGTCCTTGGCGGAGTAGCTGGCGGCGGGGGCGTTGGCGGCGCGTTGGAAAAGGTCAGCCATGGCGGCGAGTATGGCGAAACACGCGAGTCATGCCAAGGCACATGCTGTGTATAATATTGTGTGCTCCAACAAAATGTTGTGGATATGAACGCATCAGCCCCCAGGGCCAAGCCCACCGGCGATCTGGCGATCCGCACCCTCGCGATGCCGGCCGACACCAATCCCAACGGCGACATCTTCGGCGGCTGGCTGCTGTCGCAGATGGACCTCGCGGGCGGCGCGATCGCGGTCGCGCGTGCGCACGGCCGGGCCGCCACGGTCGCGGTCGACGCCATGACGTTCCACAAGCCTGTGTTCGTCGGCGACCTGGTCAGCGTCTACGCCAGCCTGGCGAGCGTCGGACGGACCTCGCTCAAGGTGCATGTCGAGGCGTGGGCCCGGCGCAGCCGCGGCGACGTCGAGGAGATGGTGACCGAAGGCACGTTCACCTACGTCGCGATCGGTGAGGATCGCCGGCCGCGGCCGGTGCCCGATCCGGGCGGCGGTCAGGCGTCCTGAGCCGGGCCGACCACGTCGGCGACGTATTTCTCGTAGTCGGTCCGCGACACCGCGCCGCCTTCGCGCGCGACGCGCGCGCGATCCTGCGCCGACAAGAGCGCTTGGATGTCGTCGACCCGCTTCCAGGGCGCCAGCGGCGTCTGGCGCGCCGCGTGCGGCACGAACTTCGACGGCTCGACCTTCGCGTAGCGATGCACGTAGCGCGGACAGTTGCGGAAGATCTCGGTCACCGCGACGCGGACGACCAGTTGCGCCTCGGCATAGTCGCGCAGCAGCGGGTCGTCATCGTTCACGCTCGCGATACCCTGCAGGCGCAACCGATGCGGCGTCTCGAAGCTCACGAACAGCATGCCGACCTGGGCGTTCCCGATCAGGTTGCCCATCGAATAGAACATGCCGTTGCCGTCGTAGCACGGGAACGCGACGGTCTGCGCGTCGAGCACGCGCACGAAGCCCGGATCGCCACCCTTGTAGGAGACCGTCGGCCGCCCCTGATGGTCGATCGTCGACAGGAAGAACATGTCGCGGGTTTCGATGAACGCCTTGTGCTCGGACGGGATCTCGGTCAACACGAGCCGTTTCTCGACATTGTCGGCCAGGCCGCGCGTGTCGAAACGGTCCTGCAGCGCGCGATGGGTCGGTCCGTACAGGCGGCTCATGAGACACCTTTCAGCCGTTTGAGCGAGGCGCACACGCGCCCGGGGCCGGATGCGCCCGAGGCGGATCGCGTGCCGGCGAACGTCAGAACCCTGACGGGTTCTTCTTCATCGCGGTTTCGAGCAGCTCGAAGGTTTCCGACGACAGCGAGGTGAACTTGATCGCCAGGGTGTGGCGCTCCTCGTTGTGCTTGACCAGGATGGCGCTGAACACGCCCGACTCCTGTGCCTTCTCGATGCGGATCAGACCGTTGAACGGCTCGCCTTCGGGGAGCCCGCCCCAGTAGTGGCCGACCAGCGCGCCCGACAGCGACCAGTTGATGGTCGGATAGGTGAAGGTCACGCGCATCTTGGGGACTTCAATCGCCGGCATGTCCGGCTTGCGCGTGGCGTTGACCCTCTCGAGCAGCTCGAAGCCCGGCTTGCTGATCCAGGTGAACTCGGCGCCGATCATCTGCTTGCCGGTGTCGACGCGCACCGCCTTGGCCTCGAACAGACCGAACGCCGGCGTGAAGCTCTCGAAGGTGAAGGCGCCCGTGAAGGTCGCGCCCTGGGGCAGGCCGCCTTCGTATTTCGGAATGATCATCTGCGAGAACGACCACAGCCGCGTCTCGTGCACCTTCTCGAACAAGTCGACCGACAGCACAGGGATCGTGTACCGCTTATCGCGGTGGGCGGCCCTCATCGCGGGGCTGGTTGGCTTGGTGCCAGGTCTCATGAGCGGCGCGCGGCAGCGGTTCGAGGCAGCGAAGGGGCTGCGATTCCCCCTCCTGGACCAAGATAATACAGACGCCGCGATTAGTTAACAATATTCGCGCGACAATAATATGATGGCCAATCAAGCCTTTGCAGGAGGTTCGCGCGAATCAACGCGAGCTTGGGAATAAGAATCCCGCCGGCCCGACGCCGGCGGGATTCGGGATGCGCCTGTGCGCTCGAGCGCGCTCAGGCGCTGTAGTACATCTCGAACTCGACCGGATGCGGGGTAGTCTCGAAGCGATCGATCTCCTCCATCTTGAGCGCGATGTAGGCGTCGATCTGGTCGTCCGAGAACACGTCGCCGCGCTTCAGGAAGGCGCGGTCCTTGTCGAGGTTCTCGAGTGCCTCGCGCAGCGAGCCGCACACCGTCGGCACCTCCTTGAGCTCCTCGGGCGGCAGGTCGTAGAGGTTCTTGTCCATCGGCTGGCCGGGATGGATCTTGTTCGCGATGCCGTCGAGCCCCGCCATCAGCATCGCGGCGTTGGCGAGATAGGGATTGGCCAAGGGGTCGGGGAAGCGCACCTCGACGCGCTTGCCGTTCGGGCTCGCCGAGAACGGGATGCGGCACGACGCCGAGCGGTTGCGCGAGGAGTAGGCGAGCAGCACCGGCGCCTCGTAGCCCGGGACCAGGCGCTTGTAGCTGTTGGTCGTCGGGTTGGTGAAGGCGTTGATCGCCTTGGCGTGCTTGATGATGCCGCCGATGTAGAACAGCGCGATGTCCGACAGGTCGGCATAGCCGTTGCCGGCGAACAGGGGCTTGCCGCTTTTCCAGATCGACTGGTGGACGTGCATGCCCGAGCCGTTGTCCTTGTAGATCGGCTTCGGCATGAAGGTCGCGGTCTTGCCGTAGGAATGCGCGACGTTCTGCACGACGTACTTGTACTTCTGCATGCCGTCGGCGCTGCTCACCAGGGTCGAGAACTTGACCCCGAGCTCGTTCTGGCTGGGCGCCACCTCGTGGTGGTGCTTCTCGACCTCGACGCCCATGTCGGCGAGCACGGTGAGCATCTCGGCGCGCAGGTCGGCCATGCTGTCGACCGGCTGGACCGGGAAGTAGCCGCCCTTGATCGCCGGGCGGTGGCCCATGTTGCCGTCCTCGTACTGCTTGCCGCTGTTGTACGGGCCCTCATCGGAATCGATGAAGTAGAAGCCCTGCTGCATGCCGGTGCTGAAGCGCACGTCGTCGAACACGAAGAACTCGGCCTCGGGCCCGAAATAGGCGGTGTCGCCGACGCCGCTCGACTTCATGTAGGCCTCGGCGCGCTTGGCGATCGAGCGCGGGTCGCGGCCGTAGGGCTGGCCCGACGACGGCTCGAGCACGTCGCAGAACAGGATCAGGCACGGCTGGGCGGCGAACGGATCCATCACCGCCGTACTCAGATCCGGCTTGAGCGTCATGTCGCTCTCGTTGATCGCCTTCCAGCCGGCGATCGACGAGCCGTCGAACATGATGCCGTCGTTGAGCATGTCCTCGTCGACGGTGCTGATGTGCTGGGCGGTGTGCTGCCACTTGCCGCGCGGGTCGGTAAACCGGAAGTCGACGTACTTGACGTCGTTCTCCTTGATGAGATCCATCACCTTCTTGACGTTTGCCATTGCATTATCCCGCGTTGGTGGTTGGCCTTCGTCCGGGCGTGGCGCCCGGGCGCCGCAGTCGCCGCGATCTGCCGAAATCCTCGGCAAAATCGGCGGAATTTAACCGCTCGGGCGGGCGGCTTCAAGCGCCCGCCGGTGATGCAAATCGGCCGCTACACGGCGTCGCTGCCGCGCTCTCCCGTGCGGATGCGGATCACCTCCTCGACCGAGGTCACGAAGATCTTGCCGTCGCCGATGCGCCCGGTATGGGCGGCCTGCTGAATCGCCTCGACGGCGCGCTCGACCAGGGCGTCGTCCATCACGATCTCGATCTTAACCTTGGGCAGAAAGTCGACGACGTACTCGGCGCCGCGATAGAGCTCGGTGTGACCCTTCTGGCGGCCGAACCCCTTGGCCTCCGTGACCGTGATGCCCTGGATGCCGACCTCGTGCAGGGCTTCCTTCACCTCGTCGAGCTTGAAGGGCTTGATGACCGCTTCGACCTTTTTCATGGACGTTTCCCGTCTCCGGACCCGTATCCCGGTCCGCCTGCCGTTGGCGCACTTGGTTAGCACGGCTCATGCCAGCATCGGCGACGCGCCGCTCCGACGCGCCGACCCGAAGCGTCGGCGTCACGCAGCCGCCCAAAAAATAGGCGACCGTGCGGCCAAAAGATAGCCGGGAAGGGCGCTCAGGGCTTCAGGGCGGCGATGCGCTCGAGCGCGCGCTCGATGTCGCGCTTGTCGGCGGCGTAGGACAGCCGCAAGAAGCCCTCGCCATACGACCCGAAGCTGGTGCCCGCGATGGTCGCCACGCCGGCCTGCTCCAAAAGCCTGGTCTGCATCGCCTTGGAGTCGAACCCGGTGCCCGTGATGTTCGGGAAGGCGTAGAACGCGCCGCCCGGCGACACGCAGCGCCAGCCCGGCAGCTGGTTGAGCCCGCGCACCACGATCTCGCGCCGCTCGGCGAACGCGCGCTGCATGGTGGCGACCGCGTCCTGCGGTCCGTCGAGCGCCGCGATGCCGGCCCATTGCGCCGCCGCGTTGACGCAGCTGTGGTCATTGATCGCCAGCTTCTCGGCGATCGGGAAAAGCTCGCGCGGCCACACCCCGAAGCCGAGGCGCCAACCCGTCATCGCGTAGGTCTTGCTCCAGCCGTCGAGCAGGATCAGACGATCGCGCAGCCCCTCGAAGCGCAGCATCGAGGCGTGACGATGATTGTCGTAGGTCAGCTGACCGTAGATCTCGTCGCTCATGATCGCGACGTGCGGATGGCGCTCGAGCCCCGCCGCCAGCTTCTCGAGCTCGCTCACCGGCACGACGCCGCCGGTCGGATTGGCCGGGCTGTTGATGATGATGAGCTTGGTGCGCGGCGTGATGCGCGATAGCACGTCGTCGGCCGAGAACGCGAAGCCCTTGTCCTCGAGCAGCGGGATCGGCACCGCGGTCGCGCCCGAGAAGCGGATCGTCGACTCGTAGATCGGGAAGCCGGGGTTGGGATACATGATCTCGACCCCGGGCCGGCCGAACATCATGATGGCGAAGAACATCGTGACCTTGCCGCCGGGCACGATCAGGACCAGGCCGGGATCGACCGTGGCGCCGTAGCGGCGGTGCAGGTCGCGCGCCACCGCCTCGCGCAGCTGCGGAATGCCGTTGGCCGGCGTGTAGCCGTGATGGCCGTCGCGCAACGCCTTGCACGCCGCCTCGACGACGTGCGGCGGCGTCGCGAAGTCGGGCTGGCCGATGCCCAAATTGATGATGTCCTTGCCCTCGGCCTTGAGCGCGTTGGCGCGCGCCAGGACCTCGAAGGCGGTTTCGGTGCCGAGATTGGCGAAGGCGGGCGAGATATCCAGCATCGAGGTCGACCGGGTGGATGAAAATGGGTGCGCACTATGCTCCGCGACCCCGCCGGTGCCAAGGGCGCGCAGCGCCGCTGCAGCACGGTCGGGCCGACTTGACGGGGCCGGCCCCAGGCCGTAAATCCGGGCGCGCCCCGCGATGGCGGCGATGGCGGCTGTAGCTCAGTGGTAGAGCGTTCGGTTGTGGTCCGAAATGTCGCCGGTTCGACCCCGGTCAGCCGCCCCATCGCCTCTGCGCCGCGCCCGGCGCCGCGCGCGCTCAGCCGGTCGGCGTGGATGCCCGCGCGGGCAGCGTGCTGATCGCGGACTCGACCGCTTCGCGCAGATTGATCGGATAGTAGGGCTTGACGATGTAGCCGAGCGTGTTGAGCTCGTCGACGCCCTTGACCGCCTTGTCGCCGAGATGGCCCGACACGAACAGCACCGGAATGCCCCAGCGCCGATCGATGGTGCGCGCGAGCTCGACGCCCTCGAACTCGCCGTTGAGCGAGATGTCGAGCAGCACGAGGTGCGGCGGCTCGGCCGCGATGCTGGCGAGCGCCTCGTCGACCGTGTGCGCGATGCCGGTGACGGCGACCCCCATGCCCTCGACGATCGAGCGCATGTCGAGCGAGACCAGCTCCTCGTCCTCGACGATCAGCAGCTTGGCGTCCTGGGGCTTCAAGTGCGTCATCCGGCTCGCTCGGGTGGTCCGCCTAGACCTTCCGTACCAGCAAACGTCTTAAACTTGAGCAATGTTCCTACGTTAAATGTCTGAAACAGCAGAACGTTGCACGCCTGTCCGGGCCTGATGGCGCATTGATGACTCACAGCCTTTAATAATGAACTAATTTAACGACACGGAGCGGGCCGACCCCTACCGTTCCCGTCCGGTCTTGCTGCGCGCGGGTCCGAGGAATTACACAAGCACATTGTGAGATCGGCGCACCCGCGAGGAGGCGAGCGATGTGCGGCATCATCGGCATCATCGGCAAGACGGACGTCGCGCCGCGGCTGATCGATGGCCTGCGCCGCCTGGAGTACCGCGGCTACGACTCGGCCGGCATCGCGACCGTGACCGCCGACGGGTTCGATCGCCGACGCGCCGAAGGCAAGCTCGCCAATCTCGCCGCCGTGCTGGCGCGCGACCCGCTGCCCGGCACGACCGGCATCGGACACACGCGCTGGGCGACCCACGGCCAGCCCAACGAGCGCAACGCGCATCCGCACATGAGCGGCCGCGTCGCCGTGGTCCACAACGGCATCATCGAGAACTTCGCCGAGCTCAAGACCGAGCTCACCGCCCGCGGCCATGCCTTCGAGAGCGACACCGACACCGAGGCGGTGGTGCACCTGATCACCGACTATCTCGGTCAGGGCCTGACGCCCGAGCAGGCGTTCGCGCGCGCGCTGCCGCGGCTCCACGGCGCGTTCGCGCTGGCCGCGATCTTCGCCGGCGAGCCCGACCTGATGATCGGCGCGCGGCGCGGGCCGCCGCTCGCGATCGGCTACGGCGACGGCGAGATGTTCCTCGGCTCGGACGCGCTCGCGCTGGCGCCGCTGACCCGGCGCATCAGCTATCTCGAGGACGGCGACTGGGCGGTCGTCACGACGCGGGCGACGCGCGTCTTCGACGCCGACAACCGGCCGGTCGAGCGCGCGGTCAAGCGCACCGAGCAATCGGGCGCGTTCACCGGCAAGGGCAACTTCCGCCACTTCATGGAGAAGGAGATCTTCGAGCAGCCGGCGGTGATCGGCGACACGCTGCGCTCGATGTTCAATCCGGCCGAGCGCACGATCACGCTCGCCGATCTGCCGTTCGATCTGGCGTCGCTGTCGCGGCTGACCATCGCGGCGTGCGGCACGGCGTTCCATTCCGGCCTGGTGGCGCGTTATTGGATGGAGCGTCTGGCGCGCCTGCCGGTCGACGTCGACGTCGCGTCCGAGTTCCGCTACCGCAACATGGGCCTGCCCAAGGACGGCCTGGCGCTGTTCATCTCGCAGTCGGGCGAGACCGCCGACACGATCGCGGCGCTGCGCTACGCCAAGCAGCAGGGCTCGCGCACCGCGGTGCTGGTCAACACGCCGGACAGCTCGATGGCGCGCGAGGCCGACGTCGTGCTGACCACCCTGGCGGGGCCCGAGATCGCCGTCGCCTCGACCAAGGCGTTCACCACCCAGCTGACCGTGCTCGCCTGCCTGACGATCGCGCTCGGCCGTGCGCGCGGCACCCTCGATCACGCCGCCGAGGCGCGGCTCAGCCGCGCGCTCGCCGAGGTGCCGGCGCTGGTCGCCGAGGTGCTGGGCCACGACGAGGCGATCCGCGCGTTGGCGCTCCAGATGGTCAAGGCGCGCGACGTGCTGTTCCTCGGGCGCGGCACCAGCTATCCGATCGCGCTCGAAGGCGCGCTCAAGCTCAAGGAGCTGTCCTACATTCATGCCGAGGGCTATGCCGCCGGCGAGATGAAGCACGGCCCGATCGCGCTGATCGACGACGGCGTGCCCGTGATCGTCGCCGCGCCGAGCGACGAGCTGTTCGACAAGACGGCGTCGAACATCGAGGAGGTCGCGGCGCGGCGCGGCCGCATCATCCTGCTGAGCGACGCCCAGGGCTGCGCGCGCTTCCGCGGCCGCATCGAGGCCTGCATCGAGATGCCGACGGTCGACCCGTTCGTCGCGCCGATCCTCTATACCGTGCCGACCCAGCTGCTCGCCTATCACGTGGCGGTCGCCAAGGGCACGGACGTCGATCAACCGCGCAATCTCGCCAAGAGCGTCACGGTCGAATGAGCATGCGCCGTTCCGTCCGGTCTCCGCGCGCGACCGCGGTCGCGCTGATCCTGCTCGGCGCGCTGCTCACCGGCTGCGGCGGCGGTTCGAGCGAGCCGCCCGGACCGCCGCCGACGCCGGTCAGCCCGAACGGCGAGCCGCTGGTCGCCGGCGGCCCCGGCACGGCGTGCGACGCCGCGCTCGCGCGCTGGTTCGACGCCGCCGACACCAATCACGACGGCAGCCTCGATCCCGCGGAGTTCAAGGCGGACGCCAAGCGCTGGTTCGACGCGATGGATCTCAATCACGACGGCTCGGTCACGCCCGACGAGCTGATGACGCTGCGCCTCAAGCTGATGCCCTACCAGCCGCCGCCGGAACATGAGCATGAGCGGAAGCCGTCGGACGTCACCAGCTGGTTCAGCTCGCGGCCGCGCCGCGGCCTGAACGATCGGCCCGATCCCGTGATGTCGGCCGACGTCAACCTCGACAACCGCGTCACCTGGCAGGAGTTCGAGGCACAGGCCGCGCGCACCTTCGTCCAGCTCGACGCCGATCGCGACGGTCGTCTCAGCAAGGCCGAGGTCCTGGCCAGCTGTCCAAAGCGCTGAGCGGCGCTCGACAGTCTCGGTCCGGCGTCCGATGATGGCAGCCGGCCGAGGAGCGGGAAGCACCATGAGCCCTGATCTGAACCAGGCGTCGGCGCTCGAGCTGGCACGCCGGCTGGCGGCGGGCGAGACCACGGCGACGCGCATCGTCGAGGCGTGCCTCGGGCGCATCGCGGCGCGCGAGCCGACCGTGCGCGCCTGGAGCCATCTCGACGCCGAGGGCGCGCGCGCGACGGCACGTCGGCTCGACGCCGGCCCGCGCAGCGGCCTGCTGCACGGCATCCCGCTCGGCGTCAAGGACGTGATCGACACCGCCGACATGCCGACGACGTACGGCTCGCCGATCTACGCGCGCCACCGCCCGTGCATCGATGGCGCGACGGTCGCGCTGGCACGCGCGGCCGGCGCCGTCGTGCTCGGCAAGACGGTGACGACCGAGTTCGCCAACCGGCATCCCGGCCCGACCGTCAATCCGCACGACCCGGGGTTCACGCCGGGCGGCTCGTCGAGCGGCTCGGCGGCCGCCGTCGCCGACTGCATGGTGCCGCTCGCCACCGGCACGCAGACCGGCGGCTCGGTGATCCGGCCGGCGTCGTTCTGCGGCGTCCACGCGCTCAAGCCGAGCTTCGGCTTGTTCGGCACGTCGGGCGTCAAGCCCAACACCGAGCTGCTCGACACCGTCGGCGTGATGGCGCGCGACGTCGGCGACCTGGCGCTCGGCTTCGCCGCGCTGACCCAGACGCCGTTCGCCGGCGCGCCCACCGGCGAGCGCGTGCCGCGCATCGGCGTCTGCCGCACGCCCTACTGGAGCAAGGCCCAGCCGGAGAGCCGGCAGGCGGTCGAGGAGGCCGCGCGTCGGCTCGGCCGCGCCGGCGCCACGGTGCGCGACCTCGAGCTCCCGGCCGACTACGCGCGCCTGCAGGACGCGCAGGCGACGCTCTCGGGCTGCGAGGCGCCGCGCAATCACGCCGACGAGCTGCGCCGTCACGGCGATCAGCTGAGCGCCGCGCTGCGCGAGAAGATCGACGAGGGCAGGGGCCTCACGCTCGACGCCTGGCAGGCCGCGCGACGCTACGCCGAGCGCTGCCGCGCCGGCTTCGCCGACGCCATGGCGGGCTGCGACGTGCTGCTGACGCCGAGCGCGCCGGGCGAGGCGCCGCGCGGCCTCGACAGCACCGGCGATCCGATCTTCAACGGCCTGTGGACCCTGCTCTACGTGCCGTGCGTGACCCTGCCGGGCTTCCGCGGTCCCAACGGCCTGCCGGTCGGCGTCCAGCTGGTCGCGCCGCGCTTCCACGACCGGGCGCTGCTCGAGGCGGCCGCCTGGGTCGATCGACATCTGCGGTGAGGCGCCCGATGGCTTCCCCCGTCTCCCATCCCGAACGTCTGAGCGCCGGCGCGGCGGCGGCCGCGATCCGCGACGGCACGCTGAGCGCCGAGAGCCTGGTGCGCGCCTGCCTCGAGCGCATCGCCGCGCGCGACCCGGCGGTGCATGCCTGGACCCATTGCGATCCCGAGCAGGCGATCGCGCAGGCGCGCGCGCTCGATCGCGCGCCGTCGTCCGGCCCGCTGCACGGCGTGCCGATCGGCGTGAAGGACGTCATCGACACCTTCGACATGCCGACGCGCCACGGCTCGCCGATCTACCAGGACAACCGGCCCGACGCCGACGCCGCGTGCGTCGCGCTGTGCCGCGACGCCGGCATGGTGATCCTCGGCAAGACCGTGACGACCGAGTTCGCCAACCGGCATCCCGGGCCGACGACCAATCCGCACAATCCGGCGCACACGCCGGGCGGCTCGTCGAGCGGCTCGGCGGCCGCGGTCGCCGACTTCATGGTGCCGCTCGCCTTCGGCACGCAGACTGCCGGCTCGGTGATCCGTCCGGCGGCGTTCTGCGGCGTGATCGGCTACAAGCCGACCTTCGGCGAGGTCAGCCGGGTCGGCGTCAAGCTGCAGTCCGCCACGCTCGACACCGTCGGCATGATGGCGCGCGCGCTCGACGACTTGCCGCTGATCCGCGGCGCGCTGCTCGGCGTCACGCCCGCGCCGATCGCGGCCGCGCCGCGCGCGCCGCGCATCGGCTTCTGCCGCAGCGTCAGCTGGCCGGCGATCGCGCCCGACTATCAGGTGCTGCTCGAGCGCGCCGCCTCGACCTTGAGCGCGCGCGGCGCCGCGGTGGCGGACGTCGCGCTGCCGTCCACGTTCGATCAGATCCTGCCGGCGCAGCGCCGCGTCATGGCCTTCGAGGCGGCGCGCAATTACGCCTACGAGAAGACCCGCCACGCCGACCGCTTGAGCCGCGCGCTGCGCGACGGCGTGCTGGCCGAGGGCGACGCCTGCAGCCTCGAGGACTACGTCGCCGCGATCCAGCTGGGCGAGCGGCTGCGCGACCATCTCGACGGCCTGCTCGCCGACCGCTTCGACGTGCTGCTGACCGCGAGCGCGACCGGCGAGCCCCCCGCCGGGATCGACGCGACCGGCGACGCGCAGTGCAACGCGGTGTGGACGCTCGCCGGCACGCCGTGCATCACCCTGCCGGCCGGCAGCGGCCCCAACGGTCTGCCGCTCGGCATCCAGCTGGTCGGCGCGCGCTTCGCCGATGCGCGCCTGTTCGACATCGCGCGCTGGGTCGAGCGGCACCTGGCCTGACGCGCATTGGGGCGCCACGGATGCGCCGATGATCGATCAGGAGCTGCTCGGCCCCGCCACCCTGGCGCTGCATCTGGTCGTGGCGACCGGCGTCACGGTGCACGTGCTGCTGACCAAGCGCGACGTCGCCGCGACCGTCAGCTGGATCGGCCTCGCCTGGCTGTCGCCGATCGTCGGCAGCGTGCTCTACTGGCTGATCGGCATCAACCGGGTGAAGCGCCGCGCCTATCGTCTTCGCCGCCATTCGCCGGCGAGCCGACACGGGATCGAAGCTACCTCCTTGCCGGCGGCGCTCGACCATCTCGTGCCCCTGCAGGTCGCGGGCTGGCGCATCACGCACCGGCGCGCCGAGCCCGGCAACAGCCTCGACGCGCTGGTCCACGGCGATCAGGCCTATCCCCGCATGCTCGCGGCGATCGCGGCCGCGCAACACAGCATCGCCTTGTCGACCTACCTGTTCCGCGCGGGCGAGGTCGGCGCGCGCTTCGTGGCGGCGCTGGTCGACGCCCAGCGTCGCGGCGTCTCGGTCCGCGTGCTGATCGACGGCTTCGGCGGCGGCTATCTCTATTCCTGGAGTCACCGCGCGCTGCGCGCCCACGGCGTGCCGGTCGCGCGCTTCCTGCATTCGGAGTGGCCGTGGCGCATGCCGTTCCTCAATATGCGGCTGCACAGCAAGATCCTGGTGATCGACGGCCGCATCGGGTTCACCGGCGGGCTCAACATCGGCGACGAGAACCGTCTGCGCCGGCGGCCGGCGCATCCAGTGCGCGACACCCATTTCGAGATCGCGGGGCCGGTCGTCGCCCAGCTCATGGAGGCGTTCGCGTCCGACTGGCGCTTCACCACCGGCGAGACCCTGGCGGGGGCGGCGTGGTTTCCCACTCTGCCGCGCGACGGCGAGGCGATCGCCCGGGTGATCACCTCGGGCCCCGACCAGGAGATCGAGACCATCGAGTTCGCCATGCTGTCGGCGATCGCCGCGGCGCGCCGCTCGATCCGCGTCGCCACGCCGTACTTCCTGCCCGACGAGCGCGTGGTGAGCGCACTGGCGCTGGCGGCCCTGCGCGGCGTCGAGGTCGACCTGGTGCTGCCCGAGCGAAGCAACCACCGGGTGCTCGACTGGGCGGCGCGCGCCCAGATGCGACCGCTGCTCGAGGCCGGTTGCCGGGTCTGGCACCAGCCGCCGCCGTTCGACCACTCCAAGCTGATGACGGTCGACGCCGCCTGGAGCCTGATCGGCAGCGCCAACTGGGACGTGCGCAGCCTGCGACTCAATTTCGAGCTCGACCTCGAGGTCTACAGCGCGCGCTTCGGCTCCCATCTCGATGCCACGATCGCGCGCAAGCGAGGACGGGCGGTCGGGCTCGCCGATCTCGACGCGCGACGTTTCCCGATCGTGCTGCGCGACGCCGCCGTGCGCCTGCTGCTGCCGTATCTCTAGCCGGCGCGCGCCTGCTCCAGCACGCCGGATGCAGGCCCTCCTCGGCGCAAGGGTCCCCCGTCCATACCGTCGTGGATGGCATCGATGCGCGATCATGCGGCCGTGTGTCGCCGATCTTTCGTGACATGAGCAGAGGGTGCTGATGTCGCTGGACCGGCCCCGGGCTTCAGAGCGCGAGGCCGGCGTGCCGTGCGGCGTCGCGCGCGCGCGGCGGCGCCGGGGCGGCGGCCGGCCAGTCGGGGGTCTGGAAGATCTCGCCGGTCGTCGAGATGAGCAGGGCGGATGCCTGGTGCTGCGCGAGCAGCGGCGCGGCGGCTTGGCCGGAGACCATCACGACCTTGGTCAGGCTGTCGGCGATCAGGCACGACGCCGCGCGCACGCTCGCGCCGAGGACGGCCGACACCGGTCTGCGGCGTCCCGGGTCGATCACGAGGCCCGCCGCGTCGAGCAGGCCGGTCGCCACCGTGCTCGAGGCGAGCGCGCCATCGGCAAGCTCGATCGCGCCCAACATGGCGTCCGGACGACGCGGATCGCGGATGTGGACGCGGCGCGCGACCGGGCCGAAGACGCGCAGATCGCCGCCGGCATTGACCAGGCCGCCGACGATGCCGTGAGACCGCAGGACGTCGACCGCGCGGTCGACCGCAAAGCCCTTGGCGATGCCGCCGAGGTCGACGCGCAGACCGGGACAGCGGATGCGGGCCTGGCGATTCTCCAACAGCTCGAGCGCTTGGCACCCGCGCGGCTCGGCAGGTCGATCGGGCGGCGCGCTGCCGTCCGGCGGCAGCCGTCCGAGACGCTGCAGCGTGGCGCCGACCGCGACGTCGAACGCGCCGCCCGAGTCGCGGTGGAGCGCGAGCGCCGTCTGGAGGACCTGCCACGTCCATGGATCGACCGTCACGGCGCGGTCGGGCGCCGCGCGGTTGAGCCGTCCGACGTCGCTCTCGGCGGCGTGGAACGTCATCAGGCGGTGGACGCGCGCGATCGCCGCGAACGCGGCGTCGATCGCCGCCTGCGTCTCGCGCCCTCGCGCGCCTTCCGAACCGCCGTCGGTCTCGATCTCGACCAGCGTGCCGAGATGGGGCTGCGCGCGGCGCAGGCTATTTCGCCCGGATGCAGGTTTCATAGATGGCGAGGACGCGCTTCACCCCTTCGGTGACGTGGCGGGACGACAGGGTGGCGCCGGAGATGTTGCGGATGTCGTCGTCGATCTTCAGGGGATCGCGATCGGTCTTGCCGACGAACTGCGCCAGCCACTCGGGGCTGCGGATCTCGTCGCCGTAGGACTCGCGATATTGGAGGATGTCGACGCGCATGACCGTGCCGGTTGGATCGAGCGCGACCGAATAGTCGATCACCTCGTGCTTGCCGATCACGTAGTCGAGGATGAAGTAGCCGAGCAGCTGGCCGTCGCGCTCGGCGTGCCAGACCTGCTCGCCGCGGGTCAGCACGCGCTGGCGCGACAGCTGCTCGATCGCCTGGATGTCGGCGGGCTTGAAGATCACGTTCGCCGCGACGAATTGGCTCGCGGTCGGGAAGGCCGCCTGCTGGGCCTGCGCCACGGTCATGTACTGGACGGCATGGGCAGGGCCCGCGAGCGACAGCACGATCGCGGGCGGCGCGCTCCACCTCAGCCAGCCCGTCATCCCGTCGGCTCCGCCGCCATCAGAAGAAGAACCCCACGGCGCCGAGGATGGAGTCCGACTTGGCGCCGCCGGTCTCGCCGTCCTGAATGTGCTGGTAGTTCAGCTTCATGACCAGCTTCGGAGTCGGGAACACGGCGACGCCGACCGTGTGGAACTGCACGCGGCCGGCGCCGCTCGGCGCGTTGGCGTCGGTGCCGCGGACGCCGCCGGTCTGCAGGTCCTCGTAGGTATAGCGGTAGAACGGCACGGCCTCCCAGTCGCCGCCCAACGCCGAGCCGATCGGAACATGGTAGGCGACTTCGCCCGACAGGCCCCACATCGTCGAGCCGACATTGTCGGTCGGATCGGTGTCGTTGTTGGCGCGCAGGTTGGCGGGATTGCCGAAGAACACCTGGGCATACTCGCCGCGCAGCTCCCAACCGGTCTTCGGGATGCGGTAGAGCAGCTCGGAGTCGAGGATGGTGAGGTTCGAGCCGCCGAGGAAGGTGCCGACGTCGGAATGCGCGCCGCGCGGCTCGACGTTGGGCGTGAAGTAGACGCTCGTGCTGCCCGACAGCCCGGGCGCGAACGGCGGGTCGTAGGCCAGGCGCGCCGCGTAGGCGAGATTGTTGTTGAGCTGGCGGAAGTCGCCGACCGGCGGCCGGGAGAAGGCGAGCGCGTTCTTGCCGTCGATGCCGGCCGCATAGGGACCAGGCGTCGCCGTGTTGGCGTCGGTGCGATTGTCGAAGCTGTCGCCGAAATCCTCCAGGCTGCTGCTGACCTGGAAGCGGTACTCGAGCCCGTCGGCGATCCGCCCGTAGGCGGTGCCCCAGCTCGGCACGTAGAACGTCGTCGGGATCAAGCCGTTCGCCAGCTCGGGACGCTGCACGCTGTAGAACGTGGTCGGCTCGTGATAGAGGTTGGTGCGCCCGATCGGCACGAGATCGATGCCGGGCGAGTGGAAGTTCAGATAGTCGCGCACCTTGAAGTCGATGAAGGCCTGCTCGATCTCGGCGGTGCCGTGCAGCTTGTCGTCGTTGTCGAAACCGGTGCCGCCGTGCTCGAACTCGATCTCGGCGTTGAAGATGATGCGATCGGTCAGCGCGTAGCTCGGCAGGAGCACGAGGCGGCCGCCGTCGAACCCGTTCTGCCATTGGCCGTTGGCGGCCGGGTTCTGCATGCTGCCGACCTTGAGCTCGCCGTACGCGCCGAACTTCAGGCCTTCGATCGGCGACGGATAGAGACCGAACAGGCCCTGGTCGTTGGCGGTCGCGCCGGATGCCGCGGCGGCGGCGGGCTGGGCCGGCGGCGCAGTCGGCGTCGATGACGGTGCCGCAGCCGGCGCCGGGCTCGCTGGCGCAGCCGTCACGCGGAGCGGCGGCGCGGCGGGCGCGCTCGTCGCCGCCGGCGCGAGGGCGGGGACGGGCGCCGTCGCCGCTTCGTTGTTCCGCTGCACCTGGGCCTCCAGCGACTTCACGCGCTGCTCCATCGCCTTGAGCATGCGGAGCAGCTCTGCGTTCGACAACGTCCCCGCGTCGGTGGTCGGGCTTTGAGCATCGGCGCCGCGCGCGATGTGCGGCGTCGTGCACAGCAATGCCATCACCAAGGTCGAGGCGCCGAGGCAGCGTTTCATCGCGAACATGGCCAGCCTTCCGTGTGATCCGCGGCGCGGATCGGGTTGTCGGCTGGCTGGCGCGTCGTTCGAGCGACGCGGCTGGCTGGCTGGAACGCGGGCGCGCGCCCGCAATGGTGATCGGGGCTACTTGGTCAGGATGAGCTTCCCCGAGCCGGTGATCCGGAGCCGGTACTCGTCCTGACCATGCTCGATGATGATCTCGCGCTTGCCCGCCATCAGCTGCGCGCTGGCGATCCGCCGGGCCGGGCGAACGACCGGCGTCTGGGGGGTCTCGGGCTGCGGTTGCGATACGCTCATCGGGGTCGGAGCCGTCACGGTTGGAAGAGGGGCGGGGCGCGCCCCATCCACCCGCGACGCTAGCTTGAGAATTGTTCGCAATGCAATTGAAAATGACTTGCTGAGCAGACGACCCTTGACACCGATAGGCTCCAGATATATCTTCGTTCCGATATATCGTGAACCTATCGGAGACATCATGTTCCACGGACACAGACACAGTTCTCATGAGGATCGCCGTCATGCGCGGGGCCTGTTCGGGCGTCAGTTCGGCGCCGGTCAGGGGCGCCATGGCCGCCACGGCATGCGCGGCGGTCGCTTCTTCGAGCGCGGCGATCTGCGCTACGTACTCCTGCACCTGATCAGCGAGAAGCCGTGCCACGGCTACGAGCTGATCACCGCCATCGAGGAGCAGTTCGGCGGCATGTACAGCCCGAGCCCCGGGATCGTCTACCCGACCCTGACGTTGCTCGAGGAGCTTGGCTACATCGCGCCAGAACATATTGAAGGCACGAAGAAACGCTACGCCTTGACGACCGAGGGGCGAGCCTTCCTCGAGGCCAACCGGGCGCTCCTCGACGCGATCCTGGGGCGCATGGCGGAGTATCGCCAGGCCTATGGCGGCGGCCCGGCGCCGGAGATCGTGCGGGCGATGCAGAACCTGCGGCAGGCGCTGGCGATCCGGCTCGGCCGCGGCCCGCTGAGCACGGATCAGGTGCGGGCCGTCACGGCCGCGCTCGACCGGGTCGCCGGCGAGATCGAGCGGAGCTGACGGCGCGCAGCGACGACCGCAAGCCGTCAGGCCTCGGCGGACCGGGTTGCGTATGACGGCGATTCGGGATACCAATGCAAATGCGAATGGTTCGCGTTTGCATGGCGGGTATGCAGTTTCCGCAACTCTCGGACGCACGCCGCTGGTCCTGATAGGGTGATCCTTTGGCGATCACGATCGACGATGCGCTCGATAATCCTGCGGCGTCGCCCGGCGAGGGCGGCCGCGCCGCCAGCCCTGACGGCCGGTCGTCCCGGCCGGTCGCCAGGCGTCGTGCGCGCCCCGTGAGCGACGCGCCGATCACGACCTTGCCGCGACCCGTGCGGCTGACGCGCCTGCGCCGCATCTCCGTCTATCTGGTCGGCGCCGGCCTGTGGCTGACCGGCGCCCTGTGGCTGCTGTTCCACTATGTCGTGGGCGGCGGCGACGGGTTCGCGGTGAGCCGCAACCCGCTCGAGCCATGGTGGCTGACGTTGCACGGCGGGTTCGGCTTCGCCAGCCTGTGGTTGCTCGGATTGCTGTGGGGCGTTCACATCGGCGCCGGCTGGTCGTCGGGCCAACGGCGCTGGTCGGGCGGCGTGACCCTGGGCGCGCTCGTCTGTCTGATCGTCACCGGCTATTTGCTCTACTACCTGGGCGACGACCGCCTGCGCGCCGGCACCTCGGTGCTCCACTGGGCGCTCGGTTTGGCGCTGCCGGTCGCCTTTCTCGCCCATCGTCTGGCGCGCAGCCGGGCCGGCGCGACCGTCGTCGACGGTTCCGGCCAGCCCTGCGGATTCGCGCTGGAATCGGCGACCCTGCCGCCGGTCGGACGCGGCGCCGAGCCCGCGGGCCCACCGCCCGCCATGCCGTCCGGGCGCGCGCCCGTGACATCGGAACGCAGCTGAAGAACCGCGCCTAAAACGCTGGCGATAAACCGCGAAAGGCGCTTTCCTCCCGCGCATGCATTACCGCCGGGCTGACCCCGCGGCGGCAAGACTCGGCGAGTTGTCTAAAAACCAATCTAAAATAAATCGGCTGACCGGCTGGCGGAATATTGTAGCCTCGACACGACAAGTCCCAGCGGGCGCGGCGGCTTAACCGCAGATCAATCAACAGCGTCTACGCTGGACCTGGAGGGGAGGGCGTTCGGTATGATCAAGGAGTTGGACATGGCGCACGATCACGTGCTGCAGCCCCCCGAAGCCCTGTCGGCCGGCCGTGCGCTCGCCGTCTGGCTCGGTCTCTCCCTGCTCGGCTGGGGGGCGATCGCCGCCCTCGTCCTCGCGGTCGTCTGAACCGTCACCGGAGCCCGTGCCGCCCGGCCGTCGACGCGCTGGAAGCGGGTCGGCCGATCGCGGCTTCCGGGGGTCGACGCTCGGCAGCCTTCCATCATGCGGGGGGAGGGGAGGAAGGAGCCCGTCCGGTAGTCCGCGATCGGCCGTCTCCCTCTAACGCCCCCTCGTCTCGTTGGTTCCCGGCCGAGCCGCCCGACGGTGCGACGTGCGGGCGCGCCCGGGCGACCGGTACCGCCTCGATCTCGCGCAGTATCTTGCGCAGGATCGCCTGGGCGAAATCCTCGTAGTCGCGCGCCTCGAGCGCGAACGCGCCCGGCCCGCCGATCACCTCGGTGCGGTAGTACTGCTCGAGGTCGGGCTCCTCGTTGATCACCGCGAGGCCGTTGATCGTCACGCCCGCCGCCAACACGGCGCGGCGCGCGTCCTCGACCGGCACCCCCTGGTTGTTGGCGCCGTCGC
This sequence comes from Candidatus Sulfotelmatobacter sp., assembly GCA_035507915.1. Taxonomy (GTDB): domain Bacteria; phylum Pseudomonadota; class Alphaproteobacteria; order Elsterales; family Elsteraceae; genus JACQAI01. The sequence goes on from DATJNS010000019.1 coordinate 55,699, forward strand.
CCGACACGTCGATCACCGCGCGCTCGGCCGGGGTCGGACTGGCGGCCAGGCGCTCGAGCGCGAAGCGCAGCCCACCGCTGATCGAGGTCGCGCCACCGTAGATCAGGCGCGGCGCGTCCTCGACCTGATCGGCGAAGGCGCGCGCCGAGGCGGCGTCGTGGATCACCGTCCAGCCGATGTTCTCGCGCTGCCAGGTGGCGTTCGACCACTCCATCAAGGTCACGGCGATCGCGTGGTGGGTGCCGCCCTCGATCGCTTCGATCACCGCCGGCGTGCGGAACGCCTCGGCGATGCCGGTCATCTGCAGCGCGAACTCGTCGGGATCGACGCTCGACGACGAATCGACCGCCAGCACGAGATTGAGGTCGACACGCTCGGGAGCCGCCGCGGCCGGACCCGCCAGCGTCGCCGCCAAAAAGATGATCGCGAGCCGGCGCATGGCGCGCTGGCCCGGGGGCTCAGGAGACGCGCTGGCGCCCGACGATCTGGCGATAGAGCGCGGCGATGTTCTCGGGGTCGTCGCCGAACACGAGCGCCAGCTTCGAGCCGCGCTGATCGCGTTGCAGCGCGCTCTCCAGCAGATCGGGCGCCGGATCCTTGGGGATGATCGCGAAACCCGCGGTGTTGAGATCGCCGCACACCGAAGCGACCAGCGCGTCGATCGTGCGCTTGTCGACCGCCAGGCCGCCGTTGCGTTTGGCCTCCTGGTGGGTCAGGGCGGTGGCCAACAGGGTGCGGATGATCGGCTTGTCGAGATTGCGCTCGTTGGCCTTGATGGCGCCGAGATAGAGGCGGCGCAGGCACTCGCCCATCCACGCCACGATGTCGGGATCGCGGAACAGCTTGATGGAGTCCTTGAGCACGAGTTGGATGGTGTCGGGATAGAGGTCGCGCCGCACCATCGCGAAGCCCTCGGCGTAGACCTCGTCGGCGACGCCGCGCGCCTCTTCTTTCAGGTTCTCGATTTCCTGCAGCATGAGGTGCTTGGCGAGCGGGTCCGAGGCCGGGTCGGCCTTGTTGCGCGCCTTCCACAGCGCGCTCGCGAACACGTCCACTCCACTCACGACGGCCATCGCGGATCCTACCCCTCGGCGGAGGCCGCCCGACATCGGCGACCTCGTCGCAACAATAAAGCCAAAGTCCCGGAGAACACCAACGATTCGGCCGCGGCGGGCGCCGTGCCCGACGCCGTGTCCGGCGGGGGCGCGCTTGTCGTTCGGCCACGCCGCCGTATGCTGCCGTCTCGAATCGCGGTCGGCCCCGGTCTTTGCCCCGATCTCTTGTCGTCGGACTCTAGGGCGCGGGTCGCCCGCTGGCAAACGAGCACGCCATGACGCTGGACGGGATGGACGGCGCCCTCGAGCTGCTGACCGTCGAGGAGATGAGCGCGGCCGATCGCGGCGCGATCGCGGCCGGCGTGCCCGAGGCGACCCTGATGGAGAATGCCGGGCGCGCGGTCGTGCGCGCGCTGCTGGCGCGCTTCGCGCCCTGTCCGACCGTGGTGCTGTGCGGGCCGGGCAACAACGGCGGCGACGGCTTCGTGGTCGCCGTCGAGCTGGCCGCGCGCGGCTGGCCCGTGACCTTGGCGTCGATGCGCGCGCCGGCCGATTACGCGGGCGCCGCCGGCCTGCACGCGGCGCGCTGGCGCGGACCGGTCGGGCCGTTCGCGCCGGGGGCGCTCGACGGCGCGCACCTGGTGGTCGACGCGCTGTTCGGCGCCGGGCTCAACCGGCCGGTCGACGGCGCGCCGGCGGCGCTGCTGCGGGCGGCGCAGCGGCGCGGGCTGCCGATCGTCGCGATCGACGTGCCGAGCGGCGTGCACGGCGACACCGGCGCGGTGCACGGCGTCGCGGTGCCGGCGGCGCTGACGGTGAGCTTCTTCCGCGCCAAGCCGGGGCATTTCCTGATGCCGGGGCGTGCGCTCTGCGGCGCGCTCGCGATCGCCGACATCGGCATCCCGGCGCGCGTGCTCGACGCGATCCAGCCGGCGACCCGGCTCAACGCCCCGGCGCTGTGGCGCGCCGCGCTGCCGCGTCCGCAGGCGGCGGGCCACAAGTACGACCGCGGCCATCTCGTGGTGATCGGCGGCGCCATGACGGGCGCGGCGCGGCTCGCGGCGCGCGGCGGCCGGCGCATCGGCGCCGGGCTGGTGTCGATCGCCTGCGCGCCCGCGGCGGCGGCGATCTACGCCGCCGATCAGCCGGGCACCATCGTGCGCGCGCTGCCCGGGCTGGGCGGCCGCTCGGCCGACGCGCTCGCCGCGCTGCTCGCGGACCGCCGCTTCAACGCGCTGGTGATCGGGCCGGGGGCGGGCACGGGGGCGGCGACCCGGCGCATCGTCGAGACCGCGCTCGCGGCCGGCCGCGCCAGCGTGCTCGACGCCGATGCGCTGACCGCCTACGCGGGCGCCGCCGACCGGCTGGCCGCCGCGATCGCCGGGCCGACCGTGCTGACGCCGCACGCCGGCGAGTTCGCGCGCCTGTTCCCCGCGCACAAGGGCCCGCGGCTGACGGCCGCCCGCGCCGCCGCGCGCGAGATCGGCGCGACCGTGCTGCTGAAGGGACCCGACACCGTGATCGCGCATCCCGACGGCAGCGCCGTGATCAACGCCAACGCGCCGCCTGCGCTCGCCACCGCCGGCGCCGGCGACGTGCTCGCCGGCTTCATCGGCGGCCTGTTGGCGCAGCGCATGGCGCCGTTTCCCGCCGCGGCGGCGGCGGCCTGGCTGCACGGCGCCGCGGCGGCCCAGGTCGGTCCGGGGTTGATCGCCGAGGATCTGCCCGACGCCCTACCGCAGGTCTTGCGAGGTCTGAACGAGCACGCGTAATCGATTGGTTCTTCGACAGTTTTGTAATGAATTTACTGTGGTTTCGCTTACGCTAAATTAACGAATTACCGTTATTCTCAATACGATGGGCGTGGTTCCACACGCTTGATTTGAACGGCAGCCTCGCGATGCGCCGCGGACGATTGGATGCCATACAGCCGGGACGCCAGTTCCGTCCCGCGGGCCCCAGCATGATGGTGTCGACCGCGCGCGTGCTGGCGATCGGCCCCGACGCCTACGGCATTCCCCACGTGCGCTTCGAGATCACGCTGGCCTCGCAGAGCGGCCACAGCATCGGGCACGAGAGCCGCGTGCTGTCGCTCGAGAGCTTCGCCGAGCTCTATTCGGAGCCGGTCGGCGAGGCGGTCGCGGTCTGATCTCGACCCTCTGAGGTGCCGCGCCGCTTGCCGAGCGGCCGGCCGATACGCTACCCCAACGCAGGAAACGCCACGACACAAGCGGGCGTGGTGGAATTGGCAGACACGCCAGATTTAGGTTCTGGTGGCGCAAGCCGTGCAGGTTCAACTCCTGTCGCCCGCACCAAGGTCGCGGCAGCCCCGGCTAGTTCCGCCGGAATGCCGCGACGCCGATGATGTAGTTGCTGGCGCTCGCCCCGGCCAGGGAGCCGTTGACGTTCTGGATGATGTAGGTGAACCCGGCGCTCGGCCCGCCGGGCCCCGCGAACATTCCCTTCACGAACGAGAGGCAACCGCCGGTGAGGCACGCCGACGCGTTGGAGTTCGTCACCAGCGTCAGGACGCGGCTCGTCGACGAGCTGGAGAGCGGCACGCCGGCGCGGTACGCGTTTTCGAAGGCCCACGCCTGCACGCCGCTGACCTGCTGGCTCTTGCCCGGGTTCAACGTGTCGGACACGACCTCCGACGCGGCCGGATTGGCCAGCCCGCCCGACGTCACGCTCTGGAAGGTGCCGAGCGTCTGCAGCGCCACGGTGTAGTTCAGGCCGATGTGCGCGCCCTGCGGCGTGAACAGAACCGACATGCTGCCCGTGAAGCTGCCCGGGGGCACGCCGCCATAGTTGAGCGTCGGCGAGGTCGCGCCCATCAGGCTGTAGTTGAACACGCCCGCCGTCGGCATCAGGGTCGCGGGCACGCCGATCACGTAATAGAGGCCTTGATTGGGGCCCACCGTGGTGGGGTAGCTCGACGTGTAGGAGGCACCGCTTTCCGTGATCGTATAACTGCCGTTGGTCCAGCGGCCGATCTGGAGCACGGCGTTGCCCGACTGCTCGACCGCCTGGGCGCTGATGCGGGTGATCGCGAAGTTGTCCTCGACCTGGCTGGTGGTGCCGCCGGGCGGGATCGAGTCGAGCGACAGCAGCGCGCCCGCGCTGTCGAAGCTCTTGCTCAGCGCCGACTGCGCGTCGAAGAAGAAGAGGCCACCCGCGCCGGTCGGCGCCGTGAAGGCGCCGGCCAAGGAGGACGCCGCGACGACGCTCCCCGAACTGGCCGCGCCGGATACGATCGTCTGGGCGGTCTGGCTGACCAATTGGTTGGCGAGGTTCTGCAGGGTGCCCAGCGGGTTCGGGATCGTCACGCTGCCGGGACCGCTGACGAACGGCGACAGGCTCGAGTTGCTGTTGGCGACGTTGCGCAGGCTGGGCGCGTTCTGATCGACCGGCGTGCCACCGCCGCTCGCGCCCGGCCGGCCCTGGAAGCTGGACAACATCGCGGTCAGCCGCGCGAGGTCGATCTTGTCGGTGGTGATCGGCTGGTTCGCCTTGATGTTCATCGCGAAGCCGTTCTTGGTGAGCACCCGTTCCTCGCCGGTCGACGTCGAGGTGGCGGTGGTGTCCCTGCCGAAGGCTTGCGAGGTCTCGGTGTCGCCGGTGCCGGGCGCCACGGTGGTGAAGTTGATGCCGCCGCGGATGCCGATCGTCGCCGTCGGCGTGTTGACGACCACCGGCTCGTCCTTGCTCGCGCGACCGCCGACGAAGCGGAATACGCCGACCGTGGCGGTCATCGCCAGCTTGGCGGTCTTGGTGTCGGGATCGTAGACGAAGTTGTCGATCGTCAGATCGGCGCCCGGCCCCAAAGTCATGGTCGAGCCGTCGCGGAACAGCAGCTGCGTCTGGCCGTCCGCGTCGGTTTTGACGTGTTCGTTGCGTACCACGTCGCTGCCGACCTCGAGCATCTGGGTGGGCAGGGCGGGTGGGGTGCCGGTGACGCCTGGGTTGACCGCCGCGGCCACCCCCGCGGGCGCCTGCGCCTGCGCCGTGCCGGCGACGAGGAGGAGCATGACGATGCCCGGAAGCGAGGCGAACGGCGTGCCCGATCCGAGCAGGGAACTTGATCTCCTCATGGCGGCCCTCCCGATCTCGCGAAGTCCTCGGCGACCAGCGCTCCGAACGAGGACGGCGATGCCGACCATATTAGTATTAATGCCGATTTTCGGTAACGCGCCGGGCGCGCCCGCGCGCTATTCGTGATCCGTCGACAAGTCGCCGGTTGCCGCGACGAGCCGAACAGCCTGGTCAGCCGTCGGGATTGGATGTCCCGCGTTGGCTCGGCCTACGCCGCCGTCGCCGGGGCCGCCAGGAACGCCTCGAGCGCGTGCGCGGCGGCTGAGGCCGCCGTCTCGAGCGCGTTGAGCGGGTCGTCGAGCGGCGCGTCGGGGTGCTGGGCGAGCGCGGCTTCGAGGCGCGCGGCCTCCTCCGACAGCGCGGTCAGGCCGCACGAGGCCGCGGCCGACTTGAGCGAGTGGGCC
>DATJNS010000020.1:0-5401 GCA_035507915.1 Candidatus Sulfotelmatobacter sp.
GGTTGCGGAAAATGGTCGAGTTCGCTCCTTACAATGGTATTAATTCGAGTTATAATTTCGGAAAATATTGAACGATTTGGCGAGCGACCGTCTTATGGCTCGGACGGTGCACATCCTCGCGGAGAAATCGATGATGCAAACTCGCCGCGTCGCGAAATTCGGGTACGCAGCAGGGCGCATCCTGCAAATTGTGCCGGCGCTTTCGATGCTGGTCGCGTGCAACGCCAACAACGCTGTGAACTCCCTGTTCAGCGGTGAGCCAGACGTGGCCGATAGCGTTTGGTATGGGACATCCGACAATACGACGAAGGCCGACAAGGCCGATTTCTATCCGGCGGGTTGCAAGGTCAGCGACAACATCATCGACAGCGCATCGATCAACCACTGCGTCTACATCATGATGAACGTGATCGATCGCCGCTATGCCGCGTGGGCCGATGCCCTGAGAGGCACGACGGCCATCGGCTATACCGCCCTCGATGCCACGACGATCGGGGCCGGTGTCGCGGGCTCGCTGGTCGGCGGCTTCGCCTCGCAAGCGCTGAACGGCGGCATCTCGTTCCTGAACGGAACGAAATCGGCTGTCAACTCCGACATCTTCATCAATAACTCTATCCAGACCATCCTGACTCAGATGGACAAGGATCGCGCGTCGATCGCCGCTACCATCGCTGTTCGACTCAACGCCGCCGAAGGCGGCAAGAGCACTGTCACGGTCGGTACCATCACGAGCGGTACGATAAGCACCGGCGCGATAACGGGAGGCGCCATCAGCGGCGGCACCAAGACGGCCGGAACAGTGACGGCGGCGGCGGGGGCGTCGGGCAACACGATCACGGATGCCACGATATCCGACGCAACGCTGTCGGGGGCTACGATCACCCTCAATCCAGCAAATGGCGACGGGGTTAGCAGTGTCATGTTGTCGGGCGTCACGACGAAGACCGGCAACGCCACCGGGGAAAGCGTGTCCGGCGCCAGTCTGACCGGCGCGACGCTGACCGGTGCCACGATCATCAACGCCACGATCGCTGGAAATGCCGTCTCGGCCGGTACCGTCACGCACGGCACGGTCACCAGCGCGACGATAGCGGGCGGCACCATGACGGTGGGCGCTGTCGGGGCGAGTAGTTCGAGCACCACGCCGCCGGGTCAGAAGATCACTAAAGGCAGCATAACGACCGGGACTGTGACGGCCGGCACCATCGTGGGTCCTAGTACGACGGGAACCTCGACCTCCGGCACGCAGATAACCGGTGCCACCGTGACGGGCGCGACCGTGGCGGGGGCCGAATTGAGCAGCTCAGACGGTGGCGCTGGCGTGACGACTAATGCGACCCTGACGGGCGTCACCCTCTCGGGTGCCACCATCACACAACCCTCCATCACGAACGCCGTCATGGCGGGGACCACGGTGACCGGCGGCACCATCGTGACCGGCAGCGTGGCGAGTGGCGTGGTGACCACGGCAGGCGCCTCGGCCGGGAAAGCCGTGCCGTACCAGACCCTGGCCGAAGCTTGGTACGATCTCCAGCGCTACAGCCGGGCCGGCTCGTACACCCACGCTTACACGGAATTACAGGCAAACACCGGCGCGCAGGCAAGCGCGTGCCAGGCTGAGCTGAAGAACGTCAAGTCGGGAAGTAGCACCAAGCAGGCGGCCGCCACTGCGACGACGACGTGCCCCCCGACAACGGGGAACTGAGGCGCGGGGCGGCGCCGTAGCCCGGTCGCTTCGTGCGTCGACGCCCCGATGCGCGCGGCAGCATGAGTGCGCGGGTGATCGCCATCACGGAACGAAGCGGAACTCGAACCCGATAGGGAAGTAACTTCAAACCGCGACACCGCCGCGTCTTCGCGTGTTTGATCGCCGCCTGTCAGGCGTGTCGGCCGATCTTCGGTTCGCGCCCGGTCACCAGGCGCTGGATGTTGGCATGATGGCGCAAGACGACTAGGACCGCCAGCAACAGGCCGAGCTGGACCCGCTGCGGATCGGCGAGGAAATACGCGTAGGCAGGCGCGGCGATCAGCGCGATCAGGCCGGCGAGCGACGAATAGCGCGCCAGCGCGGCGACCACGAGCCACGTCGCGCACGCCGCCACGCCGACCGGCCAGGCGATCGCCAGCCACACGCCCAACGCGGTCGCCACGCCCTTGCCGCCGCGGAACCGGAGCCAGACCGGAAACAGGTGACCGATCACCGCCGCGCCGCCGGCGATCACGGCGAAGTCGGGGCCGTATGCACGCGCGATCAGCACGGCGAGCGCGCCCTTGCCGCCGTCGAGCAGCACGGTCAGCGCGGCGAGCGTCTTGTTGCCGGTCCGCAACACGTTGGTCGCGCCGATGCTCCCCGAGCCAATTTGGCGCAGGTCGCCGAGCCCGGCGAGCCGCGTCAGGATCAGGCCGAACGGGATCGAGCCCATCAGGTAGGCGACCAGCGCGGCGGCGTAGTACGGCCAGACATACGCGACGTCACCGAGCGGATGGATCATCGCCGCGCTCCTTCTTCGCTCAGCCGTGGACGCGCCGGCCGCCGAGCCAGGTGCCGACCGCGCGGCCCTGCACCGGACGGCCGTCGAACGGCGTGTTCTTGGATTTCGACCGGAACGCCTTCTCGTCGATGCGCCACGGCTTGGCGGGATCGAACAGCACGAGATCGGCGGGCGCGCCCCTGGCCAGCGTGCCGCCGGCGCAGCGCAGGATGCGTGCCGGGTTGCTGCTCAGCCGGGCGATCAGCTCGACCAAGGTCAGGAAGCCGTTGTGCACCAGCTCGAGGCCGAGCGGCAGCAGGGTCTCGAGCCCGATCATGCCGAACTCGGCCTGCTGGAACGGCAGGCGCTTGGAGTCCTGGTCCTGCGGCGCGTGATCCGACGCGATCGCGTCGATCGTGCCGTCGGTCAGCCCGTCGACCACGGCGCGGCGGTCCCATTCGCCGCGCAGCGGCGGCGACACCTTCGTGAACGTGCGGTAGTCGCCGATCGCGGTCTCGTTGAGCGCGAAATAATGCGGCGCGGTGTCGGCGGTCACCGGCAGGCCGCGGCGCTTGGCGGCGCGCACCGCCTCGATCGCCGCCGCGGTGGTCAGCGGGCCGGTGTGGTAGCGCGTGTTGGTGAGCTCGACCAGGCGCAGGTCGCGCTCGACCTGCATGACCTCGGCCGCCGCCGGAATGCCGGGCAGGCCGAGCCGCGTGGCGATCTCGCCTTCGGTCATCGCGCCACCGGCCGCGAGCGACGGCTCCTCGGGATGATTGAGGATCAACTGGTCGTAGGTGCGCGCGTAGCCGAGCGCGCGGCGCATCACCAGCGCGTCGGCGACCGTGCGCGGGCTGTCCGTGAAGCCGACCGCGCCGGCGGCGCTCATCAGGCCCATCTCGGTCAGCTGCTTGCCGGCGCGCCCGCGCGTGATCGCGCCGTAGGCATGGATGCGCACGCGCGCGAGCTCGCTGGCGCGGCGCGCGATGAACTCGATCAGCGACGGCTCGTCGATCACCGGATCGGTGTTGGGCAAGCAGGCGAGCGTCGTGACGCCGCCCGCGGCCGCGGCCGCCGCCGCCGAGACGATGTTCTCCTTGTGCTCCTCGCCGGGTTCGCGCAGCTGGACGCGCATGTCGACCAGGCCGGGCGCGATGCACAGCCCACTCGCGTCGACCACCGCGACGTCGGCCGGCGGGTTGCCGAGCAGGTCGCGCGGCAAGAGCTCGTTGCCGCGGTCGGCGATCACGCCGTTCTCGACCAGCAGGTCCTCGACGCGGTCGGTCCCGGCCTGCGGATCGATCACCCGCCCGCCACGGAACAAGAGCCGCATCAATCGTTTCTCAGGGTCTGGCGGTGCTCGACCAGCGTCTCCAGGCAGGCCATGCGCACCGCCACGCCCATCTCGACCTGCTCGCGGATCAGACTGCGATCGATGTCGTCGGCGATCACGCTGTCGATCTCGATGCCGCGGTTCATCGGCCCGGGATGCATGACCAGCGCGTCGGGTTGCGCGACCGCCAGCTTCTCGCGGTCGAGCCCGAAGAAGTGGAAGTACTCGCGCGTCGACGGCACGAGCGCGCCCTGCATGCGCTCGGTCTGCAGCCGCAGCATCATGACGATGTCGCAGCCGGCGAGCCCGCGCGCCATGTCATGGAACACCTCGACGCCCATGCGGTCGATGTCGGCCGGCAGGAGGGTGGGCGGCGCCACCACGCGGACGCGCGCGCCCATGATGTTGAGCAGGTGGATGTTGGAACGCGCGACGCGGCTGTGCGCGACGTCGCCGCAGATCGCCACCGTCAGCCCGCCGAGCCGGCCCTTGCGGCGCCGGATGGTCAGCGCGTCGAGCAGCGCCTGGGTCGGATGCTCGTGGGTGCCGTCGCCGCCGTTGATCACCGAGCAGTTGACCTTCTCGGACAAGAGATGCACGGCGCCGGAGTCCGGATGGCGCACCACCAGCACGTCGACATGCATGGCGTTCAGCGTCATCGCGGTGTCGATCAAGGTCTCGCCCTTCTTCACCGAGCTCGTGGCGACCGACATGTTGATCACGTCGGCGCCGAGGCGCTTGCCCGCCAGCTCGAACGACGTGCGCGTGCGCGTCGAGTTCTCGAAGAACAGGTTGATGACCGTGCGGCCGCGCAGGCTGGCGCCCTTCTTGACCGGGCTGCGGTTGGTCTCGACGTGGGTCTCGGCGGCATCGAGCAGAACGTTGATGTCGTCCGGGCCCATGCCTTCGATGGCGAGCAGGTGGCGATGGGCGAAGGCCGCGCTCATGTCGAGCCGGGACTATAAGCCTCCGCTTCCCACACACAAGCGCCAAGCAGACGGCGAATCGACCGAATCGGATCGCCGCGTCACCGGCTCGCGCACCAGCGGCGCCACAGCGCGCGGTAGGCCGCCTCGACCGCGGCGACGTAGCGCGCGCAGTCGCCGACCGGCGACGCGAGCAGGCGCCCACGCAGGCTCGCGCGCAGCGCCGCCAGCGCCGGCAGATCGCCCGCCAGCCGGCATGCGATCGCGACGTAATCGTCGGGCGTGCGGGCGACCAGGTCTCCGAGCCCGAGCGGCGTCAGGAGCGCGGCCCCGGCGCGCCCGGGCAGCGCCGTGCCGACCAGCGTGACGACCGGCACGCCCATCCACAGCGCCTCGAGCGTGCTGACGCCGCCGTTCTGCGGGAACGGGTCGAGCGCGATGTCGACCGCGCCGAAGGCGGCGAGGTGGTGCCGGTGATCGGTGCCGCCCTGGAGCACGACGCGCGCCGCGGCGATGCCGAGCCGGTCGAGGCGCTCGACCGTGCGCGCGCGCTCGCCGGCGTCGCTGAACACCCTGTCCTTCAGCAGCAGCCGGCTGTCCGGCATGGCGGCGAGGATGCGTGCCCACAGCGCGAGCGCATCGTCCGACGCCTTGGCGAACCGGTTGAGGCA
>DATJNS010000021.1:0-22174 GCA_035507915.1 Candidatus Sulfotelmatobacter sp.
GATCGACCCGGTCACAGGATGAATTTCGACAGGTCGGTGTTCTTGGCCAGCGGCGCCACCTGGGCCTCGACGTAGGCGGCGTCGATCGTGATCTGGGTGCCCGCCTTGTCGGGCGCCGTGAAGCTGATCTCCTCGAGCAGCCGCTCCAGAACGGTGTGAAGGCGGCGTGCGCCGATGTTCTCGACGCTGCTGTTGATCTCGGCGGCCAGCGAGGCGAGCGCGTCGATGGCATCATCGGTGAAGTCGAGCGTCACCTGCTCGGTCGCGAGCAGCGCCTTGTACTGCTTGATCAAGCTCGACTCCGGCTCGGTCAAGATGCGCCGGAAGTCGTCGCGCGTGAGCGCCTTGAGCTCGACGCGGATCGGCAGCCGGCCCTGCAGCTCGGGCAGCAGATCGGACGGCTTGGCGAGATGGAAGGCGCCCGACGCGATGAAGAGCACGTGGTCGGTCTTGACCGTGCCGTGCTTGGTCGCGACCGTCGTGCCCTCGATCAGCGGCAGCAGATCGCGCTGCACGCCTTCGCGGCTGACGTCGGCGCCGCCGGCGAGCTGCTCGGAGCGCCGGCAGATCTTGTCGATCTCGTCGAGGAACACGATGCCGTTCTGCTCGACCATGCGGATCGCCTCCTTCACGACGCGCTCCTGGTCGAGCAGCTTGTCGCTCTCCTCCGCCATCAGGAGCTCGTAGCTCTCGTCGACCCGCATGCGGCGCGGCTTGGTGCGGCCGCCGCCGAACGCCTTGCCGAGCATGTCCTGGAGGTTGAGCATGCCCATCTGGGCGCCGGGCATGCCGGGGATCTCGAAGGTCGGCAGCTGGAGGCCGCCCGATTCCTGCACCTCGATCTCGATCTCGCGGTCGGAGAGCGCGCCTTCGCGCAGCAGCTTGCGGAACTTCTGCCGGGTCTCGGCGCTCGCCGAGTTGCCGACCAGCGCGTCGAGCACGCGCTCCTCGGCGGCGAGCTCGGCCTTGGCGGCGACCGATTTGCGGAGCCGCTCGCGCGTCATCGTGATGCCGACCTCGACCAGGTCGCGCACGATCTGATCGACGTCGCGCCCGACATAGCCGACCTCGGTGAACTTGGTCGCCTCGACCTTGAGGAACGGAGCGTCCGCGAGGCGCGCCAATCTGCGCGCGATCTCGGTCTTGCCGACCCCGGTCGGCCCGATCATCAGGATGTTCTTGGGCAGCACCTCCTCGCGCATCTCGTCGGTCAGCTGCAGGCGCCGCCAGCGGTTGCGCAGCGCGATCGCGACCGCGCGCTTGGCGTCGTTCTGGCCGACGATATAGCGATCGAGCTCGGAGACGATCTCGCGCGGGCTGAACGCGACCATCTCCTTCATGTCCGACGTCTGGCGTGATTGCTGATCCAATGCGCGCTCCGCGAGCCTACTTACAGGCTTTCGACCGTGAGGGTTTCGTTGGTGTAGATGCAGATGCCGGCCGCGATGCGCATCGCCTTGCGCGCGATCGCCTCGGCGTCGAGCCCGTCGATGTCGGCGAGCGCGCGCGCCGCGGCGAGCGCGAAGCTGCCGCCCGAGCCGATGCCGATCAGCCCGTCCTCCGGCTCGAGCACGTCGCCGGTGCCGGACAGCAGCAGCGAAACCGAACGGTCGGCGACCGCCATCATGGCCTCGAGCCGGCGCAGATAGCGGTCGGTGCGCCAGTCCTTGGCGAGCTCGACGCAGGCGCGCGTCAACTGCTCGGGATATTGCTCGAGCTTGGCCTCGAGGCGCTCGAACAGCGTGAAGGCGTCGGCGGTCGCGCCGGCGAAACCGCCGATCACCGCGCCGCCGGCCAGCCGCCGCACCTTGCGGGCGTTCGACTTCATCACCGTGTTGCCGAACGACACCTGACCGTCGCCCGCGATCACCACCTGGTTGCCCTTGCGCACGCACAGCACGGTGGTGCCGTGCCAGGCCAGATCCTTGCTGTCGCTCATGCCGGACGATGTCTCCGAAGCGCCCCGGGAGCGGGCGGCGCAGGGCAGGATTTGGGGCCTGGCGCCCCGTCGTCAAGCCGACATCGAGCCGCCGGCTTCCCCGCCGGGGCCGATTCCGCTACAAACTCGGCCGTGGGCAAGCTCAAGCGCGCGGCCGAAATTCGCCGGAAAACCAAGGAAACCGAGATCGAGGTGACGCTCGATCTCGACGGCACCGGCGTTTACGACGTCAAGACCGGCATCGGGTTCCTCGACCACATGCTCGAGCAGCTGGCGCGCCACAGCCTGATCGACCTCAAGCTGCGCGCCAAGGGCGACCTCCACATCGACTTCCACCACACCACCGAGGACACCGGGATCGCGATCGGCACCGCGGTCAGCCAGGCGCTCGGCGAGCGGCGCGGCATCGTGCGCTACGGCTCGGCCATGATCCCGATGGACGAGACCCTGACCCGGGTGGCGCTCGACGTGTCCAACCGGCCCTATCTGATCTGGAAGGTGGCGTTCTCGAAGCCCAAGCTGGGCGAGATGGACACCGAGCTGTTCAAGGAGTGGTTCCAGGCGTTCGCGCAGATGGCCGGCGTCACGCTGCACGTCGAGAACCTGTACGGCGAGAACAACCACCATATCGTCGAATCGTGCTTCAAGGGGCTGGCGCGCGCGCTCCGCGAGGCGATCGCGATCGACCCGCGCAGCGCCGCCGCCGTGCCGTCGACCAAGGGCACGCTCTGACGCCAATGACGATCGCGGTGGTCGATTACGGGTCCGGCAATCTGACGTCGGCGGCCAAGGCGGTCGAACGCGCGGCGCGCGAGATCGGCCTCGACACCGCAGTCGCGATCACGTCGGATCCGGACGTCGTCGCACGGGCGGAGCGCATCGTGCTGCCCGGCCAGGGCGATTTCTCCGAATGCCGCCGCGGCCTGGCCGCGGTGCCGGGCCTCGAGCCCGCGCTGACGCGCGCCGTCATCGAGGAGCGCCGGCCGTTCCTCGGCATCTGCGTCGGCATGCAGCTGCTGGCGCGCGAGGGCCACGAGCACGGCACGCACGCCGGCCTCGGCTGGATCGACGGCACGGTCGAGCCGCTCGACCCCGGTCCGGCGCACCTCAAGATCCCGCACATGGGCTGGAACGACCTGATCCTCGATCGTCCCGAGCACCCGGTTCTGGCGGGCTTGCGCACCGGCGACCATGTCTATTTCGTGCACAGCTATGCCTTCGTGCCGGCGACGCGGGATACGTCGTTGGCGCACGCCGATTACGGCGGCCCCGTGACCGCGATGATCGCGCGCGCCAACATGGTCGGCACCCAGTTTCACCCCGAGAAGAGTCAGGCCGTCGGCCTGCGCCTGATCGCCAACTTCCTGGCATGGCGTCCCTGAGACAGAAACCGCGATGGAAACCGTCACCACGCCCCCGCCGCCCGCCGCGCCCCGCATCGCGATCGAGCGGCTGACCGCATTCGAAGGCTCGGACATCAACGACATCTGCGACGCCGCGGAGGCCGCGGTCGTCGACGGCGGCGGCTTCGGCTGGCTCAAGGCGCCGCCGCGCCACGTGTTCGAGAACTATTGGCGCGGCGTCCTGCTGGTGCCCGAGCGCCAGCTCTTCGTCGGCCGGCTCGACGGCGTGATCGGCGGCGCGGCGCAGCTCGTCCGGCCGGCGCGCAACAACGAGGCGCAGGCCCACGCCGCGACCTTGACGGGCCATTTCGTCGCGCCGTGGGCGCGCGGCCACGGGCTCGCGCGCGGCCTGACCGCGACGGTCGAGGAGGCGGCGCGGGCGGCCGGCTTCCGCGTGCTCAATCTCGACGTGCGCGAGAGCCAGACGCCGGCGATCGCGATGTACGAGGCGCGCGGCTTCGTACGCTGGGGCACGCATCCGCGCTACGCCCTCGTCGACGGCGCCTATGTCGCCGGCCACTTCTACACCAAGGAGCTGTGAGGCGGTGCGCGCGAACCGCGGCAGCTCGCGATGATCCTCTACCCCGCCATCGACCTGAAGGGCGGGCAGTGCGTGCGCCTGCTGCGCGGCGAGATGGCGCAGGCGACCGTGTTCAACGAAGATCCGGCGGCCCAGGCGCGCGCCTTCGCGGCCAAGGGCTGCGAATGGCTGCACGTCGTCGATCTCGACGGCGCGACCGCCGGCAAGCCGGTCAACGGGCCCGCGATCGCGTCCATCCTGCAAGCCGTCACCATTCCGGTGCAGCTCGGCGGCGGGCTGCGCGATCTCGAGACGATCGACGCCTGCCTCGACTCCGGCGTGCGCCGCGCGATCCTGGGCACCGCGGCGCTGCGCAATCCCGAGCTGGTGCGCGAGGCGTGCCGGCGTCACCCCAAGCGCATCGCGGTCGGCATCGACGCGCGCGACGGCTTCGTCGCGATCGACGGCTGGACGACGACGTCGGCGGTGCGCGCGATCGAGCTCGGCCTGCGCCTCGAGGACGCCGGCGTGGCGGCGATCGTCTACACCGACATCAACCGCGACGGCGCGATGACGGGCATCAACATCGAGGCGACGGTCGAGCTCGCCTGGGCGCTGACCACGCCGGTGATCGCGTCGGGCGGCGTCGCCTCGCTCGAGGATCTGCGCGCGCTGCGCGACGAGACGGCCGCCGGCATCGAGGGCGTGATCTGCGGGCGCGCGCTCTACGACGGCCGGATCGACGCCGCCGCCGCCGTCAAGCTGCTGAAGAGCTGAGCGCCCGCGCGATGCTGAAGGCGCGCATCATTCCCTGCCTCGACGTCAAGGACGGGCGCGTGGTCAAGGGCATCAACTTCGTCGATCTGGTCGATGCCGGCGATCCGGTCGAGCAGGCGCAGGTCTACGACGCCGCGGGCGCCGACGAGCTCACCTTCCTCGACATCACGGCGTCGCACGAGGATCGCGCGACCCTGTACGACATCGTGGCGCGCACCGCGCGGGTGTGCTTCATGCCGCTGACGGTCGGCGGCGGCGTGCGCCAGGTCGAGGACGTGCGCAAGCTCCTGCTCGCGGGCGCCGACAAGGCGTCGATCAACACCGCCGCGGTGGCGCGGCCCGCGCTGATCAACGAGGCGGCCGAGAAGTTCGGCAGTCAGTGCATCGTGGTTGCGATCGACGCCAAGCAGAGCGGACCCGGGCGCTGGGAGGTCTTCACCCACGGCGGGCGCACGCCGACCGGGCTCGACGCGGTCGAATGGGCCCAGCGCATGGCGGCCGCCGGCGCGGGCGAGATCCTGCTCACCTCGATGGACCGCGACGGCACGCGCGCTGGCTTCGACGTCGCGTTGACGCGCGCGGTATCGTCGGCGGTGCCGGTGCCGGTGATCGCGTCGGGCGGTGTCGGCACGCTCGATCATCTGGTCGAGGGCATCCGCGACGGCGGCGCCTCGGCGGTGCTGGCCGCGTCGATCTTCCATTTCGGCCTGTTCACCATCGCGCAGGCCAAGGCGCACCTGGCCGCCGCCGGCGTGCCGATCCGCCCGACGCGGTGAGGCTAATGACCCCCCATCCCCACCTTCCCCCTCGAGGGGGGAAGGAGTCATATCTAGCGAGCCGCACCGCTTCACCCCCCTCCCCCCTCGAGGGGGAGGGTTGGGGAGGGGGGTGTGCCTGTGAGGAACGAAATGACGATCGCTGAGACGAGCGAGGTGCTGGAGCGGCTCCATGGCGTGATCGCCGCGCGCAAGGGGGCGGATCCGGCGGAATCCTACACCGCCAAGCTGTTCGACCGCGGCACGCCCAAGATCGCCCAGAAGCTCGGCGAGGAGGCCGTCGAGCTCGTCATCGAGGCGGTGCGCGGCGACCGCGCGCGCATCGTCGGCGAGAGCGCCGACCTGCTCTACCATCTCCTGGTGCTGTGGGCCGA
Source organism: Candidatus Sulfotelmatobacter sp. (assembly GCA_035507915.1). GTDB lineage: Bacteria > Pseudomonadota > Alphaproteobacteria > Elsterales > Elsteraceae > JACQAI01. The sequence goes on from DATJNS010000021.1 coordinate 5,790, forward strand.
CGCCGGCGTGGCGCCGGCCGAGGTATGGGCCGAGCTGGCGCGGCGCGAGGGCACCTCCGGGCATCGCCGCCACGACCGCCCCCACGATCAAGGAGCGTGAGATGGCCTACGATCCCAACAACGTGTTCGCCAAGATCGTGCGCGGCGAGATCCCGTGCAAGAAGGTCTACGAGGACGCGCACGTGCTGGCGTTCCATGACATCAATCCGCAGGCCCCGGTCCACGTGCTCGTGATTCCCAAGGGCGCGTACGTGTCGAGCGACGATTTTGGCGCCAACGCGTCGGACGCCGAGCTCGCCGCGTTCATGCGCGCGATCTCGACGGTGGCGCGCCAGCTCGGCGTCGACGCGGGCGGCTATCGCATGCTGGCCAATCACGGCGTCGACGCCAACCAGGAGGTGCCGCATTTCCACGTGCACATCTTTGGTGGCCGCCCGCTCGGCCGCATGATCGGCCGCGCAGGCTGATCGCGGCCGGATGGCGACCGTCGAGGCGATCTTTTCGGACGGCGAGCGCTTCACGTTCGACGCGCGCGCCGACGAGACGGTGCTGGCGGCGGCGCGGCGCCACGGCCTAGCGCTGGCGTCCGATTGCGAGACCGGCGAGTGCCAGACCTGCGTCGGCACGATCAAGAGCGGCGCGATCGACTACGAGGACGGCGTCGACATCTCACTGAGCGACGCCGACGTCGCTGCCGGCCTGGCGCTGTGCTGCGTCGCCACGCCGCGCGACAACCTCGTGATCGAGCTGCCCTACACCCGCGCCTCGCTGCTGCCGGTCCGCACCGCGTACCTGTCCGTCACCGCGGTCGAGCCGTTGTGCAAGAGCGCGGTGGCGCTGCGCGGCAAGCTGATGCGCAACGCCAAGCTCGACTTCTATGCCGGGCAATACGTCAACCTGACGGTGCCGGGCACGACGCACCAGCGCGCCTACTCGATGGCCAATCCGCCCGAGGAGCCCGACGCGCTCGAGTTCCTGGTGCGGCTGATCGACGGCGGCGCGATGTCGGAGTTCCTGCGCGCCGCCCTGCAATCGGGGCCGGCGCCCGGCACCGTCTTCGCGCTCAAGGGGCCCTACGGCGTGTTCTACCGGCGCGAGCGCGAGGCGCCGATGCTGATGATCGCCGGCGGCACCGGCCTCGCGCCGATGCTCGCGATGCTGCGCCAGCTCGTCCAGCGCGGCGCCTCGCGCCGGCGCATCACGTTGTGCTTCGGCGTGACGGCGGCGGACGACCTGTTCGGCCTCGACGTGCTGGATCGCCTGGCCGAGACCTTGCCCGGCCTCGAGCGCCGCGTCGCGATCATGCGACCCGACGCGTCCTGGAGCGGCACGCGCGGCGTCGCGACCGACCTGCTGACGCCCGCCGATCTGGAGGGCGCGCCCGACGCCTATCTGTGCGGGCCGCCGCCGATGATCGCGGCGGCGCGGGCGTGGCTCGCCGCGCACGGCCAGCCGCCCGCGCGCATCTTCGCCGAGGAGTTCACGCCGACCGGCACCTGAGCGCTGCCGCGGGGCCGCCTTGCACGGCCGTGACCTCTGTCCCATGCTCGGGCAACCCAGCGCAGCGAGGCCCGCGATGGATTCCGAGATCGATCGCCCCGTACCCGGAACGCCCTCGAACCAGACCTGGGGCAGCGACGTGATCGCCGAGGTGCTGCGCGACCTCGACATCCCCTATGTCGCGCTCAATCCGGGCGCCAGCTATCGCGGGCTGCACGACAGCCTGGTCAATCATCTGGGCAACCGGCAGCCCCGGATGCTCTTGTGCCTGCACGAGGAGCACGCGGTCGCGATCGCGCACGGCTGGGCCAAGGTGACGGGCCGGCCGATGGCCGCGATCCTGCACAGCAATGTCGGACTGATGCACGGCACGATGGCGATCTTCAACGCCTGGTGCGACCGCCTGCCCGTGATCGTGCTGGGCGCCACCGGTCCGGTCGACGCCGCGCTGCGCCGGCCGTGGATCGACTGGATCCACACGGCGCGCGATCAGGGCGCGCTGGTGCGGCCCTACACGAAGTGGGACGACCAGCCGGCCTCCGCCGCCGCGGCGCAGGAGGCGCTGGCGCGCGCCTACCAGATCGCCTGCACGGCGCCGCGCGGCCCGGTCTACATCAACCTCGATGCCTCGCTGCAGGAGCAGGCGCTGACCGCGCCGCCGCCGCGCTGGCCGGTCGAGCGCAGCGCGCCGCCGCCGACGCCGGCGCCGTCACAAGACGCGATCGAGCAGGCGGCCGCGCTGCTCGCGGACGCCAAGCGGCCGCTGATGTTCGTCGGCCGGGTGTCGCGCGACCGCGCCGCGTGGCAGCGCCGGGTCGAGCTCGCCGAGCGCCTGGGCGCCCTGGTCGCGACCGACATCAAGACCGCGGCGTCGTTTCCGACCGACCATCCGCTGCACGCGATCGGGCCGACGACGTTTCTCAATGCCGACGACGCCAAGCTGGTCGCCGGCGCCGACGTGATCCTCAGCCTCGACGCGGTCGATCTCGCCGGCGCGCTGCGCACCGCCTATGCCGGCGCGCCGGTCACCGCCAAGGTGATCCGCGTTTCGCTCGACCAGCACAGCCACAACGGCTGGAGCATGGACCATCAGGGCTTGCCGCCGACCGACGTCTATCTGCTGACGGAGCCCGACGCCGCGGTGCCGGCGCTGCTCGCGGCGCTGCGCGCGCGCGGCGCCACTCCGGCGGAGCCGCCGCCGCTGCCGGCACGCGCGTCCCGTCCGCCGCTCGCCGCCCTCGACACCGCCGAGGCGATCGACGTGCCGCTGCTGGCGACCGCGCTCGACGCCGCGATCGGCAGCACCGACGTGTCGATCCTGCGCGTGCCGCTCAGCTGGGCGCCGCAGCTCTGGCACTTCCGCGATCCGCTCGACTATCTCGGCTCGGACGGCGGCGGCGGCATCGGCGGCGGACCCGGCATCGCGATCGGCTGTGCGCTGGCGTTGCGCGACAGCGGCCGGCTGCCGGTCGCGTTGCTCGGCGACGGCGATTTCGCCATGGGGTCGACCGCGCTGTGGACCGCCGCGCACTACAAGATTCCGCTCCTGATCGTGGTCGCCAACAATCGCTCGTTCTTCAACGACGAGCTGCATCAGGAGCGCATGGCACGTCAGCGCGACCGGCCGGTCGCCAACCGCTGGATCGGTCAGGCGATCCGCGAGCCCGATCTCGACCTGGCCGGGCTCGCGCGCGCGCAGGGCTGCGTCGGCATCGGCCCGATCGAGGATCCCCGCAAGCTGGTGGCCGCGTTGCAGGAAGGCGCGGCTGCGGTGCGTGCCGGGCGGCCCTGCGTGGTCGACGTGCGGGTGCGCGCCGGTTACGACCCGAACACCGCCGCCGCCGTCACGCGCGGGCCGCGCTGAGCCCCTGCACGCCGCGCGGTGGTTTTGCGTCATAGGGGCGCGATCGGTGATGCGCCTTGCACCGCCATGTCACGGCGAGGTCACTCGAGCCGACGACGGCCTCGGCTACGCTGCCGCCGTGCTGGGGGGACATCCCATGGACGGTCGGTTGCCACTCGATTGCGATATCGGCGCGCGCTTTCGCTCCGCCGAGCGCTCCTTTTTCGGTCACGAGTCCGAAGTGTGGGAGGTCGTCGCGACGTTTCAGGCGATCGACGGGCTGCGCTACGCGCGGCTGGTTCACGTCCACGACCGCACCCGCCTCAAGACGGTCGCCACCGAAGGCCTGCTCGACCGCCGGCTCTACTCGCCGGTGTGACGCGCGTCAGGCCGGCTTGCGCCGCTCGAGCACGTCGATCATCGCGTCCAGGCCGAGCCGATAGGATGTCGGGCCGAAGCCGGCGACCACGCCCTCGGCGACGCTGCCCAGCACCGATTTGATCTCGCGCTTCTCGATGTTGGTGATGTGGACCTCGACATAGGGCAGCGGCGCGACCGCCTTGATGCAGTCGCGCAGCGCGTAGCCCGCATGGGTGAACCCCGCCGGGTTCATCAGCAGGCCGTCGACGCCTTCCTCGACCGCGCGGTAGATGTGGTTGATCGCCTCGCCCTCGACGTTCGTGTAGCAGATCTCGATGGTCACGCCGCGCTCCTTGGCCCACGCGCGCACCATCTCGTCCAGCTGTTGCGCCGTGGTGGTGCCGTAGAACTGCGGCTCGCGCTTGCCCAAATGGACCATGTTGGCGCCCTGGATCAGTAGAATCTTCGGCATGGCTCCCTCCGTGCACCGAACCCTTCCGTGACATTGCCCGCTGGTGGTCTAATTCGCCAGCACGGCGGATCGGAGGGGTGAACCGATGTTCGAGGGCTTCACGCGGACCGAGATCGAGACCGGCGGGGCGCGCATCCACCTGCGCCATGGCGGCAAGGGACCGCCGCTCCTGCTGCTGCACGGCAACCCGATGACCCACGTGATGTGGCACAAGATCGCCGGCCGGCTCGCCCAGGAGTTCCACGTCGTGGCGACCGACCTGCGCGGCTACGGCGACAGCTCGGCGCCCGAGCCGGGCGAGAACGACATCAACTTCTCGTTCCGCGCCATGGCGCAGGACCAGGTCGAGGTGATGGAGCGGCTCGGCTACCGGGAATTCCTGGTCGCCGGTCACGACCGCGGCGCGCGCACCGCCCATCGCATGTGCCTCGATCACCCGACGCGCGTGCGCAAGGCGGCGCTGATCGACATCCTGCCCAACCACCACATCTGGACGCACACCTCGCGCGAGTGGGCGCTCGGCTCGTGGCACTGGCTCTTCATGGCGCAGCCGCCCGGCTTCGCCGAGCACATGATGGAGTCGGTGTCGCCGCAGTGGTACATGGAGCACAAGCTGTCGAAGCCCGGCATCGGTCTCGGTTTCTTCGACCCGGCGGCGTTCGCCGAGTACGTCCGCTGCTTCACGCCCAAGACGATCCGCGGCAGCTGCGCCGACTATCGCGCCTGCGCGACCTGCGACTTCGAGATGGACAAGGCCGATCGCGCCGCCGGCCGCAAGGTCGGCTGCCCGCTGCTAGTTCTCTGGGGCGCCAGGAGCCACACCGGGCGGGTCTACGGCGACGTGCTCAAGATCTGGCGCGACTACGGCGTCGACGTCACCGGCGGGCCGATCGACAGCGGCCACTATGTGCCCGAGCAGGCCCCCGACGAGACCTACGAGCGCCTGGTCGGCTTCTTGCGTTAGCGCGGCAGGGGCGTCAGCCCCGCGAGCGCCCTCATACAGAGCGAGACGGGTTCATCCGCCGCGCTAGGATTCTTGGTGGCGCTCGCGGGAGTTGGCGCCCCCTGCCGCTTTACGCCGTCCCGGCGCGGTGGCGCTCGGCGAGCTCGGCCAGGCTCGCGACCTCGAGATCGGGTGTCGCGTCGCCGCTCGCGGGTGGCGTCGCGCCGCCGCCCGGCTTGCCCCGCCGGCGATTGACCCACACGGTGCTGAGGCCGAGCGCGCGCGCCGGCGCGATGTCGTGGAACAGGCTCTGCGCCACGTGCAGGAGGCGCGGCTTCTCGACACCGAGCGCGCCGACCTCGGCGAGCAGGCGGTCGAAATTGCGCTGGTCGGGCTTGTAGGCGCCGATGTCCTGCGCGGTCAGGACCAGGTCGAACTCGACCTGCAGCTTGGCGTTGGAGCGCATGAACGAGACGCGGTCGACGTTGGACAGGATCACGAGCCGGTAGTGCTCCTTCAGGTAGGCGAGCGCGTCGGCGCTGTCCGGGAACGCCGGCCAGCGGCCGACCGAGCCGCCGAACGCGATCGGCGCCACCTCGTTGACCGGCAATCCCCAGCGCCGGCCGAGCGCGCGATACACGTCGGCGAGCACGCCCGGATAGGGTTTGTCGGGGGTCGCCGCCTCGCAGCGCGATTCCTCGGCGCCGAAGGTCTCGAGGATCGCGTCGTCGGCCAGGCCGGCCGGCGCGGCCCACGGCTTCAGCTCGGTGAGGATGCCCTGCTCCCAATCGATCAGGGTGCCGTAGCAGTCGAACGACAGCGCGTCGAAATCGCCGAGCCTCATGATGGGCCTCACGTCAAAAGCGCGTGCCGTCCTTGCGCGTGAAGATCCGCTTGCCGTCCTCGACATAGGCGGCGGCGAAGTCGTCGTCCGGGTACTTGGGCAAATCGCCCGGAGTGCGATCGCCGACCTCGAGGTAGAGCGCGTCGCGCTGGGTGCGGTTGATCAGGCAGTGCCCATCCTCTTTGCCGGCCGGGAAGCCCGCTGCGGTGCCTGGTGTGAGCACCTGCTCGCCGGCGTCGGTGACCAGCGTGAGCTCGCCCTCGAGCACCCAGATGAACTCGTCCTGCAGGGTGTGCCAGTGGCGCAGCGCGGAGCGCGCACCCGGCTTGAGGCGAACCAGGTTCACGCCGTAGTTCTTCAGGCCGAGCGCATCGCCGAGCGGATGCTTCTCGCGTCCGGCGATCACCTTGTCGAACGGCGGCGGATAGGCGCCGGGCCTGAGCGGCACGGTGGCGGGATCGAGCGCCGGCGGCGTGGCGGACCGGGTCGCGGACATGGACGGCACCTCGCGGAGATGGCGTCCGAGAGGCTAGGACCGCAGCCGTCGACGGCGCAAGCGGGCCGCGCGCCTATACTGTCCGACGGAGGTGATTCGACGATGGCCCGATCGCCGCGCGGCACGACCTTGGACGACGCCTACCGGATCCTGCGGCGCGAGCTGGTGCGCGCCCAGGCGCGGCTCAAGCGCGCCGAACGTGAGCGCGATGCGGCACGCGCCGAGACGGCGCGGCTGGCGGCGCTGCTGCGCGCCCACGGCATCGCGCCGCCCGAGCCGGAGTGAGCCCCGTGTCGCCGTTCGCTCAGGCGCTGCGGATGTTGGCGAGGAACTGATCGACGGCCTGGCGCAGCGTCTCGGCGCGGCCGGCGAGCTCGCCCGCCACGGTCAGGACCTGGGCCGCCGCGGCGCCGGTCTCGCCCGCCGCCTGATTGACGCCGACGATCGTCTCGGTGACCTCGGCGGTGCCCTTGGCGGCGCGCTCGGTGTTGCGGGTGATCTCGGCGGTCGCCGCGCCCTGCTGCTCGACCGCCGAGGCGATTGCGGTGGCGATCTCGCTGATCTCGCCGACCGTGCGGTCGATCGTCCCGATCGCTTCGACGGCCTCCTGGGTCGCGCCCTGCATGGCGCTGATCTGGCCCGTGATCTCTTCGGTCGCGCGCGCCGTCTGGTTGGCCAGGTTCTTGACCTCGCTCGCGACCACGGCGAAGCCCTTGCCGGCCTCGCCGGCGCGCGCCGCCTCGATGGTGGCGTTGAGCGCCAGCAGGTTGGTCTGGCTGGCGATGCCGTTGATCAGCTCGACGACGCGGCCGATGCGCCCGGCGGTCTCGGCGAGGCTCTGGATGCGCTCGCTGGTCTGCGCCGCCTCGTTGACCGCCTTGCTCGCGATCGCCGCCGAGTCGGCGACCCGCCGGGCGATCTCGCTGATCGAGCCGGACAGCTGGCCGATCGCCGATGCAACGGTCTGGACGTTCATCGACGCCTGCTCGGATGCGCCGGCCACCGTGGCCGCCTGGGCGTTGGTGCGCTCGGCGGTCGCCGACATCGCCTGCGAGGTCTGCCGCATGCTGCCGGCGGTCTGGTCGAGCGCGCTCAACGCGTCGCGCACCGAGGCGTCGAAACGCGCGATCTGCTGTTCGATCGTCGCCTGCCGGCGCTCGCGCTGCGCCCCCTCGGCCTCGCGCTCGCGCTCGAGCTGCTGCTTGTCGACCGCTTGGCGTTTGAACAGCTCGAGCGCGCGCGCCACCTTGCCGACCTCGTCGGTGCGGTCGCCGTGCGGCACCGCGGTCGCGAGATCGCCCTCGCCGATGCGCAGCATGGCGTCGGCGAGCGCGTTGATCGGTGCGGTCACGCGCCGGGTCACGACCAGGAACGCCACGGTGGCGACCGCGACCGCGGCGATCAACAGCACCATCTGCAGGTAGAAGTGCGCCACCGCGTCGGATGACCGCACGGCGGCGAACTGCTGGGTGGCGTCGAGCGCCGCGTTGGCGACCGCGATCAGGCTTTCGAGATGCGGATTGGAGCGCTTGACCCATTCGCCGCCGCTGAGCGGCGCCTTGCCGGTCTCGACCAGCGCCTTGACGATCTCGGCGCGCTCCTTGGCGAAGGCGCCGAACCAGCCCTGCTTCGCGCCGTCGATCGCCTGGGTCAGCCGCGCGGGGAGCGGCTTGGTGGCCGCCTCGAGCAGCGACCGCCATGCCGTGTTGGTGCTGGCGTCCAGTTTCTCGATCACCAGGCGTTGATCGGTCGGCAGCACCGCGCCCGCCGCGATCGCCGCGCCGACCCGGAGCCGGTAGGTGCCGGCGTAGTCGCGCACGGCCCAGCCGAGCTGCTTCAACGTCATCAGCTTGTGGATCACGGGATCCGCCAGCTCGATCTCGGCGGACAGCGCCTCCGAGAGCTTGTCGATCGTCGTCACCAGCTCGCCGACCTCGCTGATCCACGCGCGCGACAGTGCCGGGTCACGTTCGGCTTTCGGGCGCTGCGCATCGGCGTCGGCGGCAACGCGACGCTGCACGACGGCTTGCTCCGCGCGCGTCAGGGCGTCGACCAGCGTGGTCTTGTCGGGCAGCGCGACGGCGCCCAGGCGAGCGAGCGCCTGTTCGATCGCCGGGCCCGAGGCGTTGCGCAGCGCCGCGATGTCGGCGCGCGTGTCGGCGTCGATCGGCGTCGGTGTCACCAAGGCGGTGTTCACCGTGCCGCGCTCGACCCGCAGGTTCTGCAGCGCGATGAACAGGGGATTGATCACGCCCGCGATGGCATGCACGCGCTCGGCCGTACGCTGCTCCTGCCAGGCGTCGACGGCCGCGCGACCGAACAAGGCGATCAGGGCGATCGCCAGAATCCCGATCAGCGCCTTGAGCAGCGTGTTGATGGAGATGGTGCGCAGCATGGCGGTGTCTCTCCCCGAACGGTCTTGTTTGTTGGTCGCGACGCCAGTTGGCCACGAATTGGTCAAAAAACCTTTCTCAGGACTTTATTCAAATTCACCTAGGCGGAAAGGCGCGCCGCCGTCGCACCGACCATGAAATGACAATCATAATGTCACGGCGCAGCAAGCCCGTTCGAGCCTGATTCTGCGGCGAATTTTGCCGCTCGACCGCCGCGGATCCGCTTAAGTCTGTCCTAAGCTGTGCTGGCTAGAACGGCGCCTGGATTTTGGCTCGAGTTTCTCCCGAACCCCCATGGTCGACCCCTACGGCGGCAGCTCCGCCCACGACGCCGGACCCGAGCCGCTGGTCGCGCCCGAACTGCCGGTCTTCGACGAGCAACCCCTCGTCGTGCTGCGCGAGATGGTGTCGTTCGACAGCTTCATGGGGCTGATCGAAAACTGGTTCGCCAGCCTCGGCACCCGCATCGAGTGCCTGGTCGGAGCGGCATCCGCCGGCGACCTGGCGGCGCTGCAGGAGACCGCGCACGACATGTCGGGCACCTGCGGCTGTTTCGGCGCACTGCGCCTGGGCGAGCTCGCCTGGGAGCTCGAGCAGATGTGCCGGTCGGGCGATCTGGCGCGCGCCCGCGCGCTGGTGCGCGCCATGGTGCCGGTCACCGCGGCCACGCGCGCCGCGCTACGCCGGCGCTATTTCTGCCACTGATGCGGTTTCGTCAGGGCGCTTCGGCGCCGGCGATCAGCACGTAGCCGAGGCCCCGCCGCGTCTCGATCCGCACGGAGGCGCCGGCTTCCTTGAGCCGCTTGCGGACATGGTGGATGTGGACCTCCACCGAGTTGGACGCGACCTCCTCGTCGAAGCCGTACAGCCCTTCCTCGAGCCGCGCCTTGGAGACCGGCATCCCCGGGCTGCGCATCAGATGCTCGAGCACGCTGAGCTCGCGCCGCGGCAGGCTGACCGGCCTGCCGTCGACCAGCACTTCGCGCCGATGCGGCGACAGCCGGAGATTGCCGCACGCCAGATCGCTGTTGAGCATCTCCTTGGGCCGGCGCATCAGCGCGCGCAGCCGCGCGGTCAGCTCGCCCAAGTCGAACGGCTTGGGCAGGAAGTCGTCGGCGCCGGCGTTCAGCCCGTCGATGCGCGAGCCGAGCGCGCCGCGCGCCGACAGGATCAGGACCGGCGCGCGCGCCTGACGCTTGCGCAAGGTCTTGAGCACCTCGATGCCGTCGAGGTCCGGCAGGCTCAGATCGAGGATCAAGGCGTCGTATTCGATCGTCTCGGCGGCTGCCAGGCCGTCCTCGCCGCCGGTCACGTGATCGACCGTGAAGCCGTGCGCCTGCAGACCGACGCGGATCAGCTCGGCAAGGCTGGCATCGTCTTCGATCAACAAGATCCGCATGGGCCCGAGAGCAAGAGATGCATCGATCGGATATTCCGGCCCGCCGGCTGATAGATCAACGCAATATAACCGCTAAAATTGCGACGACCGGCGACCCGCGCATCATTCCCTAGCACGAAATCTCCGGCTTTTGGGATTTCGCGCGCATGCCGGATGCCGAGCCGGCCTGTCGGGACCCGGGGCATCGGATCACCGCGTCGCGTGCTTGCGCGCGCCGCGCGCCGGCGCGCGAGGCGGACGCGGCGCCGCCGCACCGGCCTCGGCGGGTTCGATCGCGTCGACCAGCTTGAGGAGCAGGCGCAGGAACTGCCGGCGCTCGGTCGCGCTGAGCGCGTCGAGCAGGCGTGTCTGGGCGCGCTGCATGGCGCCATGCATCGCGCGGGTGAGCGCGCGGCCTTCGCCGGTCAGCCGCGCCAGCATCATGCGGCGGTCGGCGGCGCTCTTGGTTCGGCGCACCAGTCCGCGCTCGGCCAGCCGCTCCAGCACGTCGGCTGCGTTGGTGCGGTCGATGCCGCACTCGGCGCCCAGGGTCGCCTGGTCGATGTCCGGCCGGTGCAGCAGCGCGGTCAGCACGCCGTATTGCACGGGCGTGATGCCGAAGGCGCGGCACTCGTCGGCGAAGAGCGCGGTGTGGCTCTGATGCACGCGCCGGACGAGATAGCCGGGGCGCGACCACAGCGGAGTGTGCGGCGCGCGCTCGCCGTTCGCGTTGCTCCCCGCCGTTCGCGACTTGCCCGACAATTCCGTTGACCCTCTGGTTCGCACACGCTCAGTATACCGCCTAGTTTGCGACGCGACGCCGAAAACCTGAGCGTGCACCCGATTGGGGGAGGCCCCATGAGACGGCGTGACGACATCACCCGCGTCGCCGATTATCGTGCGGCACGGACGTGGCCATAGCGGACGCCGCGAAACAGGGCATCGGCGCGCGCGTTCGGCGCAAGGAGGACGCGCGCTTCCTGCACGGGCGCGGCCAGTACGTCACCGACATGGTGCTGCCCGGCCAGCGTGAGGTCGCGTTCCTGCGCAGCCCAATCGCACACGGCCGGCTCGTCCGCATCGTCAAGCCCGCCGGCAAGGAGCGCGCGGTGTTCACGCGCGCCGACCTGACCGGCCTCAACCCCGTGATCGCGCAGTCGACCATCCCGGGCTACCGGTTGTCGGAGCATCCGCCGCTCGCCGGCGACAAGGTGCGCTTCGTCGGCGAGCCGATCGCGTTCGCGGTCGCGCCGACGCGCGCCGAGGCCGAGGACATTCTCGAGGGCGTCGAGCTCGAGATCGAGGATCTGCCGCCACTGGTCGACGCGCACGCGGCGCGCGTCGACGCGCGGGTGCGCGTGCATGAGGACTGGCCCGACAATTTGTTCGTGACGATCGGCCTCGACAGCGAGTTCGAGGCGAGATCGCGCCAGGCCGACGTGGTGGTCGAGCGCGAGGTCACGCTGTCGCGCCAGGCCATGGTGCCGATGGAGGGCAAGGCGATCCTCGCCCATTGGGAAGAGCGCCACGACCAGCTGACGGTCTACGCCTCGACCCAGGTGCCGCACGTGCTGCGCATCGGGCTCGCGCAGACCCTGGGCCTCGGCGAGGAGCAGGTGCGGGTGATCTCGCCCGATGTTGGCGGCGGCTTCGGCTACAAGGTGATCGTGTTCCCGGAGGACATCTGCGTCACCTGGCTGGCGCGCACCTTCCGGCGACCGTTCCGCTACATCGAGGATCGGCGCGAGCACCTGGTCGCCGGCGCGGTCGCGCGCCAGCACCACTACAAGCTCAAGGCATATGCCGACAAGACCGGCCGGCTGCTCGCGCTCGACGCCGAGGTCACGATCGACGGCGGCGCCTATTCGGTGTGGCCGTTCACCATCGGGCTCGAGCCCGGCCAGGCGGTCGGCAACCTGCCGGGCCCCTACGATTTCCGCGGCTATCGCTGCAAGGTCCACTGCGTCGCCACCAACAAGCCCGGCTTCATGCCGTACCGCGGCGTCGCGCGCACCGGCGTGTGCTTCGCCATGGAGCAGATGATCGACGCGATCGCGCGCAAGGTCGGGCGCGAGCCGTGGCAGGTGCGCCACGACAACCTCGTGCCGGCCGAGGCGATGCCGTACGACAACGTCACCCGCAAGCACTTCGACAGCGGCGACTATCGCAAGAGCCTGCTGACGGTACGCGACAAGATCGATTTCGACGCCTGGCGGGCGCGCCAGGCGCGGGGCGAGCCCGATGGACGCCTGATCGGCGTCGGCTTCGCGACATACTGCGAGCAGTCGGCCCACGGCTCGAGCGTGTTCTCGGCCTGGGGCCTGCCGCTGATCCCCGGCTACGACCAGGCGACGGTGCGGCTGGTGTCGGGCGGCGGGCTCGAGGTGCGCGTCGGCATCCACTCGCACGGGCAGGGCATGGAGACGACCATGGCCCAGATCGCCCACCAGGTGCTCGGCGTTCCCGTCGAGCGCATCAAGGTCGTGCACGGCGATACCGGGCTCACGCCGTTCTCGACCGGCACCTACGCCTCGCGCTCGATCGTGATGTCGGGTGGCGCGGTCGGCCAGGCCTGCGAGGTGCTGATCCCGCGCTTCGTCGCGATCGGCGCGCACTTGATGCAGTGCGCCACGTCGACCGCGCGCTACGAGGACGGCCGGGTAGTCGGGCCGCAGGCCTCGGTCACGCTCGAGGAGGTCGCCGCCGCCTGGTATCACCGACCCGACCGCCTGCCGCCCGACGTCGACACGGGCGGGCTCGAGACGACGATCGCCTACAAGCCCGAGCGCGACACCGGCGCGTTCAGCTACGCCTCGCACGCCGCCGTGGTCGCGGTCGACACCACGCTGGGCGCGATCGAGATCCTCGACTACGTGATCGCCGAGGATTGCGGCACGCTGGTCAACCCGATGGTGGTCGACGGCCAGATGCTGGGCGGCGCCACCCAGGGCCTCGGCACCGCGATGTACGAGGAGAGCCCGTACGACGCCAACGGCCAGCCGCTCGCCTCCACCTTCGCCGATTACCTGCTGCCCGGCCCGACCGAGGTGCCGGCGATGCGCATCTTCCATCTCGAGACGCCGTCGCCCTACACCAAGTTCGGCATCAAGGGCATGGGCGAGGGCGGCGCGATCGCGCCGCCGGCGGTGATCTTCAATGCCGTCAACGACGCGCTGCGACCGCTCGGCGTCGAGCTCACCGAGACGCCGCTGACGCCGCGCCGCCTGCTCGCCGCGCTCGAACGGGCGAACCGATGAGAAAACCGGCGTGAAGGCCGCGGCGTTCGAATACGTGCGGCCGCGCGATCTGGCCGAGGCGGTGCGCGCGCTCGGCGCCGGGTCGGGCGCCAAGCTGCTCGCCGGCGGCCAATCGCTCGGTCCGATGCTCAATCTGCGCCTGGCGCGGCCCAGGCTGCTGATCGACATCGCGCGGCTCGATGCGCTGCGCCGCATCGACGACGCGGGCGACGCGTGGCGCGTCGGCGGCGCGGTGACGCATGCCGAGATCGAGGACGCGACATTGCCGGGCGGCGCGATGCTCGTCGCGGTCGCGGGCGGCATCGCCTACCGCGCGGTGCGCAACCGCGGCACCATCGGGGGCAGCCTGGCGCACGCCGACCCGGCGGCCGACTGGCCGCTCGCGCTGGCGGCGCTCGATGCCTCGGTGATCGTGCGCGGGCCTGCCGGCGAGCGCCGGGTCGCGGCCGATCGCTTCATGACCGCGGCGTTCACGACGGCGCTCGGCGACGACGAGATCGTCGAGGCCGTGCTGGTGCCGAAGCTCTCCGCCGCGGCGCGCTTCGGCTATTTCAAGTTCTGCCGCAAGACCGGCGAGTTTCCCGAGGCGAGCGCAGCCGTCGTGCTCGATCCGGCGCGTCGTGTCGCCCGGCTGTTCGTCGGCGCGCTGTCGGGCGCGCCGCAACCGTTGCCCGCGCTGGCGTCGGATCTCGCGGAACGGGGCGCGGTCGCCGCGACACCAGACGCGATCGCCGCGGCGCTGACCGCCGCGCTGCCCGGGCTCGACGCGGTCGAGCGGCGCATGCAGGGCGGCGCGGTGCTGCGCGCGCTCAAGCAGGTCTTCGCGTGACCGCGGTTGCCCTCACGGTCAACGGCGAGCGCGTCAGCGCCGAGGTCGAGCCGCGCACCCATCTGGGCGACTTCCTGCGCGAGCAGCTCCGCCTCACCGGCACGCATCTCGGCTGCGAGCATGGCGTGTGCGGCGCCTGCACCGTGCTGATCGACGGCCAGCCGGCGCGCTCGTGCCTGACCTTCGCGGTCGCCTGCGACGGGCTCGACGTGCGCACCATCGAGGGCTTCGAGGACGATCCGCCGATGGCCGCGCTGCGCGAGGCGTTCTCGCGCGAGCACGGGCTGCAATGCGGTTTCTGCACGCCCGGCATGCTGATCGCGGCGCGCGACATCGTGCTGCGCCTGCCCGACGCCGACGAGCGGCGGGTCCGCGTCGAGCTGTCGGGGAACCTATGCCGCTGCACCGGCTATCTCGGCATCGTCAATGCGGTGCGCAGCGTGCTCGAGCAGCGCCGCGCGGGCGGTACGCCGGCGCCGGTTGCGGCGGCAGCGCTCGCGGCGGCGGCCCCGGCGCGCTTCACGCCGGCCGCCGCTCCGGCCGTGGCGCCCATGGTCGCGGCGGCCGATGCGCCGGCGCGCCAGGGCTGGACGCGGTTCGCCGAGACCTTCGTGATCGCGCAGCCACCCGCGGTCGTGTGGGCGGCGCTCGCCGATTTTCCCGTCGTCGCGGCGTGTCTGCCGGGTGCCGAGCTGACCGAGCACGATGCGCGAACCGTCAAGGGTCGGCTGCACGTCAAGCTCGGGCCGATGCAGGCGGCGTTCGCCGGCTCGGCCGTGATCGAGCGCGACGACGCGTCGCTGACCGGCACCGCCAAGGGCGCCGGCGGCGACAACGCCTCGCGCTCGCGCACGCGTGCCGAGCTGACCTATCGCCTGACGTCGGAAGGCGCCGGCACGCGCATCGCCGTCGCGGTCGAGTACGATCTGCAGGGACCGCTGGCGCAGTTCTCGCGCTCGGGCCTCGCCCAGGAGCTCGGCCGGCGCATCGTCGGCGTGTTCGCCGCCAACCTGAACGCGCGGCTGAGCGGTGGCGGCGCGGCGGTGGCGCCGGCGGCGCTCAGTGCCGGCCGTCTGGTGTGGCAGGCGATTTGGGCGCGCGTGAAGGCGTTGTTGGGCCTGCGCTGAGGGCTCAGGCACCCTCTCTGTCGTAACAAACCGTCATGCTCGGCCTCGTGCCGAGCATCCACGCCTTTCGCGCCGTCGCGTGGAAAGCAAGACGTGAATCCTCGGGACAGGCCCGAGGATGACGGGCGAGAGGCGCACGCCTTGGGCGTGCGCTCCGCTACACCGGGTAGATCAGCGCGGTGTCGATGATCAGCGAGTCGTAGACGCAGTGCCGCTCGCGCAGCAGCAGCGCGCCGTCGCGGCGCACGAAGCGATCGTAGTAGCGGCCGACCTGCTGCAGGGTGGTGCGCGCGTCGACCAGGGTCTCGTATAGCGCGTAGTTCGCGGTCGCCGTGATCGCGTCGTCGGCGAGCGCCAGCACGCGCACGTTGGTGACCTGATGCAGGAGGTAGCGCGGCGCGAACATCATGGTGCGTGCGATCGCGAGCGCGCGGTCCTCGATCATGGCCCTGCCCTCGCAGTACACCAGGCCGACCGGCAGATCGGCGTCGGCGTTGTCGCGGCCAGTGATGCGGTAGAGCGCGTCGTTGGTGAAGAAGCGCGGCCAGGCGTCGACCTGGCCGGCATCGAGCACCGCGGAATATTCGGCGTTGAACGCCTCGATCTCGGCGCGCGCGTCGCGGGCCGGGCCCACCGGCACCGCGGTCGCCTCGAAGCCCTTCAACATGCTCAGAGGTCCATGACCTCGCGATAGTGGCGGTACATCGAGCGGATCGCCGCCTCGCTGATCAGATGGTGCGTCGTGCCCTCCTCGGCGCCGCCGAGCCCGACATACGAGGCCCCAGGGTCCGACCGCGTCACACCCTCCTGGACGAAGCGCAGCGCCTCGTTGTCCTCGAGGCCGAGGAAGCCCGACGGCCCCATCAGGTTGCCCTGGCGCAGCCGGTGGCGCGTCATCTCGGCGCTGTCGCCCGCGTAGCCGAACATGGTCCAGACCATCAGG
>DATJNS010000022.1:0-4577 GCA_035507915.1 Candidatus Sulfotelmatobacter sp.
TCTGCGTCGGCAGACCCAGCTTTTCCGCGAGCGCGAACCCCTCGCACACGCCAATCATCGACACCGCCAGCATCATGTTGTTGCAGATCTTGGCGATCTGGCCGCTCCCTGCGGGACCGGCATGGACGATCGTGCGCCCCATATTGGCGAGGACGGGGCGGCCCTTGGCGAAGGCCTCGGTGGTGCCACCGACCATAAAGGTGAGCGTGCCGCCCTGCGCGCCCATGACACCGCCCGAGACCGGCGCATCAAGCATCTCGAAGCCGGCTTTTTTTGCTTCCTCGGTGACAAGGCGCGCGGTCTCGACGTCGATCGTCGAGCAGTCGATCAGCAATGCGTCGGCGCTCGCGCGCGCCAGCACGCCGCCCTGATCCAGATAGACCGCGCGCACCTCGGGGCCCGCGGGCAGCATCGTGATCACCATGTCGACGCCGCTCGCGGTCTCGCCGAGGTTGGCCGCCGCCGTCGCGCCCGCCTTGACGAGCGCCGCCATCGAAGCGGGCACGACGTCGAACACCTTGAGGGCGTGCCCCGCCTTGACGAGGTTGCGCGCCATCGGTCCGCCCATGTTGCCGAGCCCGATGAAGCCGATCGCCGTCATCGTCGCCTCCCTTTGCTATTCAATCGTGAAACGTCAAATCCCGGGCGCCGAGCGGCGCGAAGTAGCCCTCGACCGACGCCGCGTCGACCGCGTCCAAGGTCGGCGGGCGCCAGCGCGGCGTCTGGTCCTTGTCGATCAGCAGCGCGCGCACGCCCTCGGCGAAATCGTACGCCCTCATGAAGTGCTGCGTCATGCGGAACTCGCGGATCAGCACGTCCTCGATCTCGAGGCCCCGGCCGCCGCGCAGCTGGCGCAAGGTGATCTTCAGGCTGCTCGGCGATTTCTGCGCGAGCTCGGCCAGGATCTCGGCGCCCCAGGCGCCGCCCTCGCGCGCCAGCGCCGCCATGATGGCCTCGATCTCGTCGAACCCGAAGCAACGGTCGATCAGCGTGCGCTGCGCGGCGAGCGGCGCGGCCTCGGGCTCGGTGGCGAAGGGCGCGAGCACCGCGGCGACCTGGTGCGCGTCGCGCGGCGCGGCGGCGAACAGCGCCGCCGTGAGCTCGGCCAGGCGCGCGCGCGGCACCGCGTGGGTCGCGTAGCCGCAATAGCGCGCGTCGGCCAGCCCGACGCGCCGGCCGGTCAGCGCCAGATAGGTGCCGATCTCGCCCGGGCAGCGGGTCAGGAACCAGGTGCCGCCGACGTCGGGGAACAGGCCGATCGTGGTCTCCGGCATGGCGAACACGAGCTTCTCGGTGCCGATGCGGTGCGAGCCGTGCACCGAGACGCCGAAGCCGCCGCCCATCGAGACGCCGTCGATCAGCGCGATGTGGGGCTTCGGATAGCGGTGGATGCGCCGGTTGAGGACGTACTCCTCGCGGAAGAAATCCTGCGACAGGGTCGAGGCGGGATCGCGCAGCGACTCGGCGATCGCGCGCACGTCGCCGCCGGCGCAGAACGCGCGGTCGCCCGCCCCGGTGATCACGACGCACGCGACGCTCGGGTCGTGCGAAGCCGCGGCGAGCGCCGGGTCGATGCGCCGGATCATGCCCAGGGTCAGCGCGTTGAGCGCGCGCGGCCGGTTCAGCGTGACGTGCAGCACCGCGCCGTCGCGCCCGGCGCGCTCGATCAGAACCTCGTCGTCGGTCTCCGGCATCGGCGCATGCTCGCTGGCGAGACGACGCGCTGTCAATTCGGGTCGGCGCGTCCCGTCAGCGGAGCAGCTCGCCGTCGCGTCCGATCGCGACGCTGCCGGAGATCAGACGCACCACCGTGCCGGCGTCGTCGACGAACGGGAGCACCAGGCGCAGCCAGACCGTCGCGTCGCGGGCGCCCGCGGGGTGGCGCTCGGAGTAGATCGGCTCGCGCCGTTCGCACACCGCATGATAGACCGCGAGGCCGAAGTCGATGGCGTACGCGCTCGCCGGATGCTCCGACAGGCGGCGCCCCGTCATGTCGATGTTGGAGATCCGCGCGAGGATGTCGCCGTAGGTCAGGTAGCGGAAATCGCGCCCGTCATCGATCGGCTCGATCAGCATCAGATAACCGGCCGCCGGCTCCAGGCTCGCCAGATCGATCTGACGGTCGTGCGGCACGCCCCCTGCGTCGGCCTTGAGCGCGATCCAGCGCTCGAGCAGAAACCGCAGCGGCGGCGCGGTGATGTCGCTCGGGCGCGGGTTCCAGACGATGCGCGGCGGTGACGCGCCGTGCGCACGAAACACGTCGGTGATCGATCGCAGATCGTCGCGCACCACGTCCGCCGTCCACGCCGAGGTCGAGGCTCTGGGCAATCCCGTCACTCTTGGTTCGTGGGACCTATAGAGCCCCAAAGGTTCCTAGGCGCAACCCGGCTCCTTTCAACGTCTAGACGATTGGGGTGGGACGCTGGAACGACGGGCCGGAGGGGGTCCGGACTCATCGCACGCGGCGCAGGCGTCGCAGCGCGGCAGCGCGGCAGCGCGCGGGCCCGGATCCGGAGAGTCGCTCGCGGGAGGGTCGACGATCGCGCGTGCCGTCGTGATGTTTTGGCCGGGCGGCGCCGCCGGCACGCGCGCGGCCTTGATCTCGGCGATGCGCGCGGCGTCCTCGGCCTGCAGGTAGCGCCCGCGGTCGAGGATCTCGAGCAGGTACTCCTCGTAGGTCAGGCCGACGCGTTCGGCGCGGCCGAGCCGGAACATCACGACGCTGCGCGACGCGCGGCGCGAGCGGCGATGCGCCCGCTTCCAGTCGAAATAGGTGCCGATCGGGCCCAGCCCCCATTCCGGCACGTGGTCGTCGAGCGGCGGGCCGCCGTTGTGGCCCAGGCGCGGCTGGATCTCGATGTCCATGCCCGGTTCCATGCAATGCTTGGGCCCAGCGCGGGGGCGTCAGCCCCGCGAGCGCCAAACAAAATCGGCGCCGCGGGTTCATGCCCCGCGCTAGGAGTCTTGGTGGCGCTCGCGGGGCTGGCGCCCCTGCCGCGCCGGCCGGCGCCTCGGTTGTCAAAGCCCGGGGCCGCTCCTATCCTCGCCCCGGTACACTCTATTCTAATGTAAGCGCCCGCGCTCATGCCCCGGCCCGCCTGGCCCCTCGCCCCCGCCGCCTTCCCGCGCACCCGCCTGCGCCGCACGCGCATGGAGAAATGGACGCGCGATCTGGTCGCCGAGACCGCGCTCAGCCCGCGCGACCTGATCTGGCCGATCTTCGTGATCGAGGGGTCGGGCGTGCGCCAGCCGGTCAAGACCATGCCGGGGGTCGACCGGCTCGCCATCGACGTCGCGATCGACGCGGTCGCCGAGGCCGCCGGGCTCGGCATCCCGATGGTCGCGCTGTTCCCGGTCGTGCCCGACGCGCGCAAGTCCGCCGACGGCGGCGAGGCGGTCAACCCCGACAACCTGGTGTGCCGCGCGGTGCGCGCGATCAAGCGCGCGGTGCCCGACATCGGCATCCTGTGCGACGTCGCGCTCGACCCCTTCACCACCCACGGCCACGACGGGCTGGTGATCGACGGCCGGGTCGCCAACGACGAGACGGTCGAGGTGCTGGTCAAGCAGGCGCTGGTGCAGGTCGAGGCCGGCTGCGACGTCACCGCGCCGTCCGACATGATGGACGGCCGCATCGGCGCGATCCGCCAGGCGTTCGACGCGGCGGGCCACAAGGACGCCCTGATCCTGTCCTACGCCGCCAAGTACGCCTCGGCCTATTACGGCCCGTTCCGCGAGGCGCTCGGTTCGGGCGGCGATCTCGGCAAGCACGGCAAGGCGACCTACCAGATGGATCCGGCCAACACCGACGAGGCGCTGCGCGAGGTCGCGGCCGATCTCGCCGAGGGCGCCGACATGGTGATGGTGAAGCCCGGCATGCCCTATCTCGACGTGCTGCGCCGGGTGAAGGACGCCTTCGCGGTGCCGACCTTCGCCTATCACGTGTCGGGCGAGTACGCGATGATCAAGGCGGCCGGCCAGGCCGGCTATCTCGACGGCGACCGCGCGATGATGGAATGCCTGATCGGCTTCAAGCGCGCCGGCGCCGACGGCATCCTGACCTACGCCGCGGTCGAGGCCGCCAAGCGGCTGCGCGCCGGTTGAGCCGACCGCGCGTCCGTCGTCTCGGCGCCGCCATGCTGGCCCTCGCGGCGGCGGCGTGCGCGGCCGAACCGGCCGACAGCTGGCAGCGCGCCGACGTCAGCCCGGACGTGACGCAGGCGGTCGAGCTCGACTGCCACCAGCGCTCGATCGAGGCGATCGCCGCCGCCACCCACACCGCCGACGTCGAACGCGTGCATGCGGAACGCGAGCAGTATTTCGCGCGCTGCATGCGCGGCTCCGGCTTCGGGCGGCGTTAGCATGCGCGCGCGGGCCCGCAGCGCCGGCGCGGCGCTCGCCGCCGGTCTGTGGATCGGCGCGGCGGGCGCCCAGAGCTTGCCGCTCGGCGACGGCAGGATCGCGAGCGAGCCGGCGGTCGGCCGGGTGTTCGCGTGTCAGACACGCTTCACGGGCGGCGGCGCGTTCCGCGACGGTCCGTGGATCCATGGCGGCGTCTGGGATCCGGCGGCCAAGCC
>DATJNS010000023.1:0-12566 GCA_035507915.1 Candidatus Sulfotelmatobacter sp.
GTCCTCGAACCTCTCCGAAGCCTACAATTTCGGCCGGGAAGCGCATTACGAGCACGACGCGCGCTACGACCGCGCGTTCGAGTTCGTCGAGGTCGTGCAGGGCCTGTGGGACAGCTGGGACGACGATGCCTTCGTGCGCGATCGCGCGAGCGCGCGCTATTTCGATCCGGCCAAACTCCACACGCTCAATCACAAGGGCAAGCATTTCTCGGTGCGCGGGCCGCTCAACGTCGCGCGGCCGCCGCAGGGCCATCCGGTGATCTTCCAGGCCGGTTCGTCGGAGGTCGGTCGCGAGCTCGCGGCGCGCACCGCCGAGGCGGTGTTCACGCCGCAGCACACGTTGCAGGGCGCGCAGGACTTCTATCGCGACCTCAAGGGCCGCATGGCCAAGTACGGTCGCCCGCCCGAGGCCCTCAAGGTGATGCCGGGGTTTAATCCGGTGGTCGGGCGCACCGAGGCCGAGGCCGAGGAGAAGCACCGCTACCTGCAGTCGCTGATCCACCCCGACGTCGGGCTGATCCTGCTGTCGAACGCGCTCGGCAACTTCGATCTGCGGAATGTCGACCTCGACGGTCCGCTGCCCAAGGCGGCCGACGACTGGGTGCACAACATGGGACAGACCTCGCAGCGCATGGTGCTGCGCTGGGCGCGCGAGGAGAACCTCACGGTGCGCCAGCTCTACCAGCGCTTCGCCGGCGCACGCGGCCAACGCACCGTCAAGGGCACGGCGAGTCAGGTTGCCGACGAGATGACGACTTGGTTCCTCAACCACGGCGTCGACGGCTTCCTGGTGCAGCCGCCGACCCTGCCGGGCGAGCTCGACGAGTTCATTGCGCTCGTGATCCCCGAGCTGCAGGAGCGCGGCGTGTTCCGCACCGAGTACGAAGGCCCGACCCTGCGCGACAATCTCGGGCTCGAGCGTCCGGTCAGCCGCTACGCCGGCACGGCGCCCGCCGGGGCGCCGGCGAAGGAGACCGTATGAGCCCGGTTCTGCATCCGATCGAGGGCGATGCGGTCTGGCGCGGTCCGGCCACTGACTGGCGCGCCGTCGGCCTGCACATGCTGTCGGCCGCCGAAATCGACGAGATCGACGCCGGGCTCGCGCACCTGTGCTCGCTGGGCGAGGTCGACTTCCCCGCGATCACGCGGGAGACCTTTCCGCTGCCGACGCTCACCCGGCGCCTGGCCGCGCTCGGCGATACGCTGCGCCACGGCCACGGCTTCCTGTTGTTGCGCGGCCTGCCGCGCGAGCGCTACGCGCTCGACGACCTGGCGCGCATCTACACCGGCCTCGGCGCGCACATCGGCCGTCCGTTGCCGCAGTCCCATCTCGGCGAGCTGCTGGGCCACGTGATCGACCACAGCGATTTCGAGCCCGACGCGCGCGGCTATCATTCGGGCGGCGGCCAGCGGATGCACACCGACACCTGCGACATCGTCTCGCTGATGTGCGTGCGCGCCGCGCGCTCGGGCGGCGCCAGCCGGATCGCCAGCGCCGCCGCCGTGCACAACCATCTGCTCGAGACGCGGCCCGAGCTGCTCGAGCTGCTCTATCAGGACTACGTGTGCCGGCGCCGCGACCGCGACGCCGAGCTCGGCTCGGGCGTGCTGGTCAAGAAGGTGGCGTTCTTCGCGCGCGGACCGGGCGGCGAGGTCAGCTGCAACCTGTCGGGCGACTATCCGCGCCGCGCGCACGAGATGGGCGACACCGTGATGACGCCGCTGCAGCGCGAAGCGCTCGACCTGCTGCAAGGCCTCGCCGGCACGCCGGAATTCTACCTCGACATGGCGATCGACGAGGGCGACATCCAGTTCCTCAACAACCGCGTGATCCTGCACGGTCGAACCGACTACCAGGATTGGCCCGAGGTGGCGCGCCGGCGCCATCTGATGCGGCTGTGGCTCGAGGTGCCGTCATGGCCGGCGCTGCCGGCCAATCAGGGCATGCACAGCGCCGCCGACTTCCGCGCGTGGCTCACCCGGCGCACGCCGCTGATGGAGACGCCGTCGCGCTACCTCGCCGAGATGGCCCGGCGGAAGCACGCGCTGGTCGCCTGAGCGAGCGGCCGGGCGGTTAGCCGCGCTCGTTCGAATCGGGCGGAGTCAGGAGGACGCGCAGCAGGTCGACCTGTCGCGCGGTGCCGGTTTTCTTGAACAGCGACCGCAGCTGGGTGCGCACGGTTTCGATCGAGACGCGCCGGCCCGCCGCGATGTCGGTCAGCCGCTTGCCGTCGAGCAGCCCCTGGGCGAGCGCGGCCTCGCTGTTGGTCAGGCCGAAGCGCTCGCGCAGCCCGCGTCCCGCCGTCGCGGCCACCATGCGGTCGCGCAGCAGCACCAGCGCCGCTGTCGTGGGCGCCAGATTGTAGAGCGTCGACACCGGTCCGGCGGGAGTCACCAGGACCTCGAGCGGCGCCTGCTCCGCCGAGCGGTGGATCACCATGGTGCCGCCGGCGCCGGTCGTGACGGCGACACCGATCAAGCTGGCGAGTTGGCGCTCGTCGCCGCCCCGCACGGCGGACAAGCGGCCATATCGGATGCCGAGGGTGGTTTCGCGCGCCAGCAAGGCTTCCGCCGCCGGGTTCGCGAAGAGCACGCGCGCGCCGACATCGACCAGCACGGCGGGCGTCGTGAGCTGTTCCGGCATGGCCGCAGCGGTCGTCCGGCCCAGACCCGTGCGCGTGACCTCCAGGTACACTTCGACGGCTCGTCCGAGATGCCGCCCGATGCGGGCGACGCGCTCGATCACGGCCGGCGCGAACGGCTCGTCGGTACGACCACGGTGGATACCGACAAAAGCATCGAACTGCGCATCCGCGACGATCCGTGCGCTCGCCATGTAGCGGGTTCCGCGCGGCCCGAGATACTCGTTGTAGAAGGCGCTCTTCGCGACGTAGGCGTCGTCGAAGAAGTCGTTGCAGCGGACCCAGCGGTTGGGCGCCAAAACCTCGACCAGGGGCCGGTAGGGGTCGATCTGAGCGTAGTGGCGGCGATAGGCGTCGGAGGCGTCCGCGCCCATGTGGCCGCCATTGGTCAGCAAGGCCGGCTCGGCGGCGTATTTGTCCCAGAGCAGCAGCACCCCGCCGACGCTCTCGGTGAACTCGGCCAAGCGGCGCAGCGCACCGGGAAAGCGGCTGGCATCGAACGCCGCTTCGTAGAACTCCGCGATCAATCCGGCTTCGTCGACCATCATGCCCTCGCGTCCGGGATAGCGAGACCCCCCGGCAGCGGGCCAGCGATCAATACGAATGTAAGGAAGTAGAGGCAGGGTCGAGCGTTAGTCGCCAAATTGAAATCACCCGTTTGAGTGAAAGATTGTCGAAGATTTTAGAGATCTGCCAAATACTGATCAGCCGATAACCCAAATGGCCAACGCGGTCTGCGGCAAAATAACCCGCAGAATGCCAACATCACGAGAATTTTGACCTATTTGTTAACGTTTTCGTTAAAGGTTCGAACGAAAATCCCCCTTAAGTCGTTTAGTTGCTTGGCATCACCGACGTGATGCTTGGGAGACGCCCGCATGGCCGTGCCCCGAGTCATGATCGTCGACGACGACCCTGCGTTCGGGGAGTTCGTCCGCAAGGTCGCGCAGGGCTGCGGCTACGACGCCGCGGTGACCCGGGACGGTACGGCATTCGCGGCCAGCTATGCCGGCGTGCGGCCCGATCTGATCCTGCTGGATTTGCAGATGCCTGGGACCGACGGCGTCGAGCTCCTGCGGGTGCTCGCCGATCTCGGTTGCACGGCGCCGGTCCTGGTGATGAGCGGATTCGACGCCAAGGTGGTCGACACGGCGCGCCGGCTGGGCGCCGCGCGCGGTCTCAAGATGGGGCGCGTGCTGACGAAACCGATCCGTGCCGCCGAGCTGCGAACGGTGCTCGAGGAAGCCAAGCAGGGGCTCGAGACCCATGCCGGCTGAGCTCGCGCGCGCCATCGAGAACGACGAGCTGAGGCTCGAGTATCAGCCCAAGGTCGACGTCTCGTCCGGGGCCGTGCTGGGTGTCGAGGCCCTGGTGCGCTGGCAGCATCCGACGCGCGGCCGGCTCGGACCCGACAGCTTCATTCCGCTGGCCGAGAACAGCGACCAGATCGGCGCGCTGACCCGCTGGGTCGTGCGCACCGCGGTCGCGCAGTGGCGGCAATGGCATGAACGCGGGCTCGACATCTCGATCGCGGTCAACTTCTCCGGGCGCAACCTCGACGAGATCGAGTTTCCCGACATTCTCGAACGGTTGTGCCGGGATCGCGACGTCCCGTGCGGGCAGTTCGTCATCGAGATCACCGAGACCGCGACCGCGGCCGACGAGGTCAAGATGATGGACATCGCGACGCGGCTGAGGCTCAAGGGCTTCCGCATATCGATCGACGATTTCGGCACCGGCTACTCCTCGCTGGTGCAGCTGCAGCGCCTGCCGTTCTCCGAGATGAAGGTCGACAAGTCGTTCGTGATCCAATGCACGACGTCGCGCGAGAGCCTCGTGATCGTCAAATCGATCATCGACCTGGCGCACAACCTGAACCTCAAGGTGGTCGCCGAGGGCGTCGAAACGTTGGAGGCGCTCGAGCTGCTCCGTCGACTCACCTGCGACCTGGCGCAGGGTTATTACCTCAGTCGGCCCATGGACGGTTCCAAGCTGCCCGAGTGGGTCAGCGCATGGGCGGCGAGCCATCGTTCCGGCATCGGCATGGCGGACGCGCTCGGGGAGTGAGCCGGCGATGAGCGACGGCATCGCGGTCGGACGGATCGACGCCGCGCGGGACCGGCCTCCTGCCGCGGTCGATCCGGCACCGAGCCGCGACGCCTCAGGCGGACAGATCGTGTTCCTGTCGACCGCGCCGGCCGGCCGCTTCGAGTGGCGGCTCGCGGCCGTCGTCGTCGGCCTGTCGCTCTTGGTGTTTGCGGCCGCTGCGCCGTTCGCGCGCGTGCCGTGGCGCCCGGTGCCGGCCTTCATCCCGATCTACCAGTCGGCGCTGACGGTGAGCGACCTGGTGACGGCCGTGCTGCTATACGGCCAGGTCAGCATCCTGCGTTCGCGCGGGCTCCTCATCCTGGCGAGCGGCTATCTGTTCACCGCGTTGATGGCGGTCGTCCACACGCTCAGCTTCCCGGGTCTGTTCGCGCCGGCCGGCCTGCTCGGTGCCGACGTCCAGACCACCGCCTGGATCTATATGTTCTGGCATGCCGGTTTTCCTCTCGCGGTGATCGGCCACAGTCTGCTCGGTGGTCGCCGCGGCGCCGCCGAGAACTTCCGGATGTCTCCCGGCTTCGCCATCCCGGGCGCCGTGCTCGCCGTGCTGAGTCTCGCCGGCGCGCTGACGTGGCTGGCGACGGCCGGTGATGCCGTGTTGCCGGCGATCATGGTGGGCAACCGCCAGTCGTCCGCGATGACCGGGGTCGTCGCGACGGTGTGGGCGCTCAGCCCGATCGGCCTCGTCGTGCTCTGGCGGCGACGCGGGTACACCGTGCTCGACGTCTGGTTGATGGTCGTGCTGGCGGTTTGGACGTTCGACGTCGCGCTCAGCGCCGCGCTCGACGCCGGCCGCTTCGACCTCGGCTTCTATGTCGGGCGAATCTACGGCCTGCTCGCCGCGAGTTTCGTGCTCGCGGTCATGCTGTTGGAGAACACCCGGCTTTACGGCCGTCTCGCGACCGCGGCCGCGACCCTGGAGCGCCGCGTGCGCGCGCGCACGCTCGAGCTCGAGCATTCCAACGCCGAAGAGCGCCGCGCCCGGCAGGACGCCGTCGAGGCGATGCGCCAGCTCGAGAAAGCGCAGGTGATGAACCAGCGCATCTTCGAGACGTCGGTGGACCTGATCCTGGTCACCAACCGGCACGGGATGTTCCTTCAGGTGAGTCCGAGTGTGACGCCGATCCTCGGCTACCAGCCCGGGGAACTGGTCGGTCGCAGCGCGGTCGAGGTGCTCTTTCCGGACGACCTCGAGAACACGCGCGCAGAGATGCGCCAGGCGCGCCAAGGACGGCTGATCCGTCACTTCGACTGCCGCTACATCCACAAGAGCGGCCGCGCGGTTCCGCTGACATGGACCGGCGTCTGGTCCGACGTCGAGCAGCGCTACTACTTCACCGGCCGCGACATGACCGAGCGCATCGCGGCGGAGGAGCAGCTGCGCCAGGCCCAGAAGATGGAGGCGGTCGGCCAGCTCACCGGCGGGGTCGCGCACGATTTCAACAACCTGCTCGGTATCGTGGTCGGCAACCTCGATCTGCTGCACGAGCAGCTGCCGCAGCAGGCCGAGCATGCCGAGCTGCTCGACGAGGCCTTGTCGGCGGCGCTGCGCGGCGCCGAGGTGACGCGCCAGCTGCTGGCGTTCTCGCGGCGCCAGCCCCTGCAGCCCAAGCTGGTCGAGCCCAACGAGATCGTGCGCGGGATGACGAAGCTGCTGGCACGCGCGATCGGCGAGCACATCCGGGTTCGGCTCGATCTGCCGGAGGATGCCTGGCCGGTCTTGATCGACCCGGCCCAGCTCGAGTCGGCGCTGCTCAATCTCGCCGTCAATGCGCGCGATGCCATGCCGAACGGCGGCACGCTGACCATCGAGACGGCCAACTTCGCGTTCGACGCGGAGGAAGCGCACGCCCACGTCGAGCAAGAAGCGGGCGAGTACGTGATGATCGCGGTGTCGGACACCGGTACCGGCATGTCGCCCGAGATCATCGCCCGGGTGTTCGAGCCGTTCTTCTCGACCAAGGGGGTCGGCAAGGGCACCGGCCTCGGCCTCAGCATGGTGTACGGCTTCGTCAAGCAGTCCGGCGGCAACGCGAAGATCTATTCCGAGCCCGGGGTCGGCACGACGATCCGACTCTATCTGCCGCGCGCAGTGGTAGCGGCGGTCGCCGCCGCGGAGACAGAGCCGATGCTCGCAGTGGCGCGCGGTGGCGAGCGGATCCTGGTGGTCGAGGACAATGAGGGGCTGCGACGGTTGGGGCGGCGCCAACTGCGCCAGCTCGGTTATGAGACGCTCGAGGCGGCCAATGGCGTCGACGCGCTGACGGTGCTGGAAGCCGGCGAGCCGATCGATCTCCTGTTCACCGATATCGTGATGCCGGGCGGAGTCGACGGCCGCGAGCTCGCCCGGCGCGCTGCAGCGCTGCGACCCGGACTCAAGGTCCTGTTCACGTCCGGGTTCACGGCGGCCGCAGGGGCCGAGCTCGCCACCGAGCTGGCCGATCGGCTGATCAGCAAGCCGTTCCGCAAAGCCGAGCTCGCCCGACGCGTCCGTGCGGCGCTGGACGCCGCTGCCGACGGTCGGCCGACCAGCCCATGAACCGCAAGTCGGGAGATCGACCGTGACGAATCCGGAAGCGCGCATCCTTCTGGTCGATGACGAGGCCCACATGCGCCGGACCGTGCGTCGCATGTTGCACCACATGGGCTACGTCAACGTCGACGAGAACGACGGCACGTCGGTCTTGCAGACCCTGAAGCTCTACACCTACGACCTGGTGATCTGCGACTGGCAGATGGAGCCGAATTCGGGCCTCGAGGTGCTCGCGTTCGTGCGCGGCGATCCCGATCTCAAGAACTTGCCCTTCATCATGCTGACCGGCGAGACCCACGCGACTGCCGTGACCGCCGCGGTGAGCAACGGCGCCAGCGATTACATCGCCAAGCCGTTCAGCACCCAGACGCTGGCCGCCAGGGTCGAGCGCGTCCTCGCGCGGAAGTAACCGCCGCGGCGCTACTCCGCGGCGAGGCTGTGCGCTTCTGCGGCCAGCCGCTTGTCGACCACGCGGCGCATGTAGACGCGGGCGCTGTCGGTCACGATGTCGACCAGTCCGGCCTCGCCGCGCATGTCGAGCCCGGTCTGCTGGACCTCGACCACCGCCTTGTCCTCCAGGAACGCGCGGCCGATCTCCTGGAACAGCTGCTCGGTCGCCGCCGGGTCGTTCTGGCGATAGCCGTTGGCCGACGACCAGAAATAGAAGCAGCTGGTTGCGGTCTCGGGCGTCAGCCCGTGGAACAGCCGGAACTTGAAGCGGCTGTCCTGGTTGTTGGTCTCGTAGGCGCCGGAGCCGGCGTCGTGCGCGCCGGTGCCCTGCAGGATCACGCTCGGCGCGATGAACTCGAACTCCTGCCAGCGGTCGATGCGCCCCGTGAAGCCGGCGGCCTTGACGTAGGTCGGCGGCGGCGGCGAGTCGAGCATCCAGCGCATGAAGTGCAGCCCGTTCTCCTTGCGCGTCACCTTCATCTTCGCCTCGACGTGCTGCATCGGGTTGCCGCCGATGGTCGAGCCGTGCACGTAGCCGAGATGCGTCAGGTCCATCAGGTTGTCGACCATCAGCATGTAGTTCCCCTTGATGTGATACATCTCGTGCTTATGCGGCCACAGCGCGTGGTCGTTGTGCCACGGATAGTCGATGATCTGCGTGCGGTCGGCGCGCGCCGGCTCGCCCATCCAGATCCAGATGAACTCGTCCTTCTCGACCACCGGGTAGTGGCGGACCTTGGCGTCGGCAGGGATGCGGTCCTGCCCGGGGATGCGCACGCAGCGGCCGGCGGTGTCGAACACCAGGCCGTGATAGCCGCACTCGATGCCTTGCTGGACGACCTTGCCGATGCGCAGCGGCGTGCCGCGATGGCAGCAGCGATCCTCGAGCGCGCCGACGGCGCCGGCCTGGTCGCGGAACAGCACGATCGGGTCGTCGCAGATCCGACGCGCCAACGGCTTGTCGGCGATCTCATGGGCCCACGCCGCGACGTACCACGCGTTGCGAATGAACATGGTTCCCTCCTGGCGGACGCGTTCGGTTGTTCGAAAGGGTACGGGATTTTGCGGCGTCCCGCCACCCGGGCCGCAACGAAGAAGATTGGCAGACCCGTGACTCGCGGCGGATTATCATGGGCTCCGGGGAAGCCCAAAGGGTTGTCGCCATGGCCTACGATCTTCCGGTGCTGGCCGGCCTCGACCGATCGGCGATCGAGCGCTTCCGGCGCGACGGCTTCGTGACCGTCGAACGCATCCTGGCCGCCGAGCGGATCGAGGCGCTGCGCGAGCGCTTCCCCCGGCTGTTCGCCGGCAAGTTCGACACCGGCGTCTATCCCGACGAGTGGTACTGGCGCGAGGGCATGAGCCTGCCGGACGTGACGCGCCACATGGCGAATGCCTGGAAGTCCGACCTCACGGTCGCTCGGCTCGTGCTGTCGGCCGACGTCGGGCGCGCGGCGGCGGTCCTGACCGGCTGGCCCGCGATGCGGCTCGGCCAGGACACGATCTGGTGGAAGGCGCCGCAGACCAAGCCGATCGCCTATCACCAGGATTCGTCTTTTCTGGATGTCCTCGACCCACCCGAGACGATCACGTGCTGGGTGACGCTCGACGATACGGCGCGCGATGCCGGCACGCTCGAATACGCGCCCGGCTCGCACCGCTGGCCGTTGACGCCGATGATGCCGGAAGCGTTTCACGGCGAGGCGGATTATCGGGCGCCGATGAAAGCGGCCGCGGGGGCCGCCGGCAAGTCGTCGGTCGAACCGGTCACGATCGAGGTTCCCGCAGGATCCTGCGTTTTTCATGCGGGCGAGATCTGGCACGGCTCCGGGCCCAATCCGAACGGCGACCGGATGCGCCGCTCGATCGGCATCCACATGGTGCGCGCCGACGCGCAATTCAGCGATCGTCCCGGTGGCTACATCTATCGGCGCTACCAGCGCACCGGCGATCCCACGCTCGACGAGAGCTTCTTCCCGGTCCTGTGGTCCGAGCGCGGGCACCGGACCGACTGGCTCGACCGCTACTGCGAGACCGGTCGGCGCGTGCCGTCGGACGCGTGCGCCATCAGTCCTTGACGCTGTCGAGCGTCGGCAGCCGGTAACGGTCCTGCGGATCGTCCCAGCCCTTGAAGCGCGGCGCGCGCTTCTCGGCGAAGGCGGCGCGCGATTCCATCAGGTCGCTCTTGGCGCCGTGCTCGTGCAGCGCCTTGGCCAGGCGCCTGAGCTCGGCCGACGGCGCCGGGCGCATCTGGCGCATCATGTGGACGGTGTTGACGCGCGCCGCTGGCGGCAGGGTCAGGAGATGCTCGGCCATGGCGAGCGCGCTCGGCATCAGCGCGTCGGCCGCGACCACGCGGTTGAGGAATCCGAGCTCGTAGAAGCGTTGCGCGGTGAAGCGGAATCCCAGCGCCATCTCCATCGCGACCGGAAATGCGAGATTGGCGAGGTGGCCGTGATTGTAGCCGCCGAGCAGCCAGCGCTTGGCCTCGGAGACCTCGAAGACTGCCTCCTGCACGGCGACGCGCAGGTCGGTGCGCTCGACCAGCATGAAGCCGCCTCCCATCGCGAAGCCGTTGACCGCCGCGATCACGGGTTTCTCGAGCGCGCCCGACATGAACGGGTCCTCGGTCGTCGGGCGCCGCCCGCCCGGCGCGCCGTCGGCCAGCGACTCTTTCATGTCCTCGCCGGCGCAAAAGCCGCGGCCGGTGCCGGTGAAGATCGCGACCTCGAGGGCGTCGTCGCGGCGGAACCCCGCCCAGGTCTCGGCCAGGAGATTGCGCATCTCGCCGTTCAGCGCGTTGAGGCGCTCCGGCCGGTTCATGCGCACGACCAGGATCTGCCCGTGGCGCTCGGTCTCGACGACGGCCATGTGCTGCTCTCCTCGTTGCGGGGGTGCGGGCGGTCGGCCCCCTGCGGTCGATCCTATCGCGCCAGCGCTCAGCGTGTCCCGAGTGGCGCCGCGCGGGGCAGGCCGAGATTGGCGCGCAGCGTGGTGCCCTCGTATGCGGTGCGGAACAGACGGCGCCGCTGCAGCTCCGGCACCACGCCGGCGCCGAACTCGCGCAACGAGTCGGGCGTTCGCGGCGGCACCAACAGGAACCCGTCGGCGCCGCCGTCGAACCAGTCCTGCATGCGATCGGCGATCGCGGTCGCGGTGTCGGCCAACGTCCAATGGCCGCGATTGCCCGCGGTGCGTCCGGCCAGCTGCAGCAGGGTCAGCCCCTCGCGTGCCGCCAGGTCCAGCAGGGGCTGCCGGCGGCTCAGCATGCCGTTGCCCATCGGCAGGTCCGGCGGCACCGGCGCATCCGGCGCATAGGGCGAGAGGTCGATGCCGCCCAAGGCGTGCGCCAACCGGGCGAGCGCGAGCGTCGGATGCACCAACGTGTCCAGCTCGGCCAGCTTCGCCTGCGCCGCCGCGTGCGTCTCGCCGACCACGGGCATCAGCGCCACCAACACCTTCACCTCGTCGGGGTTGCGGCCGAACCCGGCGGCGCGCGCCTTGATGTCGCGATAGAAATCGCACGCCGACCCGAGGGTCTGGTGGGTCGTGAACACCACGTCGGCGACGCGCGCCGCCAGATTGCGGCCCGGCTCCGACGATCCGGCCTGCACGATCACGGGTCGGCCCTGCGGCGAGCGCACGACATCCAGCGGGCCGCGGACCTTGAAGTGCGGGCCGACATGGTTGAGCAGGTGCAGCCCCTCGGACTTGAAATAGACGCCGCTCGCCTTGTCGCGGACGAACGCGTCGTCATCCCACGTCTCCCAGAGGCCGCGCACGACGTCGACGAACTCTTCCGCGCGATCGTAGCGATCGTCATGGCTGGCATGGCGCTCTTGGCTGAAATTGCGCGCCATCGACTGGTTCGAGGTCGTGACGCAATTCCAGCCGGCGCGCCCGCCGCTCAGATGATCGGCCGCGGCGAAGCGGCGGGCGATGTGGTAGGGCGTCTCGAACGAAGTCGACCCGGTCGCCACCAGACCGATCCGCGACGTCGTCACCGCGAGCGCGGCGGTCAGCATCAAGGGATCCAGCCGGTCGAAGCCATGGTTGAGCATCAAGGTCTCGACCGGCGCATCGCTGTTCGGTCCGACGTCGGCGATCAGCAGCAGGTCGAACAGCGCGTCCTCGGCGGCGCGCGCGATCTCGAGATACGGCGCAAACGACGCGCGGTCGCCGCCCGGTGCGTCCGGGTGTCGCCAGGCGCCCATGTGCTCGCCGACCGCGGTCACGAAGCTGCCCAGCCGCATCTTGCGTCCTGCCGTCATGCACCGGGTTCCTCGGCTCGGCATCCTGTCGAGCGGATCGCACCGCCCGCCCCGGGGCATTTGGTGTCGGCCGGTGGACGCCCGGTCAAGACTCTTCGGTTCGCTCGATGCGCCGAACGGGGTCGCCCCCGATCGACTTGAACGCGGGATTCGGGGTCAGAGTGAAATCTCGTCCTACCGCGTCGGCGCGATCCTCCGATAGCTGAGCGCCTCGGCGACGTGGATGCGGCGCACGGGCGCGCTCGTGTCGAGATCGGCCAATGTGCGCGCGACGCGCAGCACGCGGTGGTAGCCGCGCGCGGACAGCTTCAGGCGCTCGGCGGCTTGGGCGAGCAGAGAAACGCCGTCGGCGTCGGGCGTCGCCCACTCGGTGAGCGCCGCGCCGTCGAGCTCGGCGTTGCACGCGATCGGCGGGCTCATCGCGCGATAGCGCGCCTGTTGGCGCGTGCGGGCGGCGCGCACGCGCGCGGCGACGTCGACCGAGCGCTCGCGCGGCGGCGGCAAGGTGAGATCGGCCGCGCCGACCGCCGGCACCTCGACATGCAGGTCGATGCGATCGAACAG
>DATJNS010000024.1:0-24192 GCA_035507915.1 Candidatus Sulfotelmatobacter sp.
GCGCTGGCGCCGATCGCCGAATTGCCGGTGCTCGAGGTCGTCTCGGCGACGCACCTGGTCGCGGATCTCACGCTCGCCTTGGGCGAGGTCGTCCACGACTATCTGGCGTAGTCCCCGTCCGCGTTGGGCCGTGAGCGGGCGGTGCGCCTTCGGGAGCGAGTCCGCCCGATCACAACCGCAGCGTCCCTCTCGCGACCGCGCGCTAGCCGAGGGCGCCCTTCATCACCTCGCCGGCGAAGTTGCCTGTCGATTCACCGTTTTCCATCGTCAGCGCGCCGTTGACGATGGTGGCGCGGATGCCGTCGGCCTTCTGCACGAGGCGGCGCGCGCCGCCGGGCAAGTCGGTCTCGATCTTCGGCAGGCACGGGCGCACGCGGTCCGCCTCGAAGAGCACGAGGTCGGCCTTGTAGCCCGGCGCGACGAGCCCGCGGTCCTTGAGCTCGAAGGCCTCGGCGATGTCGTGCGTCATCTTGCGGACGGCCTGCTCCATCGTGAACGCCCCGCGCCGGTTCACCCAGTAATTCAGGAAGTGGGTCTGCAGGCAGGCGCCCATCTCCTGCGCCGAATGCGCGCCCGCGTCGGAGAAGGTCGCCAGCGCGAAATCGTGCTTCAGCATGCCGAGCAAGCCCTCGCGATCCTCGTTGACCAGCGGCCACACATAGATCTGATCGGGGTTCTCGAGCGACAGCTCGATCATCGTCTCGACCGGATGCATGCCGCGCGCGCGCGACAGCTCGGCGACCGTCGGATCGTCCCAGTCCATGCCCTTGAGCGCGAACAGCTGGTCGTAGTCGGGCTTGCGCGGATCGATCGTCGCGGCCCCGCCGCCCTGCAGCTTGTTGTCCTTGGGCTTCATACGTTGCTCGGCCGCGACCAACGCGCGGCGCCGCGCGGGGTCGCGCAGCATCTGCAGCTGCTCGGGCAGCGGGTGCGCGCGCACGGCCTGCCATTCGGGCAGGACGTCGAACGGCAGATAGGACTTCAGCGAATAGATGGCATTGATCGAGCGCGTGCTCACCTGACCGAACATGCGGCCGCCCGCCCGGTTCGCATCTTCGATGGCCTTGGCCTGGGTCTGCCACGAGACCGGGTCATCGCCCTGGCGCGTGCTGAGGAGGCCGAACATCATCGTGCGCTTGTAGGTCAAGGTCAGATGCTCGAGGCGCTCGAGCATGGCGACGTTGGTGCCGTGGTTCAGGATGTCGGAGCCGATCTGAAAGATGCCGGTGCCGAGCTCGGCCATCGCGGCGACGATCGTCTCGAGCTCGCGCCACGACGCCTGGCGGCTGGCGACCGGCATGCCGTCAGGCGTGAGATGGGTATGCGCGCGAGACGTCGAAACGCCGATCGCGCCCGCCCGCAGCGCGTCCTGGGCCAGCCGCGCCATCGCGCCGATTTCCGCATCGGTCGCCTCGTCGGTGAGCGCGCGGCGGCCCATCACGTACATGCGCAGCGCCGAATGGCCGACATACATCGCGTAGTTGAGCCCCTTCGGCCGCCGCTCGACGGCGGCCAGGTACTCGGCGAAGGATTCCCAGGTCCATTCCATGCCGGCGGCCATGGCGGCCGCGGGGATGTCCTCGACGTAGGACAGGCAGTTCGCGTACCAGTCGCGATCGCCGGGCTTGCACGGCGCCAGGGTGAAGCCGCAGTTGCTCATCACGACCGACGTCACGCCGTTATAACAGGACGACGTGCCGAGCGGATCCCACATGACCTGGGCATCCAGGTGGGTATGGCCGTCGATGAAGCCCGGCGCGACGATCAGGCCGTCGGCATCGATCGTGTGACGCGCGGCCTCGGTGACGCGACCGATGGCAGCGACGCGCCCACCGGATATGCCGACGTCCGCAGTGTGGCGATCGGCGCCCGAGCCATCGATCACGGTCCCGCCACGAATCAGAAGATCCAGCATCACGGGGCCTCTCGATGATGTCGACGCGTGGGCGAGCTCGCGCCCGGGACTGAACGCATCCATACGCTAAGCGAATTGAATGCCCTAGCCAAGCTCGGGGCCGGCGATCGCGAACAGCCCCTCGGGCGGCGGCAGCACGTCGGAGGGACCCAGCACCATGCGGGTGTAGCCGCGCTGCGTGACGGCGCCATGGCGGGCGAGCCAGGCCTGGAAATCCGCGTGCGCGTCGGGCACGTCGAGGATCGCGTCGGCGCCGCTCGCGACGAGCGCGCGCCCGAGCAAGGCACGGGCGGTCGCCGCGTCCTCCGCGACCAGCGGTCCGATCTGGTTGGTCAGCCGGCCGTCGCGCCCGAGCACGAAGCCCGCGATGCGGCCGTCGCGCATGGCGAGCCACGCCGCATCGGGCAGCCGCCGACGCAGCGGCCCGAGCAGGTGACCGCGCCGCATGCCGGTGCGCGCCGTGTCCCAGGCGACCACCAGCTCGACGTCCTCCGGCGCCAGCGGCCGCAACGCGACGTCGGCCGGCGTCTCGTCCCCGTCGATCGGCGTGCACAGGATGCGCGACAGGCCGTAGAGCGCGCGGAAACCCAGCGGCTCGTAAACCAGCCGGCCGGCTGGCGTGGCGTCGAGCCCGGCGATCACGCCGGCATCCGCGAGCTGCGCGATGCACCGCTTCAGCAGACGCGTGCCGAACCCTTGCCGGCGCCACGCCGGATCGACCAGCACCATGCTGATCCACGCCAGGCGCTCGCCGAGCGTCACGGTCAACGCGGTGGCGACCAGCGCCGGGCCGTGCGTCGGATCGCCGGACGCAGCCGCCGGCACCAGCGCGAAGGCATGGCCGTGCGCCAGCATCATGCGCCAGTCGGCGGCGACCTGGTTCCAGCCGACCGCGGCGTTGAGCGCGGCGGCGGCCGCGACATCGTCCGGCCCGAGCGTGCGTTCGCGGACGTCGCGGGTCATGCGCCGTCGCAGCGCTTCAGCTTGCGCGCGCCAAGCGCAGGCGCCAGGTCAGCTGCTTGGTCACGTTGGTGAGGCTGGTCTCGTCGAGCGCCTGCCAGCCGGCCCCGTCGAGCGCCTGCCACACCGCCTCGACCGAACGGCGCGCGCCGCTGTCGGGGCGCGGCGTCTGGTACATCGACACGATCACGATGCCGTCGGGCTCGAGCCAGCCGCGGTAGCGCTCCAGCATGGCGGCCGGCCGGTCGGTGAAGAACAGCACCTCGTTGAAGACGATGGCGCTGAAGCGCTCGCCCGCGGCCGGCGCGTAATCCTCGAGGGCGCAGCACGCCAGCGTGCCCCAGGCGCGATCGAGCCGCGCCAGGTCGAGCGCCGCCTGGGCGACGTCGACTCCGACGTAGCGCGTCACCTGGGCGCGGTCGAGATAGCCGGCGAGGATCGCTTCGCCGCAGCCGACGTCGAGTAGCGCGCCCGGCCGCATGGCGTGGCGCAGATAGGCCGTCACGATGCCGTAGCGTCCGGCCTCCTGCAGTCCCTTGAGATAGGCCCAGCGCCCGGCGCGGTACTCGGTTTCCCAGCGGTTGGTCATGGCCGTCATCATCGGGATCGCGCCGCCGTCAGACAACGGAATAACGCGGCCGGGGCGCCGGTCTCGGACGGCAGTCGCTTGACCGGCGCCCCGGCGCGGTGGCATGGCTTCGACGTCCGCGCAGCGCTGGGGCCTCCCGAGGCATCCCGGAGAACGCCATTGTCTCGTCTCGATGCCTTCATCAAACGCGTCACCGCGCAGCGCGACTGCCTGAACGAGATCGCGCGCCGCATCGCCGACCGCCCCGGACCGATCCTCGAGCTCGGGCTCGGCAATGGCCGCACCTACGACCATCTGCGCGGGCTGTTCCCGGACCGTGAGATCTACGTGTTCGACCGCGAGATCGCGGCCCATCCGTCCTGCATCCCGCCGGCCGGGCTGACCATCCTGGGCGACTTTCGCGACACGCTGGGCACGGCGCTCGCGCGCATCGGCCCGCGCGCCGTCTTGGCCCACGGCGATTTCGGCAGCGGCGATCCGGTGCGCACCGCCGCGCTGGCCGCGTTCCTCGGCCCGGCGCTCGACCCCCTGATGGCGGCCGGCGGCTACGTGGTCAGCGACCAGCGCATGAGCGTGGCGCGCTGGCGTCCGGTCGCGCCGCCGGCGACCGTCGAGCCCGACCGCTACTACGTCTGGCAGGTCGGAGACGCCGCTTGACGGACGCGGCCAAGCGCCCCCGTCCTCATGCTGCCCAGGCGGTGGTGCGCCGGGTGCGGCTGATCTGCGGCACCATCCTCTTCACCTATCTGACCACGCACTTCATCAACCACGCGCTCGGCAACATCTCGCTCGAGGCGATGGAGGTCGGACGCGGGGCGTTCGAGTGGCTGTGGCGCGGCTGGCTCGGCACCATCGCGCTCTACGGCGCGGTCACCATCCATCTCAGCCTCGGGCTCTGGGCGCTCTACGAGCGGCGTTATTTCCACATCACGACCGGCCAGATCGTGCAACTGGCGCTCGGGCTGTCGGTGCCGCCGCTGGTCATGGGGCACCTGATCGCGACGCGCATCGGCACCGAGTTCCTCGGGCTGCACCTGCACTACCCGCAGGAGCTCTGGATCCTGTGGATCAACAACCCGATGGTGGGCGCCCAGCAGGCGATCGTGTTGCTGGTCGCGTGGATCCACGGCTGCATGGGCCTCTACTACTGGCTCAGGTTGCGCAAGGCGTTCCCGACCTTGGCGCCGATGCTGTTTGCCGGGGCGCTCCTGCTGCCGATCCTGGCGTTGATGGGTTTCGCCCAGGCCGGCCGCCGGCTCGAGACCATGAGCGACGACCCGATCTGGCTGGCCGCCATGCTCACCGAGGGTCACGTGCTCGACCGCGTCGCCAACGCGCGCCTGACGATGATCGAGAACGTTTCGTGGTGGACCTATTTCGCCGCGATCGCGGTCGTCATCGCGGCGCGCGGCGTGCGCATCGTGCAGGAGCGCCGGCGCGGCGTGATCCG
The DNA here is from genome assembly GCA_035507915.1 of Candidatus Sulfotelmatobacter sp. Lineage (GTDB taxonomy): Bacteria > Pseudomonadota > Alphaproteobacteria > Elsterales > Elsteraceae > JACQAI01. The sequence goes on from DATJNS010000024.1 coordinate 4,915, forward strand.
CATCACCTATCCGGACGGCCGCGTGGTGCGCGCCCCCGCCGGCATGAGCGTGCTCGACGCCAGCCGGTTCGCGCGCGTGCCGCATGCCTCGGTATGCGGCGGGCGCGGCCGCTGCTCGACCTGCCGGGTCCGCGTGGTGAGCGGCCTCGACGGCCAGCCGCCGCCGGACGCCGCCGAGCGCGCCGTGCTCGCGCGCGTCGGCGCCGACATGATGACGCGGCTCGCGTGTCAGCTGAAGCCGGCGGGGGATCTCACGATCGTGCCGCTGGTGCCCGCCAACGCGCGCACCGCCGACGTGTACGGCGGGTCGCGCTACCGCGCCGGCCAGGAGCACTTCGTCGCAATCCTGTTCACCGACATGCGCGGCTCGACCCCGATCGCCGAGAAGCGCCTGCCTTACGACATCGTGTTCCTGCTCAACCGCTTCTTCGAGACGATCGGCAGCGCGGTGCTGGCGTCGGGCGGCTTTCCCAACCAGTTCATCGGCGACAGCGTGATGGCGCTGTTCGGGCTCGAGGTCGACGCGGCCGAAGGCTGCCGGCAGGCGCTCGCCGCCGCGCGCGCGATCGCGGTCAAGCTCGACGAGCTCAACCAGCTGCTCAAGGACGACCTGCCGATGCCGATCCGCATCGGCATCGGCATCCATGCCGGCACCGCGATCGTCGGCGAGATGGGCTATCGCGAGACCTCGACGATCACCGCGGTCGGCGATCCGGTGCACGTCGCGGCGCGCCTGCAGGAGCTGACCAAGACCTACAAGTGCCAGCTCGTCGTGTCCGACACGGTGGGCGAGCACGCCGGGATCGATCTCGGCGGCTTCGCGTGCCACGACATCCAGGTGCGCGGCCGCCAGGAGCCGCTGGCGATCCGGGTCGTCGACAGCGCGCTCGAGCTGCCGGCGCCGGGAGAGCCCGTCACCCCGCGCGCGCCGCAGCCGGTCGTGGCGCCGGCTTGAGCCTCACGGACACCGAGGCGTCGCGTCAGGGACGCCGCGCCATCGCCGCGTCGACCGCCTCTTCGAGCTGCGCCGACCGGTACGGCTTGGCGAGGAAACCGCCGTATCGCTCGACGGGCTGGCGCTCGAAGGTCTCGGGATAGCCCGACGTGTAGAGCACGTTGAGCGCGGGCTGTCGCCGCTTCGCAAGCTCGGCGAGCTTCAGGCCATCGATCTCCGGCAGGACGACGTCGGTGACCATCAGGTCGATCGAGGGGCCGTCGCGCAGGCGATCAAGCGCCTCTTGCGGGCTCGCGGCGGTGGCGACCTGATATCCCGCTTCCTCCAGGATCGCGGCGGTGTAGTCGCGGATGTCGTCGTCGTCATCGACCACCAGGACGGTCGGACGCGCGTCGTGCCGCCGCGCCGGCGGACCGCACGAGACCGGCTCGTCGGCTCGGGTGCCGCACGCGCGCCGCGTCGCGGGGTCGGGCCACAGCCGCTCGATCGCGGGCCACAGCGCCCTGGCTTCAGCTTCGGTCAGCGAGAACACGCCTGCACTCCGTCATATGGCACGGCGACGAAACGGGGAACGGACGACACCGGCTTTGAGTGCCTAAGTCATTCTCGGTGCGGCGGCCAGCACATCACAGCAAGGTTCTTCAAACGTCACACGAATGAACGTCCGAGCCGCCGCAGAGCTTCGTCGCTCCAAAAAATAGCGGCACACCACCCGCCACCGGGTCCCGGCGCGTTACTCGGTCATGGAGAGAAAAGCACCGCGGGTGCCGCCTCGGGCGGCGGCCTTCGCACTCGTGTCGGTTGTCGTGGCCGGCGGCGCATCGGGTGCGGCGGCGGCAACCGCCGCACCATCAGCCGCGCTGCGCGCCGAGCCGCCGCCGCTGACCGAGCGCGTGCCGCCGCTGCCGGGCCAGGGTGCGTTCACGTGGCTGCCCGGCCGTTGGCGCTGGAGCGGACTTGCCGGCGTCGAGTGGCAATGGCAGCCCGGGCGCTATGTCGAGTGGTCGATCGCCCGTAGGTCCGGAGCAGTCGATCGACCGCAGCCCGTATCGAACGGCGTGATCGGCAGCGACGACGAGCGGTGATCGCGCAGCGTGCGCGCCGGCCGCCCGCCGATACGCATCAACCCCAGCGGCGCCGGCCGTAGTGCCAGCCGCCGTCCTCGCGCTTGCGATACCGACGAGCAGCCCGGGGTCACACTGTACCCGCCGATGAACGCGTTTTAATCGTCGCCCTGGTTGGTCGCGAAAAAGCGGGGCCGCCGGCGTCGCGGCCGACGGCCCCTGCTGTGGACTACGCGATCACTCCCACCACCACCATTCGGGATGGGTCCGCCGCCACTCGACGAAGTGATCGTGATTCTCGCCGAGCATCACGCCGAACCGGACGCAAGCGCGGCGATCGCCGCGATCGCAGTCGAAGTGCAGATGACGCATGCGCTCCTCGCGATCTTCCGCGCTCGCGGGAATGGTCATCATGCCGATGCCGACCGACAGAACGGTCAACCCGGCAAACAGGATCGTCTTCCTCATGTGTCCCCTCTCCGTGCCCGGACGACCCGGGGTGCGTGTTGTACGGTGCGTCAACGCGCCACATCCATTACAGATGCGACAGGTTCGCCAAAAGGAATGCCGCGAGCCGAATGTCGCGCACAATCGACTTAAATCGTCCGCAGTAGCATCCCCGCCGCCGCCGAGATCGCGGGGCCGCGGACGCACGGTGGGCTAGACGCGCGCGGGCTCCGGCGCGGCGCGTCCGCGAATCAGATCCGACGCCTTGTCGGCGATCATCAGGGTCGACGCGTTGAGATTGGCCGAGATCATGCGCGGCATGATCGAGGCGTCGATCACGCGCAGTCCCTCCATGCCGTGCACCCTGAGCTCGTCGTCGACCACCGCCGCCGGATCGCTCGCCGGCCCCATGCGGCAGGTGCAGCCGGGATGGAACGTCGTCTGGGCGCGCTCGGCCGCCGCCGCTAGGAGCTCGTCGTCGGTGCGGACGCCGGGGCCGGGCCAGTCCTCGCGCTCGTAGTAGGGCGCGAGCGACGCCGACGCGAGCAGCCGGCGCGCCAGCTTCATGCCGGCGACCACCACCCGCCGGTCGAGCTCGTTGGTCAGATAGTTGGTCTGGATCAGCGGCGGATCGAACGGATCGCGCGAACGCGCGCGCACGTAGCCGCGGCTCTCGGGCCGCTGCTGCCAGGCGGCGCACGTCATGCCGGGCTCGTCCTCGAGCTTGCCCATCTCGCCTTCCTTGTAGCTCGCCGGCGTGAAGGTGAGCTGCAGATCGGAGCTCTCGGCGGTCTCGCCGGAATGCCAGAAGCAATAGACCAGGGTCGGCGACAGCGCGAGCACGCCGCGTCGCGCCGTCGCCCACTTCAGCGCCTCGATCATGAGGTTGACGCCGCGCACGCGCTGATTGATCGAGTCGATGTTCTTGACCCGCGCGACCGAGCGCGGTGCGTAGTGGTCCTGCAGCCCTTCGCCGACGCCGGCCAGCGCGTGGCGCACCGGGATGCCGAGCGACTGCAGCAGCGGCGCCGGGCCGATGCCCGAGAGCTGCAGCAGCTGCGGCGAGTTGTAGGTGCCGCCGGCGAGCAGCACGGCCATCGTCGCGCGCACCTCGACGATCGCGCCGCCGCGGCCGCCCTTGGCGTAGCGCACGCCGACCGCGCGCTTGCCCTCGACCACGATCTCGGTGGCGTGCGCGTTGGTATGCACCGCGAGGTTCGGGCGCTTCATCGCCGGGCGCAGAAACGACGTCGCGGCGCTGACGCGCCGGCCGCGATGGATCGTGCGCTGGGCGTAGGCGACGCCCTCCTGCGTCGTGCCGTTGTAGTCCGGATTGCGCGGGATGCCGAGGCTGACCGCGCCCTCGATGAAGGCCTCGCACAGCGGATGGCGCCAGTCGATGTCGGTCACCGTCAGGCTGCCGTCGCGCCCGCGATAGGTCGAATCGCCGTCGCCGATGCGCCGCTCCAGCCGCTTGAAGTACGGCAGCACGTCCGGGTAGCCCCAGCCGCGGTTGCCCATCTGCGCCCAGGTGTCGAAATCCTGCCGCTGGCCGCGGTTGTAGATGTGCCCGTTGATCGAGCTCGAGCCGCCGAGCGTCTTGCCGCGCGGCGCGTAGATGCGCCGGTTGGCGGTCCATGGGCCGGGCTCCTGCGAATAGCACCAGTTCACGCGCTTGTCGTAGAACGTCTTGATGAAGCCGGCCGGCAGATGGATGTAGGGATGCCAGTCGGTCGGCCCGGCCTCGAGCACGCACACGCGCGTCCCGGCATCCTCGCTCAGTCGGTTGGCGAGCACGCAGCCCGCCGATCCCGCGCCGACGATGACGTAGTCGAAGCTATCCATGCCGCATCACCCGCGCCGTTCCCGCCACCCCGCCGTGGCGCCCCTCGCTCGGCATCATGGTCGGGACGCCGACCCCGCCGCAACACCGGCCGAGCGGGCATTGATCCAGGTCAATGGTCCGCGCCGCGCGATGAGGCACTGACGAGCGCGAGGACATCGCCGCCATGCTCGATCTCGAAGCCCTACGCCGCACCCCGCTGGCTCGCCAGCCGTTCGATCACGTGGTCGTGCCCGACATCCTGGCGCCCACATCCATCGGCTGCGTGCTGCGCGACTTTCCGGCGATCGATCATGCGGGGCTGGTGCCGCCGTCGGAGGCCGACTGCGGCCCCGCGGTCGTCGCGCTGATCGACGAGATGCGCCTGGGAGGGTTGAGCGCCGCCATCTCGGACAAGTTCGAGCTCGATCTCGCCGGCCGGCCCTTGATGATCTCGCTGCGCGGCCGCTGCGCCGCCAAGGACGGGCGCATCCACACCGACAGCACGAGCAAGCTCATCACCGCGCTCCTCTATCTGAACGAACCGTGGCGCGCCGACGGCGGTCGTCTGCGCCTGCTGCGCGGACCGCACGACATCGACGACGCGGCGGCCGAGATCGAGCCCAGCGCCGGCACGTTCGTCGCGTTCCGGCGCGGCGACCGCTCCTATCACGGCCACAAGCCCTTCGTCGGCGCGCGGCGCTACCTCATGCTGAACTGGATGACCGGCGGCATCGCCGCCCGTCGCGAAACGCTGCGCCACGTCGTGTCGGCGCGCCTCAAGCGCTGGCGGGGACGGCGGCCGCTGGGCGCCGCCGCGAGCCTGGGCGACACGAGTGTCTGACGCCGCCGCCATCGAGCGACATTTCCTGGGCGCGCTGTCGCACGCCCGCGGCTGCGCGCAGCCGTTCCCACATTGGCTGCTCGACGCGGTCCTGCCGCCCGACACCTGCGCGGCGATCCGCGGACTGCCGATCGAGCCGCCGCGCATCGCCGACACCGACGGCAAGCGGGATAGCCACAACGCCAGCCGCCGGTTTCTGGCCGCCGACCTGATCGCGCGCGCGCCCGCGTGCCGGGATCTCGCCCTCGCCCTCGCCAGCCCGCGCGCGACCGCCGCGATCGACGCCCGCTGCGGCAGCCGGCTCCGCGGCAGCGCGCTGCGCATCGAGTATTGCCAGGACACCGACGGCTTCTGGCTGGAGCCGCATACCGACATCAGCGCCAAGCTCTTCACCATGCTGGTCTACCTGTCGGACGAGCCGGCGGCCGAGCGCTGGGGCACCGATCTGATGACGGCGGCGGGCGACGTGGTCGCGACCGCGCCCTGCCACGCGGGCGCGGGCCTGATCTTCCTCCCCGGCGCCGACACCTGGCACGGGTTCCGCAGGCGGCCGATCACCGGCGTCCGCCGCTCCCTGATCGTCAATTACGTCACGCCCGACTGGCGCGCGCGTCACGAGCTCGCCTTCCCCGACGCGCCGATCGGCTGACGCGCCTCACCCGCCCAGATACGCCGCCTTGATGCGCGGGTCGTCGAGCACGGCACGGGCCGCGCCCTCGAACGCCTTGCGGCCGAGCTCCATCACGACGGCGACGTCGGAGATCAGCAGCGCGGCGCGCGCGTTCTGCTCGACCATGACGACGGTGACGCCGTCGGCGCGGATCTGGCGCACGGTGGCGAACACCTGGGCCAGCATCTTCGGGCTCAGGCCGAGCGACGGCTCGTCGAGCAGGATCGCCTCGGGGCGCAGCAGGAGCGCCATCGCCATCTCGAGGATCTGCTGCTCGCCGCCGCTCATGTTGCCGGCCAGCACCGACCATTTGTCGCGCAACAGCGGAAAGGCGGCGACCACGCGATCGATCGCACCGCGCATCTCCGCCTTCGGCAGCGTATAGACGCCGAGCTCGAGATTCTCGCGCACCGACATCTTTTGGAAATTGCACCGGCCTTGCGGCACGAAGCTCAAGCCGCGCGCCAGCCGCTCGACCGGGTCGAGCGCCTGAATCTCCTCGCCGGCGAAACGAATCGTGCCGGCGAAGCGGCGGATCATGCCGTAGAGGCCGCGCAGCAGGGTCGACTTGCCGGCGCCGTTGGCGCCGATCACGGTCGTGATGCTGCCGGGCGCGATCGCAAGATCGAAATCGCGCACCACCGGCTCGTCGCCGTAGCCGACCGACAGGCCGGCGATCTCGATCAGCGCGTCAGGCACGCAGGCCGGCTTCTGCTTCTTCGGGCGCGCCGCCCATGTAGGCCTCGAGCACGCGCGGATCCTCGCGGATGATCGCGGGCGGTCCCTCGGCGAGCAAACGCCCGGCGTCGAGCACGATCACCCGGCTGCACAACGCCATGATGAACTCGACGTTGTGCTCGACGATCAGGAGCGCGATCCCGGCCGCGTTGATGCGTGCGATCGCGCGCTCGATCGTGCGGATCATCGTCGGGTTGACGCCGGCGACCGGCTCGTCGAGCAGGATGAGCTTGGGCTCGGTCATCAGCGCACCGGCGAGCGCCAGGAGCTTGCGCTGGCCGTAGGAGAGGATGCCGGCCGGCGCGTCGGCATAGCGCGCGAGGCCGACCAGGTCGAGCAGCTCGGCCGCCCTGGCGCGCGCCGATCGGTCGTGCGCGCGGAGCCGCGCGGTGGCGAAGAACGCATCGCGCCAGCCGACCGCCCGGCGCGCCTCGGTGGCGCACAGCAGGTTCTCGACCAGGCTCAGGGTCTCGTAGCAGCGGATCGCCTGGAACGTGCGCGTGAGCCCGAGGCGCGCGATCGCGTGGGGCGCGCGACCGGTGAGCTCGACGTCGCCCAGGTGCCAGCGCCCGGCGTCGGCGCGCTGGAACGCCGACAGGCAGTCGATGGTCGTGCTCTTGCCCGAGCCGTTCGGGCCGATCAACCCGGCGATCTCGCCCGGGCCGACGGTGAACGACACGTCGTCGACCGCCTTCACGCCGAGATACGCCTTGCCGAGGCGCTCGACCCTGAGCAGGGTCATGCCAGGCGCGCGCGCCATTGCTTCTCGCGGCGGCGCGCGATCAGGCCGCCGATGCCGGCCGGCAGGCCGATCATGGCGCCGACCAGCACGACGCCGTAGAGCACCATGCGGAGCTCCGACGTCAGCCGCAGGAGCTCGGGCACGACGGTGAAGGCGACGGCGGCCAGCGTGACGCCCCAGAAGCTGCCCGGCCCGCCGATGATCACCATGATGAGCATCGACTCGGTGTAGTAGAAGTCGAGGATCGAGGGATCGACGATCGTCAGCAGGAAGACGAACATGCCGCCCGCGATCCCGGAGAGCACGGCCGACAGGCCGATCGCGAGCAGCCGGTGCGCCAGCGCGTCGATGCCGTGCGAGCCGGCGAGCGGCTCGTTCTGGCGGATCGCCAGCAACATCAGGCCGATGCGCGAGCGCATCACGCGCCACATCACCGCGAGCGCGACCAGCGCGAAGGTCAGCATCGGCCAGTAGAAGCGCGTCGCCGAGTCGAACACGACGGCGCCGATGCGCAAGGCCGGCAGGCCGGGAATGCCGAGCGGGCCGCGCGTCAGGCCCTGCCAATCGCGCGCGACCAGCTGCACCAGCAGCGCCGCCACCAGGCTGACGATCGCGAAGCTGTGGCGCGACAGGCGCAGCGAGGCATAGCCCACGCCGACCCCGGCGAGCGCGGCGACCGCGCCGGCGACCGGCAAGGTGGCCCAGGGGTTCCAGCCCAGGTCCTTGGCGAGCAGCGCCGACGTGTAGCCGCCCAGGCCCCAGAAGGTGACCTGGGCCAGCGACATCAGGCCGCCGTAGCCGTAGACCAGATTGAGGCCCTGCGACAGCACGGCGAAGGCGCACGCGGTCGCCGCGATCGTCATCCAATATTCCGACGGGCCGGCGAGCGGCAGCGCGTAGAGCGCGACGAGACCGACGGCGAGCGCGACGGCGAGCGCGACGCGACGCATCACACGCGCACGCCGGTGCCGAACAGGCCGAGCGGCCGGAGCAGCAGTACCACGATCATCGCCATGAAGGCGACCGCGTCGGCCAGCACCAGCGACACCGTGCCGCCGACCAGCGCCTCGATCACGCCGAGCGCGATCGCCGTGATGGCGGCGCCGCCGATCGAGCCGAAGCCGCCGATCACGACGATGGCGAACGACTTGAACGCGAAGATCAGCCCCATCGTCGGCGTCACGACGTAGACCGGCGCCAGCGCGGCGCCCGACAGGCCGCACAGCGCGATGCCGACCACCACCGCGAGCCGCGCCACGCGCTCCGGCCGGATGCCCACGATCAGCGCCGCCTCGCGGTTCTCGGCCACCGCGCGCATCGCCTGACCGATCCGCGTGCGGTAGAGCAGCGCATACAGGCCGATGAAACCGACCGCCGCCCAGGCGAGCGCGAGCAGCCGGACCACGGAGAACCGGACGTCGCCGAGCAGCACCGAGCTCACGCCGAACTCGGTGCGCACGATCTGCGGCGTCGCGGTGAAGACGTAGAGCGCGCCGTTCTGCAGCATCATACCGAGCCCGAGCGTGAGCAGCAGGCTGCGCTCGAAGCTGCGGCCCGCCAATCCGCGCAGCAGCACGCGATGGAACAGCCAGCCGACGCACGCGCCCATCACCGTCACGCTGGCGATCGTCGTCCAATAGTCGAAGTGGAGGCGGTTGATCAGCAGGAGACCGCCGACCGCGCCCAGCATGTAGAACTCGCCATGGGCGAAGTTGACGATCTCCAGCACCCCGAAGATCAGCGACAGCCCCATGGCGAGCAGCGCGTAGAACGCGCCGATGACCAGGCCATTGGCGAGCAGCTGCAGCAGATAGCCGGCGGTCATGCGGCTTGCGCCCGCGCCTCCGCGACTCGGAGGGGAACGCCGACGATCACGTCTTGCTCATCCCGACGAATTTGATCTTGCCGCCCTCGATCGCCTGGATGAGCGCGTTGTTGTGCGCGAGGTTGTGGTCGTCGAACTCGATGGTCGCACCGAGCATCGAGGGGTACTTGGTGGCCTTGAGCGCGGCCTGCAGCGCCTTCGGCTCGGTCGTGCCGGCGCGCTTGATGGCGTCGACCAGGATGTAGACCGCCTCGTACTCGTAGAAGCCCATCTGCAGCGGCGCGTGGCCGGTCGCCTTCTTGAACTTCTCGACGAAGGCGAGGTTCTTGGGATCGTCCCAGTCCGGCTGGTACGGGTTGATCGCGCTGGTGTGGTCCATGCCGCCCTTCTCCAGGAAGCCGGGCGACACGGCGAGCGAGACGCTGTGCAGGTCGATCCGCCCGGTGAACGGGATCTTGAGCTGCATCGCCTCGACCTGGCGCATGATGTTGTCGTTGTCGCCCCTGAGGAAGAAGCCGACGATGCGATCGGGCTTCTCGGCCTCGATCTTCGAGAGCAGGACCGAGAAGTCGGGCGTGCCCTGCGGGAAGAACTCGGGCGCCAGCGATTTCATGCCGGCCTTGGCCGCGGCGTCGGCGAACCCCGGCACGCCGCCGCGCCCGTAGTCGGTGTCCTCGGCCATGTAGGCGAGCGACTTGACGCCCTCCTTCTTGAGGTAGTCGACCATCGCCTGGGCCATCGTGTCGTCGGCCGGGTTGGTCTTGAACGTCCAGGTGTTGCCGCCGACGCCGGATTGCTGGGCGATGCTCGCCGCGGTCGAGATGCTGACGACGAAGGGGATCTGCGCGCGCGCGATCAGCGGCATGGTGGCGAGCGTCGCCGAGCTGCACAGCGCGCCGAGCAGTGTCACCACCTTGTCCTGGTCGAGCAGCTTGGTCGCGACCTTGGCGGCCTCGGCCGGATTGCATTGATTGTCCTCGACCACCACCTCGAGCTTGCGCCCGAGCACGCCGCCGGCGCCGTTGATCTCGGACAGCGCCAGGTCGGCGCCCCACTTGGCCTGCTCGCCGAACACCGCGGCGGTGCCGGTCATCGGTTCGCTGGCGCCGATCTTGATCGGCTCCGCGGCCGTCGCCGCCCCTGCCAGCAATATCGTCGCGAGACACGAAAGCACGACGCGCATGAAGTCCCTCCTTGTCGCTGCAGCCTCAACCCCGAACGTGCACCCCGGCGCTCGCGCACAACCGCGGGGCCGCCGTCGGTCTCATGCGCGGGCTCGTGCACCGTCTCATGCACGGTCCATGCCCATCCGACCCGCCCATCGGCCGGCGCGGGTGGACCGTCCCCCTGCCCGCCGGCCCGGTCAAATCATCGCCATCGTTGCCCGATCTGGGGCGATGTAGCCTGGCCGCCGGCGGGCAATCATCGGGGCAAGCGCGATGATGGACAAGCACGCGGATCGTCCCGAGCGCCGAATTCGACTGCTGATCGCCGCGCGGGCGCTGCGCAGCATCGCGCAAGGCGCCCTCGTCGTCGATTTCGCGCTGTACCTCAGGGCGCTCGGCTGGACCGGCGCGCATATCGGCGGCGTCATGGCGGCCGGCTTGCTGCTCGGGGTCGCGCTGACCCTGCTGCTCGGCCCGCTCAGCGATCGCGTCGGGCGCAAGCCGTTCCTGCTCGTCTACGAAGCGCTGCAGATCGCCGCCGCCGCCGTCGCGCTGGTCACGAGTGCGCCCGCATGGCTCGCGGCCGCCGCGGTCGCGGGCTCGTTCGGGCGCGGCGGCAACGGCGCGACCGGTCCGTTCAGCCCGATCGAGCAGGCCTGGCTGGCCGCGGGGCTGGCGCCGGCGCGCATCGTACGGGTGTTCCGCCTGAACGCCGCCGTCGGTTTCTTCGGCATGGGCGCCGGCGCGGTGCTCGCCATGCTGCCGAGCTGGCTCGCGACGACGCTGCCCGGCCCGCTCGCGTTCCGGCCGATCTTCGGCTTCGCGGCGGTGGCCTCGGCGGCGTGCCTCGGGCTGCTCGCCGCGATCGACGAGCCGCCGCGCCCGGCGTCCCGCACGACGACGCCCCCGGAGCGCCGGCGCACCGAGACGCGCAACCTGATCGGGCTCATGAGCGCCAACGCGCTGAACGGCCTCGGCATCGGCATGGTGGGACCGTTCATCGCCTATTGGTTCCACATCCGGTTCGGCGTCGGGCCGGCGCGCATCGGCCCGGTCATGGCGCTCGGCTTCGTCCTGGCGGGCCTCTCGACGCTCGGCACGCAACGCCTGATCGGCCGGCTCGGGCTGGTCGACGCCATCGTCGTCATGCGCATCCTCGGCCTGTTGTTCCTCGCCATGCTGCCGTTCGCGCCGAGCTACGGCGTCGCGGCGGCGCTGCACGTGCTGCGCGGCATGGTCAATCGCGGCACCGCGGGCGCGCGCCAGGCGCTGACGATGCAGCTCGTCGAGCTCGACCGGCGCGGTCTCGCCGCCAGCCTGAGCGCCGTCTCGACCCAGATCACGCGGGCGCTCGGGCCGCTCCTGGGCGGCTGGCTGTTCGACATCGACCTGCTCGCGGTGCCGTTCCTGGTCGCCGGCGCCTTCCAGACCGCCTATCTGGTGCTCTACCGCCGGCTGTTTCGCGGCCACCCGGCGGCCCGGCCGGAACAGGCCTAGCCGGCGCCCGGCGACGGATCGCGCTCGAGCCAGAAGCCGGGCCCGGCGTACCAGACCCGGTCGGCGTCGGCTGCCGTCGGCGCGCCGCGATGCAGCGCGCGGATCGGCACGGTCGATCGGCCGAGCGCCTCGAGCGCGGTTTGCAGGCGCTCGGCCGCCGCCTCGTCGCGCCCGCCGATGCACGGGATGAAGCCGACCGGCCCGACCGACGCCGCGCCGAACGCGGCGCCCTCGCGGGTCGCACGCAGCATGAAGCCCCAGCGATTGGCGGCGGTCAGCGGCATCATGAGGCGCCCGCCGTCGCGCAGGCGATCGAGCCAGAGCGGCGCCGGATGGGTCGAGCCCGCGAACACGACGACGGCGTCGAGCGCGCCGGCGTCGTGGGTTCGCCCGTCGCCCGCGATCGCCTCGACCTGCGGCCAGGCCGCGAGATTGTCGCGCGCCTGGGCGGCCAGCGCCGCATCGTGCTCGATCGCGACGACGCCGCCGCGTCGCCCGACGATCTCGGCGAGCACGGCCGCGTAGTAGCCGGTGCCGGCGCCGATTTGCATGACCCGCTCGCCGGGCCGAAGCGCCAGACGGTCGAACGCATGCGCCCACAGGCTGGGCAGACCGTTGTTGATCCCGCGCTCCGCGTCGATGCTGACCAGGACGTCGTGATAGAGCCAGCGCGGGTCGTCGTCCGGCGTCGTGAACGGCCGATCGGGCGACGGCATCACGAGCCACGGACCCGTGCCCAGGAAGCGCTCGCGCGGCACCGCGGCGAACGCATCGACCACGGCGGCGTCGCCGAGCCCGGTACGCAGCCGCAGGTCCTCGGCGAACCAGCGGCGCAGCCGCGCCAGATCCTCGGTCATGCCATCGGCCCCTGCTGCCGGCGATCCGCGACTCTAGGCACGCACCGCCGGCGTCGACAACGCCACCCTATTGACCCGGCCGCGCGCCGCACAACATGGTGGGGTCGGCAGCGATGGAGGGCGCGATGGCGGAGACGGCGTTGATCGTCGGGGTCGGACGTGGCTTGAGCGCGTCGTTGGCGCGCCTGTTCGCGCGCGAGGGCATCACGGTAGCGCTCGCCGCGCGCAACGTCGGCAAGCTCGATGCGCTTGCCAAGGAGACCGGCGCGCGTACCTACGAGTGCGACGCCAGCGACGCCGCCAGCGTCGCCGGCTTGTTCGAGCGCGTCGACAAGGACCTCGGCGGCGCGCTCGACATCGTGGTCTACAACGCCAGCGGCCGCGCGCGCGGGCCGATCACCGACCTCGATCCGGCGGCGGTCCGGCAGGCCATCATGGTGACGTGCTACGGCGGTTTCCTGGTCGCCCAGCAGGCCGTCAATCGCATGCTCAAGCGCGGCCGCGGCAGCATCCTGCTGACCGGCGCGTCGGCCAGCGTGAAGGGCTATCCGCAGTCGTCGTCGTTCGCCATGGGCAAGTTCGGCCTGCGCGGGCTCGCCCAGAGCCTGGCGCGCGAGCTCGCGCCGCAGAACATCCACGTCGCCCATTTCGTGATCGACGGCGGCATCCGGCAGGGTCCGGACGATCCGCGCGGCGACCGCGGCGTCGACGCGCTGCTGTCGCCCGACGCGATCGCCGAGACCTATCTCAACATCCACCGCCAGAACCGCACCGCGTGGACCTGGGAGGTCGAGCTCAGGCCCTGGGTCGAGAAGTTCTAGCCTAGGCCGGAACGCGGGCCGCCAGCCGGCGCGTCAGCGGCCGCAGCAGCTGCGGCGTCAGATAGATCGGGAACTGGCAGAGCGCGAACCACAGCCACGCCATGTCGGGCAGCGCACCGCCGGTCGCTGCCAGCATCAGGCCCATGTTGCGCTGGGACGCCATCAGGCCGAGCACGAGCGCGCGCTCGCGGCCGGCGCGCGCGAACACCAGCGCGGTCAGCCCGAGCACGCCGAACGACAGCGCGAAAGCCAACGCCAGAAGCCCCACCATGGAGAGCGGCGCAGCCGCGAAGTTCGCGGCAACGTTCTCCATCACGGCGCCCACGAACACGAACACGACGACGATGTTGAAGCCGTCGATCTCGGCGCGATGGCGCGCGAGCGCGCGGGCGCCGATGAGCTTGCGGATCAGCGTGCCGAGCGCCATCGAACCGGCCAGGATCGCGAGCAGCTTGATGCCCAGCGTGATCGGCGACAGCGTCAGCCCGGCGCCGACGAACGCATAGGCGAACAAGGGCGCGGTCAGCGGCGTCAGCGCCGAGCACGCGACCAGCGCGACCAGCACGAGCGTGGCGTCGAGCCCCATCAGCGCCGCAAAGGCCGGCGCCGCCATCATGGGCGACGCGACCGCCTGCAGCACCAAGGCCAGGTACAAATCGGGCGCACGCGTCCCGAGCCCGAGCAGCAGCCCGCCGACGCCATAGAGGCCGGGCAGCACCAGCATCGTCCACGCGGTCGCCGCGAGCACGAGGCGCGGCCGTCCGAGATGGCCGCGCAATGCCGCCGGATCGAGGCGCACGAAGGCGATGCACAGGAGCGCGAAGATCGCCTCGGTGACGTACGGCCGGAGCAGCGCGTCGATCGGCGGCACCGCGATGCCGATGAAGACCAGCGCCGCGATCGCGCGCGTGCCCTGGCGGCCGAGCCACGCCAGCGCCGCCAGCGGCATCGCGAGAACCGGCACGGATGGTGCCCCGGCTCAGCTCAGACCGGGTAGCCCTTCGCGTTTCCGGCGAGGCCGCCGTGGGCGTCGAGCAGGCGCGCGCGCCACGGCACGATCGGGTCGTCGGCCTCGAGCAGATGCTGCGGGCTGATCGCGCGCGCCCATTGAAAGGCGCCGAACAGGATGTAGTCGACATATTGCGGCCCGACGCCGCCGAGATAGGGCTGCTTCGCCAGGGTGATGCGGGCCGGCTGGAGCGCCTGCCGGAAGGCGGCGAGCTTGGCCGGACCGTCGGCGACGAAGGCCTCGAGCGTCGTGCCGAAGCGCTCCTCGCGGCTCTTGCGGAAGTAGGCTTGGTCCGCAGCGCCCAGGTGATCGTAGACGTCCATGAGAATGACGCCGATCAGCGCAGGGTGGACCGTGGTGTCGACCCAGCTGTTGAAGAACCCCGCCATGGCGCGGCTGGTCAAGCCGTCGAACAGCGATGGCTTGTCGGGATAGCGGTCCTCGAGGTAGGTCGCAATATTCCAGGAATCGAACACCGTCTTGTCGCCGTCGACCAGAACCGGCACGCGGCCCTGGCCGGAGAACTTGATCGCGTCCGTGTCGGTGAAGTGCCACGGCACGCTCTCGGCCTCCAGGCCCTTGTGGGCGAGCGCCATGCGCGAGCGCCAGCAGTAAGGGCTGAACCGGCGATCGTCCTCCGCGCCGACCAGCTCGTAGAGTTTCCGCGCCATCTCGGGCCCCCCAATCGGGTCTCTCCCCAACAGACGGCAGCGCGTCGGTGATTGCAAGTGCGGCGAAGCGCGGTGGTTGCGTCGATCGCGCTGGCGAGGCGTCTGACTGCGACGATCCCCGTCATGGCGCCCGTCGCTTAGAGCCCGCCTAGTGGCTGTAGGGATCGGCGGCGTCGCGGAGCCCGTCGCCGAAGAAGTTGAAGGCCAGCACCACCAGCATCACGGGCAGCACGGGCATGAGGAGCCACGGATAGAGCACGACGACGTTGATGTTCTGCGATTCCGAGAGCAGCACGCCCCAGCTCGTGATCGGCGGGCGCAAGCCCAGGCCCAGGAAGCTCAGCGCCGTCTCGCCGAGGATCATGCTCGGGATCGAGAGGGTCGCCGACGCGATGATGTGGGACATGAAGCTCGGCAGCAGGTGACGCGCGATGATGCGCCGCGGCGACGCCCCCATCAGCATGGCGGCGGCGCAGAAGTCCTCCTCGCGCAACGCCAGCAGCTTCGAGCGCACCGCGCGCGCGAGGCCGGTCCAATCGAGCAGCCCGAGGATGATCGTGATGCCGAAATAGATCAGCACCGGGCTCCAGTCGACCGGCAGCGCTGCCGACAGCGCCATCCAGAGCGGCAGCTCCGGAAACGAGCGCAGCACCTCGATCAGGCGCTGGATGACCATGTCGGCGAGGCCGCCGTAATAGCCCGCGATGCCGCCCAGGGTCATGCCGAGCGCGAGGCTGATCGCGATGCCGATCAGGCCGACGGTGAGCGAGATGCGCGTGCCGTAGATGATGCGCGAGAGCATGTCGCGGCCCAGCCGGTCGGTGCCGAGCAGGAACATGGTGCCGTCGGTCGCCGGGCAGGCGAGATGGAAGTGGCTCTCGATGCGACCCCAGAACCAGTAGTGGTCGCCCTGGCAGAAGACGCGGATCCGCTCGATCTGGTCCGGATTGTCGGTGTATTCGCGCCGCAGGTTGTCCATGTTGAGGTGGTAGTTCAGGCCGTAGACGAACGGCCCGACGAAATGGCCGTTGTGGAAGAAGTGGATCGGCTGGGGCGGCGCCAGCAGGAACTCGGGATGGCGCGTCTCGAGGCCGTAGGGCGCCAGTATCTCGCTGACCAGCACCGAGGCGTAGAGCACCAGCAGGATCGCGGCGCTGACGACCGCGATCCGGTGGCGCGCGAAGCGCCACCACATCAGCTTCCACTGCGAGGCCTGGTAGTAGCGTTCCTGGCGCGGCGTCATCGCCTCGACGGCGTACGGATCGAACGGATCGGTCGAGACGAAATGCGCGATCGGCTCGCCAGGCGCGCGAATGCGCACGCTCATCGGGTGACCCCGCCGTGGAGCCGGATGCGCGGATCGAGAATCGCGAGCGCGATGTCGGAGAGCAGCACGCCGACCACGGTCAGCAGCGCCAGGAACAGGAGGAACGAGCCGGCGAGATACATGTCCTGCGACTGCAGCGCGCTCAGCAGCATCGGGCCGGTGGTCGGCAGCGACAGCACCACCGAGACGATCGCGGCACCCGAGACCAGCTGGGGCAGCAGATTGCCGATGTCGGCGATGAACGGATTGAGCGCCATGCGCAACGGATACTTGATCAGCGCGCGGCCCGGCGGCAGCCCCTTGGCGCGCGCCGTGACGACATAGAGCTTGTTGAGCTCGTCGAGCAGGTTGGCGCGCAGGCGCCGGATCATGCCGGCGGTGCCCGACGTGCCGATCACGATGACGGGCACGATGAGGTGCTGGACCACCGAGCCGATCTTGCCCAGGCTCCACGGCTGATCGATGTAGTGCGGGTCCATCAATCCGCCGACCGAGGTGCCGAACAGCACGTTGGTGAAATAGAGCAGCACCAGCGCGAACAGGAAGTTGGGCGTGGCGAGGCCGAGGAAGCCGAGGAAGGTCAGCGTGTGGTCCGTCACGCTGTAGCGGTGGGTCGCCGAGTAGACGCCGATCGGGAACGCCACCACCCAGGTGAACACGACGGTGGCGAACGACAGGATGACGGACAGCAGCAGGCGATCGCCGACCACGTCGGCGACCGGCTGGTTGTACTCGAACGAGTAGCCGAAGTCGCCGTGCAGGATGCCCCACAGCCAGCTCAGGTACTTCTCGTGGAACGGCATGTCGAGGCCGTAGGCATGGCGCAGGAACGCGATCTTCGCGGCGTCGACCGACTCGCCCTGACTCTGCAGCTCGGCGATGTAGTTGGAGAGATAGTCGCCCGGCGGCAGCTGGATAATGGTGAACGTGATCAGGCTGATCGCGAGCAAGGTCGGGATCATGACCAGGATGCGGCGGATCAGATAATCGGTCACCCGGCTAACCCGCTTTTTTTTGGTCGAACCAGAACTGGTCCGGTCGGTAGATGCCGAACAAGGCACCCGGGTCCCAATTATACATGGCTTTCATCGGAACGTTGTGGAGCGTGTCGCGCACCACGACCGGCTGGGGCACGGCCGACGCGAGGCCGATCGTGAACACCTGGTCGGCGTTAATCGCGAGGATCTGGCGCCAGAGCGCAGCGCGCTGCGCGGTCGAGCCGGCCTGCGTCCATTGATCGTACAGCTCGCGCAGCTCCTTCGCGATCGGCATGTCGATCGGCTCGCCGACCTTGCCGCGGGTCTCGACGTAGTTGCCCCACTGCGACCATTGCAGCTGCTGTTGCTCGTTGGGCACCCATTCCGCAGGCGAGCTCATCGGCGTCGGCAGGCCGTTCTCCGCGCCGAAGTCGATCGACATGACGCACTGCCCCGAGAACACGCGATTGCGGAAGACCGCGCGTTGGGTGGACTTGATCAGGAGCTTGATGCCGATGTGGCGCCAGCTGTCGCGCACCAGCTGCAGCACGTCGGTCTGGTCGGCGTTGTCGCTCGAGCCCTCGACGACGATCGTGAGCGGCTGGCGATCGCCGTTGGCATCGGGGGGCAGCAGGCGATAGTCGGCGTCGTCGCGCTCGGTCAACCCCATCTCGTCGAGCAGCCGGTTCGCCTGGTCGGGATCATACGTCGCCCATTCATGCTGGTCCTTCGCGTCGTAGAGCGGGCTGCCCTTGAGCGCGGTGTTGTTGCCCTCTTTCGCCAGGCCGTAGAACACCACCATGTTGATCTCATGGCGGTCGATCCCGAGCGACAAGGCGCGCCGGAAGCGCACGTCGCGCATCACCTTGCGCCACACCGGGTCGGCGACCGTCAGGTTGGGATAGAGCGCGAGATTGGAGCCGCGCGCGGTGACCCACAGGCGGACGTCGTAGTGGTTGCGCGCGGCCGCCTGCTTGAGGAACGTGTAGTTGTCGAAGTTCAGATAGCGGGCCTGCAGGTCGCTCTCACCGGCGCCGGTCTTGACCGGCACGATCTTGGGATCGACCGACTCGAGCGCCACGCGATCGATGTAGGGCAGCTGGTGCCCCTCGGCGTCGATGCGGTGGTAGTACGGGTTGCGCACGAAGACGAAGCGCTCGGACGGCGGCCGCGTCGTGAGCACCCACGGATCGAGGGTCGGCAGATCGGGATTGTCGTTGCGGTAAGGTCCCCACATCCGCGTGTGCAGCGCCGCCCAGTTGCGCAGATGGAGCGCCTTGACGCGCTTCTCGAGCTCCGCGGGATCGGCGTAGCGGGCGTGGAACTGCTTCAGGTAGTGCGCCGGCGCGAAAATGAAGAGCGGCGTCGTCGCGGCGAGGTCGGTGAGGAAGACCGGGTTCGGCAGGTCCCAGCTGTAGCGCACCGTCGTCTCGTTCAGCACCTCGAAGTGCGGCTCGTGACCCTCGATCAGCAGCTGCCCCGGCACGCCGGTCGGCGACAGGTCCTTGTTGTGCGCGATGTCCTCCCAGAAATAGCGGAAGTCCTCGGCGGTGAAGGGCTGGCCGTCCGACCACTTGTGGCCCGGGCGCAGATGGATCGTGAAGATGCGGTTGTCCTGGACGTCGATGCTCTCGGCGATGTCGGGCTTCAGGGTGAGATCGGGCTGATAGCCGATCAGCCGCGCGTAGCCCCACACGACCATCAAACGCGTGTCGCGCACGCCGCCCATCAGCGCATGCAACGTGCCGCCCGGCTCGCCGGGCTTGTCGTCGCCGGTGAAGCTCACGACCAGCGGATCGGTCGGGATGCGCTGGGCGATCGGCGGCAGGCGGCCCTCCGCGACGTC
>DATJNS010000025.1:0-22082 GCA_035507915.1 Candidatus Sulfotelmatobacter sp.
CGGCCGGGATCGGATTGCGTTTGACGAGCTCGATCATCATCTTCGGTCCATCCGTTCTTGCGGTATCGGTCGCGCGGTGGAGCGCGTCCATCGCGTCGTCCGCGAGCCGTCGCGGTGATAGCCGACGGTCGAGCGCCGCCACCGCCTCGGCGACGTGTTTGCGCGATGCCGCGATGCGTTCCTCGAGGCGTGTGGGATCGTCGCGCAACGGATCGTCGTCAAAACCGCTCATCAAGCCGATCCCTCGTCCATTCACTGGCGTTGGCACGATCGCGCCGCAGGTTCGCGAGCGCACGGCGCGGCGTCAGGGTGCGGAGATCGAGCCGATGCCACGCCGCGACGACGAGCGTCGCGCCCGCGAGGAACAGAACACCGCCGACGATCAGGTTCGCGAGCCATGGGTCGACCCAGCGCGACAGCACCTGCGCCACCGACGCGACCAGCGCCTGACCGCCGAGCAGCGCGATCATGGCGCCGCAGCCGAGCACGACGACCGTGTCGCTCAGGCGCGCCGCGTTCCGCTGGACCTCGATCCGCGCCAGCGCCAGCTCATCGCGAATCAAGGTCGTGGTCGCGGCCGCCAGATCGGTCAGCAGGTCGACGACCGGTTCGTCCGCTTGATCGCGCACCGCCATCGCGCCTTACGCGACGGACGTGCCGCGCAGCATCCGCGCCAGCAGGAAACCGAGACCGGCTGCCCCCGTGGCCAGGAGGATGGGGTCGCGGCGCGCCAGCCGCTCGACGTCCTCGATCAGCCTGCCGAGGTTGCGCGCGCGGAGCGTCGCGGCAGCCTCGTCGATGCGGTCCGCGCCGGCGTGCCCGAATCCGGCGAGCGACGTGCGCCCGCGCTCGCTGAGCAGATGCGAAGCCTGGCGCAGCGCTTCCGAGAGGTCGGCGAGTCCGTCGGCCGCCACCTGCTTGCGGGCGTCGACGAGGTCGTCGACCTCGCGGCGCAGCGTGTGTCCCTTGTCGCGCGCGATCGCGCCCAGATCGTCGATGATCCGGCGCGACAGCCCATCGAGCCGCCGGCGCGTGGTCCGGCTGGCGCCGCGCGCTTTCGTGCGGCGGCGCGCCGGCGCCGGCCCTTCGGTCCCTGCCATGGGTGGCTCCCGCCAACGATGCGATACGGTCCTAACGAACGATGTTCGTCGACCGTTCCGGCCTCAGGCGGCGGCGGCGCCGTAATAGAGCATGACGGTGTGGCGCGCCTCGGCGAAGAACAGCCAGCGCTCGACCACCAGTCCGAGCGCGGCCGACGCCACCGCCAAGGTCGCCGTGACGCCGCCGAACCAGCCGGCGCCGGCGATCAGCCCGAGCAGGACCAGGGCGAACGGCGCGACGAAGCCGGCAACCGTCGCAACGCGTCTGAGCTTGGCGGCGTGCTTGCGCGCGATCTGGAAGCCCATCTCGCGCATCAGGTAGTTCTCTTCGGTGTGCGGCGCGTCGAGCAGGCGCACCGGCGTGCGCGCGTCGCCGAGGCCGGTCGCCGTCTGCGGCGTGCTGGCGGCCTGCGTCGCATCGATGTGGCGCCAGTAACCGTGCTTGAGCACCGCCGCGAGCGCGACCAGAAGCAGCGCCGCGACGCCGATGACCGAATGCGTGAGGCCGGCGAGCCGCGTCAGCCAGTCGAGCAGCAGCGCGCCCGACATCGCGCCGAGCGCCAGATAGTTCGGCACCACCCAACCGTTGTGCCAGCGTTGGATGGTCGCCAGCGAGGCGTAGATCATGCCGGTGCAGATCACGGTCGCGAGCGCGCCCAGCGCGGCGATCAGGCCGAGCAGCGCCCAGCCGCCGCCATTGCTGCCGAGCCAGACCCAGCCGAAGGCGAAGCCGAGCGCCGGTAGATAGGTCGCGACCGACGCCACGCCCTCGCGGCTCAGCCACGACGAACGCCATTGCGAGAAGGCGCGCCAGGCGCGCTCGGGATGGCCGAGATGGAAGGTCGACGACAACAGGCCGAAGGTCACGAGCCCGAGCGCCAGCGCGAACGCGACGAAGCCGAACCCTTGATCGGGCGGCAGCATGCCGAGCGCGCCGAACACGCCGAGCAGCGCCAGCAGGCCGTAACCGGCGCCCGACGCGGTCGTGAACAGGATGACGGAGAGGGCGGGATGCATCGGCTAAGGCTGCGGAGCGCGGGGTGGGGGGTGATGACGCGACGGTCTCATCGCGAGAGGATCTTGTCGATCCAGCCGAGCAGGCCGGTCGCGCTCGCCTCGAGCCGCGGCGACAGCGCGGCCGTCGCACCGGTGGCGCCGGCGGTGGTCTTCGCCGGGCGCGGCGGCAGGTACTTGTTGGTCGGCTGGTAGCCGAGCTCCGGCATCAGATCGTAGCCGCCGCGCGCCGCGACCAGGCGCGACACCTCGGACGTCGGATCGCCCAGGTCGCCGAAATGACGCGCGGTCGCCGGGCAGGTCGCGACGCATGCCGGCACGCGCTCGACCGCGTCGAGGTTCTCGTTGTAGATGCGGTCGATGCACAGCGTGCATTTCTTCATCACGCCGACGTCCTCGTCGTATTCGCGCGCGCCGTAGGGGCAGGCCCACGAGCACAGCTTGCAGCCGATGCACAGATCCTCGTCGACCAGCACGATGCCGTCCTCGGCGCGTTTGTAGGACGCGCCGGTCGGGCACACCGTCACGCAGGCCGGCTCGGCGCAGTGCAGGCAGGAGCGCGGGAAATGCACCGTTCGGCTGCCCGAGCCCGCCTCTTCCATCTCGAAGCTGTGGATGCGATTGAACCACACGCCGCTCTGGTCGGCACCGTAGGGATTGAAGTCGGTCAGCGGCGCCATGGCGCCACCGGTGTTCCATTCCTTGCAGTTGACCGCGCAGGCGTGACAACCGACGCAGATGTCGAGATCGATGACGAGGCCGAGCCGCTTGGCGCCCGGCGGCGGCAGATCGGTCATCGCACGCGCTCCGGCGCGGTCATTGCTTGTGCTCCCGCGCGGCGCGGAAGCGCGCGCCGTAGCGCAGGATGGTCGGTCGCGGCGGCACGCTGCCCGGCACCGGCAGGGTGTCGAAGCGCGGCTCGCTCCACGGCAACGCACCCGCCTTCTCGATGCGCACCCGCAGATCGTACCAGGCCGCCTGGCCGGTCACCGGGTCGGCGTTGGCGTAGCGATAGGCGCCGTCGCGCTCGGGCAGCAGCTCGGAGATCACGTGGTTGAGCAGGAAGCCGCGGGTCGCCTCGGGCGCGTCGGGCGCCAGGTTCCACGCGCCGCTGCGCTTGCCGATGGCGTTCCAGGTCCACACGGTGTCGCGGTTGACGCCCGCCATCAGCTTGACCTGGCCGCGCACGCGGCCGTGGTGGCTGAAGATCCACACCCAGTCGTCGTCCTCGATGCCGAGCGCCGCGGCGGTCGCGTGGTTCATGTAGAGCCGGTTGGCACCATGGATCTGGCGCAACCAGGCGTTCTGCGAGCCCCACGAGTGATACATCGCCATCGGGCGTTGGGTGATCGCATGCAGCGGAAACGCGCCGGTGTCGATGGCCGCGCCCTCGAACGGCGCGTACCACAGTGGAATCGGGTCGAAATATTGGCGCACGCGCGCGCGCTCGCGCTCGGGCGGCTGCACCGGGCCGTGACCCTCGGCGGCCAGCCGGAAGCGCTGCATCGGCTCCGAGTAGAGCTGCAGCACGATCGGATCGGCTTTGCCGATGAAGCCCATCTTGGCGGCGAAGTCGAGATAGGCGCGATTGGCGTGCTTGAAGTACTTCTGCTCGGGCGGCAGCTCGTGGCGCCAGAAGCATTGATTGTCGACGTAGCGTTGCAGCTGTTGCGGATTGACCGCGCCGCGGCCGATCTCGCCGCCGTCGGCGCCGCGCCAGCCGGCCAGCGAGCCGATGCCCGGCGTGCGCTCGTGATTGACGATGTAGTCCGGATAGCCGCCCGGATAGCGCGGCGCGCCGTCGGGCTTGACGAGGCCGGGCAGGCCCAGGCGCGCGCCGAGATCGATCAGCACGTCCTGGAACGGCCGAACGTCGCGGTCGGGCTTGACGACCGGCTGGCGGATCGAGTCGGCCGCGCCGTCGGCGTCGCAGATCGGCCGGTCGAGCAGCGAGATGCAGTCCCAGCGCTCGAGATAGGTGGTATCGGGCAGCACCAGGTCGGCGTAGGCGACCATCTCGGAGTAGTACGCGTCGGCGTAGATGATGCGCGGGATCTTGTAGCTGCCGTCGGGCGCCTGGTCGGTCAGCATGCGCATGGTCCCGGCGGTGTTCATCGCCGAGTTCCAGCTCATGTTGGCCATGTACATGAACAGCGTGTCGATCGGGTAGGGATCGCCCTTCCACGCGTTGGTGATCAGCATGTGCATCATGCCGTGCGCGGCGACCGGCGCTTCCCACGAGAACGCCTTGTCGATGCGGCGCGGCGTGCCGTCGGGCTCGACCAGCAGATCCTGCGGGCCGGTCGGAAAGCCGAGCGGCGGTCCCGGCATCACCTGGCCGGGCGCCACCTGGTCGGCGCGGCCGGTCGGCTTCTGCGGCGGCGGGATCGGGCGGGGGAAGGGCGGCTTGTAGCGGAAGCCGCCGGGCACGTCGATCGAGCCCAGCAGCACCTGCAGCAGATGGATCATGCGGCAGGTGTGGAAGCCGTTCGAGTGCGCCGAGATGCCGCGCATCGCGTGCATCGAGACCGGGCGGCCGACCATGCGCTCGTGGCGCCGGCCCGCCCAGTCGGTCCACGGCACCTCGAGCACGACCTCCTGCTCGAACGCGGCGTGCGCCAGCTCGGCGGCGATCCGCCGGATCGTCGCCGCCGGGATGCCGCAGGCCTCGGCGGCCGCGTCGGGCGCGTAGCGCGGATCGACGAAGCGCGCCGCGATCAGCTGCAGCGCCGGCGTCGCGGTGCGTCCGTCGGCCAGCGTGTAGCTGCCGACCAGCGCCGGCGTGACGTCGGCGGCGAGCGCGTTGGCGAGCGCACCCTGCTTGGCGTCCCAGCACAGCGGATTGCCGTCGCCGTCGCGCGCGAACAGGCCGTGGTCGGCGCTGCCCGGCGCCTGGATCACCAGCCAGGGCGCGTTGGTGTAGCGCACGAGATACTCGAAATCGATCTTCTCGGCGCGGATCAGCTCATGGATCAGCGCGGCGACGAACAGCCCGTCGGTGCCCGGGCGGATGCCGATCCATTCGTCGGCGATCGCCGAGTAGCCGGTGCGCACCGGATTGATCGAGACGAACTTGGCGTTGCCGCGGGTCTTGAGCGCGCCGAGGCCGAGCTTGATCGGGTTGGAATCGTGATCCTCGGCGATGCCGAACATCATCATGTAGCGCGTGTGGTGCCAGTCGGGCTCGCCGAACTCCCAGAACGAGCCGCCGATCGTGTAGAGCCCGGCCGCCGCCATGTTGACCGAGCAGAAGCCGCCGTGGGCGGCGTGGTTGGGCGTGCCGAACTGGCTCGCCCACCAGCCGGTCAGCGCCTGGCTCTGATCGCGTCCGGTGAAGAAGGCGAGCTTGCGCGGATCGGTCTTGCGGATCGCGCCCAGCCACTCGGTCGCGGTGGCGAGCGCCTCGTCCCACTCGATCTCCTGGAACTCGCCGCTGCCGCGCGCGCCGACGCGCTTCAGCGGCTTGGTGAGCCGCGCCGGCGAGTTGTGCTGCATGATGCCGGCCGAGCCCTTGGCGCACAGCACGCCCTTGTTCACGGGATGGTTGCGATTGCCCTCGATGTAACGAATTTGGCCGTCGGCCAGGTGCACCTTGATGCCGCAGCGGCAGGCGCACATGTAGCAGGTCGTGTAGCGCACATCGTCGCCGATCGCGGGCGAGGTATCGACGCGGGCACCCTGGCTGCCGGCCCGCCCTCGCTGTTCGTCTGGCATTCTCGCAAACTCCCTGGGTTCGGTTGTACGACGGCGTTCGTGGCGGCGTCTACGGGCGAACCGGGCGGCATGTTGGCGTGTTTGCCAGATGCGACCGGTCGCGCGACGATCGTCGGCGCGACCGCGGTCGGCGAGTGACGGGCATGCGCATCGGGGTGGATCTGGGCGGCACCAAGATCGAGGCGATCGCGCTCGACACGGACGGCGCCGAGCTGGCGCGCCATCGGGTGCCCAGCCCGTCGCACGATTACGACGCGATCGTCGACGCGATCGTGGGTCTGGTCCAGGGGCTCGAGCGCGCGCTCGGTGTCGCCGCGGATGCGCGCGCTTCCGTCGGGGTCGGTATTCCGGGCGTCACCTCGCCGGCGACCGGCCTGGTCAAGAATGCCAACACCACGGTGCTGATCGGCCGCGCCTTCGATCGCGATCTCGCCGCGCGCCTCGGGCGCCCGGTGCGGCTCGCCAACGACGCCAACTGCTTCGCCATGTCGGAGGCTTCCGACGGCGCGGGCGCCGGCGCGCGCACGGTGTTCGGCGTGATCCTCGGCACCGGGGTCGGCGGCGGGCTGGTGATCGACGGCCGCATCGTGGTGGGCGCCAACGCGATCGCCGGCGAGTGGGGCCACAACCCGCTGCCCTGGCCGGGCGACGACGAGCGGCCCGGCCGGCGCTGCTATTGCGGCCAGCACGGCTGCATCGAGACGTTCCTCTCGGGCCCCGGGCTGGCGCACGATTTCGAGGCGGCGACCGGACACGCGCTCGCGGCGCCCGACATCGTCGCGGCGGCCGAGCGCGGCGAGGCGGCGGCCGAGGCTGCGCTCGCGCGCTACGAGGGCCGCTTGGCGCGCGCGCTCGCGACCGTGATCAACCTGGTCGACCCCGACGTGATCGTGCTGGGCGGTGGCCTGTCCAACCTCGACCGGCTCTATGCACGGGTGCCGCGCCTCTGGAGCGCCTACGTGTTCTCCGATGCGGTGGCCACGCGCCTCGCGCCGGCCCGCCACGGCGACTCGAGCGGTGTGCGCGGCGCCGCCTGGCTCTGGCCGGCGGGCGCCGACGCGCGCGGCTGAGCAAAAACGAAACGGGGCCGCGCGATGCGCGGCCCCGTTCGGCTGAACCCGATTCGGCTACTTGCTCGCGTGATGGCTCGGCCGGTCCGACCGCCCGGGCCGGGTTGCGGGCACGTAGGCCTTGGCCGAGTGCTCGGTGCAATAGGGCTTTCCGGGCACCGGCGGCTGGCCGCAGAAGTGGAAGCCGGGCTCGCGCGGATGGCCGATCGGCCAGGAGCAGGCCGGCCCCTTGAGCTCGATCACCGGCGCCTTCTCGACCCGCTTGATCGGCGATTGGCGGGGCGTCAGATGCAGCCGGTTGACCTTGCCGACCACGGCATTCTTCGTGATACCCAGCCGGCGGCCGATCTCGGCCGTCGTCAATCCCTCGTCCCACAGTCTGCTGAGCTCGGCGACCTGTTCTTGAGTCCAGTCCATGTGCCACACCCCCTCAAGCAGTTGTGGCACGCTACCCCGAACCCACAAGATGTGGCAATAGGCATTATGACGGTTTTTGAGCCGTTGGTGCGGATTCCTGGGGATAACCTTCCCTGATCTTGTGGTCGCGGGCCGCGGGCCCCATGCCGGTTGCGGCTGGGGGCCCTCCCGAGGCGGCGCCGGCCGCCGGAGCCGGCGATCCGGGCGTTCCTCAGTGCGAGTTGCGCGGGATGAGCTCCTTGATCTTGTGGTACTGGGTCGCGAGCTCCATGCACATGCCGCTCGAGAGCTGGCCGACCGTGCCGCGATAGATCTCCTCCCACGGCGTCTGGTGCTTGAGCGCGGGTGGCTTGTAGGCCTGGCGCCGCTTGGCGAGCTCGGCGTCCGGCAGCACGACGTCGACGCGGCGCGTGTTCAGGTCGATCCGTACGGTGTCGCCCGACTGGACCAGAGCGAGTCCGCCGCCGACCGCCGATTCGGGCGAGGCGTTGAGGATCGACGGGCTGGCCGAGGTGCCGCTCTGGCGGCCGTCGCCGATCGTCGGCAGGGTCAGGATGCCGCGCTGGATCAGGCTGTCGGGCGGCTGCATGTTCACGACCTCGGCGCTGCCCGGATAGCCGACCGGCCCGGCGCCGCGCACGATCAGGATCGAGCGCTCGTCGATCTGCAGCGACGGGTCGTTGATGTGCGCGTGGTAGTCCTCCGGCCCGTCGAACACGACGGCGCGGCCCTCGAAGCGGCCCTCCTGGCCGGGCGTCTCGAGATAGCGCTCGCGGAACTCGGGCCCGATCACCGAAGTCTTCATCAGGGCGGAGTCGAACAGATTGCCGCGCATCACCACGAAGCCCGCGCGCTTCATCAAGGGATCGTCGATCGCCCGGATCACCTTGCGGTCGGTCGCGCGCGCGTCGCGGCAGTTCTCGCCGATCGTCTTGCCCGTCACGGTCAGCGCCGTCTCGCGGATCAGCTTCTTGTCCATCAGCTCGCGCACCACCGCGGGCACGCCGCCGGCGCGGTGATAGGCCTCGCCGAGATACTCGCCGGCCGGCTGCAGGTTGACGATCATGGGCACGTCGTAGCCGACCGTCTGCCAGTCCTCGATGTCGACCTCGACGCCGATGTGGCGTGCGATCGCGTTGATGTGGATCGGGCAGTTGGTCGAGCCGCCGATCGCCGAGCACACCACGATCGCGTTCTCGAACGCCTCGCGGGTCAGGATTTTCGACGGTGTCAGGTTCTCGTGCACCATGTCGACGATGCGCTTGCCGGTCTCGTAGGCCATCTGGCCGCGCTCGCGGTAGGGCGCCGGGATCGCCGCGCAGCCCGGCAGCGAGAGGCCGAGCGCTTCGGCCAGCGAGTTCATCGAGGTCGCGGTCCCCATGGTGTTGCAGTGGCCCGCGCTCGGCGCCGACGCCGTCACCATCTCCATGAACTCGTCGTAGTCGATCTTCTTGGCGGACAAGAGCTTGCGGGCCTCCCACACCACCATGCCGGAGCCCGCGAGCTTGCCCTTGTACCAGCCGTCGAGCATCGGTCCGCCCGACAGCACGATCGCGGGCAGGTCCATCGTGCAGGCCGCCATGATGCAGGCAGGCGTGGTCTTGTCGCACCCGGTGGTCAGCACGACGCCGTCGAGCGGATAGCCGTGCAGCACCTCGACGAGGCCGATATAGGCGAGGTTGCGGTCGAGCGCCGCGGTCGGCCGCTTGCCGGTCTCCTGGATCGGATGCACCGGGAATTCGAGCGGAATGCCGCCGGCTTCGCGGATGCCGGCGCGCACGCGCTCGGCGAGCTCGAGATGGTGGCGGTTGCACGGCGACAGATCGCTGCCGGTCTGCGCGATTCCGATGATCGGCTGGCCCGACTGCAGCTCGGCGCGCGTCAGGCCGAAATTGAGGTAGCGTTCGATGTAGAGCGCGGTGTCGCCCGGATGGTTCGGATCGTTGAACCACAGCTGGCTGCGCAGCTTCGACGATTTGCCCTTCGATGACATCGCGATCCTCCCGGGATTCCTGCCTGGAACATAGTGCCGCGTGACGGCTGCGCCACCAAGAATCCTAGCGCGGGGGATGAACCCGCCGCGCTGTCCATTTGGGCGCTCGCGGGGCTGACGCCCCTGCCGCGCTAGGTCGTCAACAGCTCGATGAGCGCGGCATTGAAGGCGTCGGCCGCCTCGTAGGCGACCCAGTGGCCGGCGCCCGGAATCACGCGGAACCGCGAGCCTGGATGCATCTCGCGCAGCAGCGCCTCGCGGTCGGCGAGCCACGGGCCGGCGGTCGCGTCGCGTTCGCCCCAGATGCCGTTGACCTGCGAGGTCACGCGCGTCAGCGCCTCGCGCAGCACGCCGGTGCGCGAGATCGGTCGGCTCTTGATGAAGGTGCGGCGCGTGTTGGTGGTCTGCAGGTGGATCGCCACCTCGTCGATCTTGGCCGGGTCGGCGATCATCAGGATGCCGAGATTCTTCTGGTGCACCGCGCGCAGCTCGGTCGCATCGCTGACCCGCCGCCACGAGCCCATCGGCTCGAGCTCCGGGCGCCGCAATCCCATGCCGTTCGAGCCGACGATCGTGATGCTGGCGCAGCGCGCCTGCGCGAGCGCCGCGACGTTGCCGCCGACGACGCCGCCGAACGAGAAGCCGGCGACGTGGTAGGCCTCGCCCTTCGGCGTGATCTCGTCGAGCCCGCGCGCCACGATCTCGGCGATGCTGGCGGCCGAGTAGGGCTCCGGCGGCATGGTCGAGTCGCCGTAGCCCGGCATGTCGGCGGCCACCACGGTGAAGTGCCGGCTCAAGGGCTCGACGTTGCGGATCCAGTGCGACCACGCGCCGTGGCCGCCGTGCAGCAGCGCGAGAACCGGCCCCGAGCCCCAGGCGTGCCACATCATCGTGCCGTCGCCGCACGGCGTGCGGATCTCGCGGCCGCGCCCGGCCACCGCCGCCACGATCTCGGCGGGCGCTATTCCGTCCCCTCGGCTCATGCGCCTAGCAGAATCGCGCGCGCGCTCGCGGTCAAGCGCGTTGTGGCAGGCTCGGCGCGCCGCGGTCGCCGCGCGCGACCGTCAGGCGCCCGACCAGCCGCGGCAGCATCACGGTGACGAGCAGGCCGCCGCCCGGACGGTTCTCGGCGATCACCTGGCCCTTGAGCGCCTCGGTGTGCCGGCGCACCAGCCACAGCCCGATGCCGAAATGCTCGCCGGAGTTCGCGGCATCGTCGTCGCCGTCGGGTCTGGGCAGCAGCGGACGGTCGGAGTAGTAGCGGTCGAAGATGCGCGGCAGGCGCTCCTCGGCGACTCCGGGGCCGCGGTCGCTCACCGCGATCGCGACCCGGTCGTCGAACGCGCCGACCGCGACGCCGACCTCGCCGCCCGGCGGCGAGAAGCTGAGCGCGTTGTCGATCAGGTTTTCGACGATGGTCTCGATCAGGTCGTCGCGCCCGAGCACCGCCAGGCCGTCCTGCACCGTGCCGACGAGCCGCGCGGCGTCGGCGCCGAGCACCTCGCGGTAACCCTGGATCAAGCGGCGCATCAGGCCCGACACGTCGACCGGATAGGTCGACGGATCGAGCAGGTCGGCGGTCGCCTCGTCGAGCCGGCGCGCCGAGTGCACCAGGCCCTCGAGCTTGTTGAGCGACGCCGACAGCGCCTGAAGCGCGGCGACGGCGCGCGTGTCGTCCGGGCCGACGCGGCGGTGCAGCGGCTCGAGCGCCTGGCGCATCACCCCGAGCGGCGACTTGAAGGCGTGCGCGTTGTCCTCGGCGGCGCGCCGGATGCCGTCGGCCGACGCCTTCAGGGTCTCGACCATGCGGTCGAAGTCGGCGGCGACCGGCGCGAGCTCGGGGATGCGGTTGAGCGCGGCGAACGAATCGCCGGCGTCCGCGCGCTCGATGCCGCGCGCCAGCCTGCCGAACTGGCTGAGGTGGCCCCACAGCGACAGGAACATGGCGAACACCAGCACCGCCATCACGGCGTAGATGATCAGCGCGATGCGGAGCTCGTCGGACTTCCAGTAGGGCTCGCCGATCGCCACGCCGTTGATGCCGCGCACGGCGTTCGAGATCACGAGCGCGCCGCAGCCGGCCTGGCTCTGCACCGGCGTGATCGAGGTGATGAGCTCGTCGGAGCCGCCGGGTCCGGCGACCCGCACGGCGAGCGGCAGGTTGCCGCTGCAGGTCTCGGCGAGCTTGTCGAGCACGCCGATGTCGGCCAGATGCTGGCGCTCGACGTTGAGCTGGTCGATCGGCACCGCCGGCACCGAGGCGACGTAATAGAAGCCGGTGCCGCCGGTCGGCTTGAAGAGCAGGCGGATCGCCGTGTTGGCCGAGCCGAAGCGCGCGAGCTCGTCGGACAGCTGCTCGAACGGCACGCCGTCGCTCTTGGCGAGCACCGGCTGCAGCGCGGCGGCGATCACGAGACCCTTGTCGCGCACCGCCTCGACCAGGATCGACTGCTTCTCGGCGTCGGCCGCGCTGAACACGTTGTAGATGATCAGCGGCACCGCCACGAACACGATGGCGAGCACCACCAGCCGCGCGATCAACGAGCGGCTGAGGCGCTGGATCAGCGTCGGCTTAGGCGTCGACGGAACGCCAGCGGTATCCGAAGCCGGGATAGTTTTCGAGGGCGTCAAATGCTGGATCGAGGTCACGGAACTTCTGCCGGATGCGCTTCACCATGGTTCGGACGTTGCTGCGATAGCCCTCGCTGCCGATGCCGGCGATGAAACCCTCGCCGCGCACCACGTCGTAGATCTCGCGATAGGACACGTCGCCGCCGCCCTTGCCGGCGAGCAGCGCCACGACGTGGAACTCCGTCAGGGTCAGCGGCACCTCGGTGCCGCGCCACAGCGCGCGGCAGCTGTCGGTGCGCAGTTCGAGGATCTGGCGCTGCGCCGCGGCACTTGCGGCCTCGGCACCCGGCGCCGGCGCCATGGCGGCGGTCGCCGCAGCCGCCGGCTTGGCGCCGTCGGTGATCAGGCGCAGGCGCTTCAGGATGATGGCGAAGCTGCGCGACTTCTCGACGAAATCGACGGCGCCGCGATCGAGCGCGAGCTCCTCGTAGATCGGCTGGCTCAGCGAGGTGAGGAAGATCGCCGGCACGCCGAGCCCCTGCGCGCGCACGCGCTGCAGCAGCTCGAGCCCGTCCATCTCGGGCATGTGCCAGTCGAGGATGATGGCGTCGGGCTCGCTGCCGCCGGTCAGGTGGTCGAGCGCGGCCGCGCCGCCGGCGAACGCCGCCACCTCGAACCCGGCGTCCTCCAGATTGAGCGTCAGGGTCGACAGAAACAGCGGGTCGTCGTCGACCACCACGACGCGACGGCGGTTCGTCTGCCCCATGGTCTGACCGGGGGCGGGAAGATCACTTGCGCTGGGCGACTTCATGGATCCTGCCGATGCAACGCTGTCCGCCGGCCGTTGCGGGGTCGGCGCCGTCGACGCTGTACCGCAGCGCGGAGAACTCGTTGCGGCTGACGTCGAGATAGAAGAACACGTCAACTGCGCAATCGGGTCCCTGGTAGTGCCAAACCTTTGCGGGCGGACGTTCCCACTGGGCGGTCGGTGCGCCCAGCACGCTGACGGTCTCCGCCTGGGTGAGCCCGATCAGCTTGAGGCCCGGCGGGTTGACGTCGCTCGGCGCCGGCACCGCGGCGGTCTGGGCGGGCGGATGCCGGGTCGCGGGCGGGCGGCTCGACGCGCTCGGTGGGGTCGCCGCCGGGGCCGGCGCGGGCGCGGCGGCGACCGGCGCGGCATGCGCGGGTTTGGTCGGCGGCGGCGCGACCTCGCCGCTGCCGATTTCGGCGCAACCACCCATGGCGATCACACCAAGAAAACAAAATGATCGCGCCCAGTGGCGCAGGTTCCCGGCAAGGATCATGCCCGCTGAGGAGTGTAGCACGTCAAAAATGGGGTTTGAATGGAAAACTAACCATCTGTGACATTCGTGTTATCTGCAGGTTACTTTAAGTTTATCTGTGACAAATCCGGTCTTCCCTTGCAACCGATCGATCCAGCGCACAGTTACTCCATTAACCTTTGATGACTGGCTTCACTTCGTGAGGACCCTAACCATGCGGTACGGCGTAATCGTGGCATCGGTGGTCTCGCTGATCGCCCTCGCGGGCTGCACCGGCATGAGCAACCAGCAGCAACGCGCAGTCAGCGGCGGCGCCATCGGCGCGGCCGGCGGCGCGGTGCTCGGTGCCGTCGCCGGCTTCAACCCGCTGGTCGGCGCCGCGGTCGGTGCCGCCGGCGGCGCCACTGTCGGCGCCCTCACCCACTAGCCCCCAGCCAACCGACACAACGCGCAACGGGGCGCTTCGGCTGCCGTATGAGTCTGCAAACCGGCGCCCCCGCGGTCCCCCGTCGCACCCGGATCCCGCCGCCCGCCCGCCGCCGCTGGTGGCGGCTGGCGGCCGCCGCGGCGGCGTGCGTCGTGCTCGCGCTCGGCGGCGTGGCGCGTTATGCGCTCCTGCAGGCCGAGCGACGCATCGCGGAGGATCGCCCGATCGCCGCGTCGGTCGGACCGTCGGTCCTGGTAGTCGGCGCCGACGGTGACGTGGTCGCCAGCCGCGGCGGTTTCGTCGGCCGCCCGCTCGCCGCCAGCGAGCTGCCCAAGCGCCTGGTCGACGCGGTGGTCGCGATCGAGGACCGCCGTTTCTTCGAGCATCCCGGCTTCGACGTGCACGCGATCGCGCGCGCCGCGGTCGCCGACCTCACGGCCGGCGCGTTCCGGCAAGGCGGCAGCACGATCACGCAGCAGCTCGCCAAGCTCGAGTATGCCGGCGCCCAGCGCACCCTGACGCGCAAGCTCGACGAGCTGTTCCTCGCGTGGGCGCTCGAGCGGCGCTACTCCAAGATGGAGATTCTCGCGCGCTATCTGAACCGCGTCTATCTGGGCGCCGGCGTGTTCGGCATCGACGCCGGCGCGCGGCGCTATTTCAACACCTCACCCGACAAGCTCACGCTCGCCCAGGCCGCGATGCTGGCCGGGCTGATCCGCTCGCCGTCGTCGGCGGCACCGACCCTGCACCCGCAGGCCGCGCAGGCACGCGCCGCGCAGGTGCTCGACGCCATGGTCGAGACCGGCGCGATCACGGCGGCCGAGGCCGACGCCGCGCGCGCCGCGCCCGCGACATTGACGGCCGGCGCCGACGTCACCCCGAGCATCAACTACTTCGCCGACTGGGCGGCCGATCAGGCGCTGCATGTGCCGGGACTCGAGCTCGGCGCGGTCGGCGGGCAGGGCGTGATCGCGCAGTCGACCGTCGACCCGCAGCTGCAGCGCCTCGCCGAGGACGCGATCGACCGGGAGTTCGCCAAGCACGCCGCCGCCGCGCATGTCGGCCAGGCGGCCATGATCGTGATGTCGCGCGACGGCGCGGTGCGCGCGATGATCGGCGGCCGCGACTATCACGCGAGCCAGTTCAATCGCGCGGTGCAGGCGCGCCGCCAGCCGGGCTCGGCGTTCAAGCCGATCGTCTACCTCGCCGCGCTCGAGTCGGGCCTCGACATCGATACGACGCTGGTCGACGCGCCGGTCAGCTTCGGCGGCTGGTCGCCTCAGAACTACGAGGGCAAGTACGACGGGCCGGTCACGCTCGAGACCGCGTTCGCCCAGTCGTTGAACTCGGTCGCGGCGCAGCTCGCGGCGCGCGTCGGGCCCGAGCGCCTGATCGGCGTCGCCCAGCGGCTCGGCATCCTGAGCGATCTGCAGCCCAACCTCAGCCTCGCGCTCGGCACCTCCGAGGTCACCTTGCTCGAGCTGATGGCGGCCTACGGCACGATCGCCGACGACGGCAAGCGCGTCGAGCCCTACGGCCTGGTGCTCGTCCAGACCTCGGACCGGCTGGTGCATCCGCTCGGCCCGATCCGCCCGGAGCCGCTGATCGCGCCGGCGATCGACGACGAGATGCTGCGCCTGATGGTCGC
This sequence comes from Candidatus Sulfotelmatobacter sp., assembly GCA_035507915.1. Classification (GTDB taxonomy): domain Bacteria; phylum Pseudomonadota; class Alphaproteobacteria; order Elsterales; family Elsteraceae; genus JACQAI01. The sequence goes on from DATJNS010000025.1 coordinate 15,238, forward strand.
CGTGGTCGAGCGCGGCACCGGGCGCGCGGCGCATTTCGATCGCCCGGCCGCCGGCAAGACCGGCACGACGCAGGACTATCGCGACGCCTGGTTCATCGGTTTCACCCACGATCTCGTGGCCGGCGTGTGGGTCGGCAATGACGACAGCTCGCCGACCGACAAGGTGACGGGCGGCGGCCTGCCGGCGCAGATCTGGCGCGACTTCATGGTCGCGGCCTACGCGACCGGCCGCTACGGCACGCAGCCGGTGCCGATCGTGGCGCCGCAGCCGAGCACGTCGGTCGCCCAGGCCGCCGTCGGCGGCGCGCCGCTGGCCGTGCCGTCGCCGGCCGCGCCGAGCGCCGGCGGTCCCGACATCCTGGGCGGCATCGCGCGCGGGCTCGGCCAGGTCGCCAACGGCTTCCTGTCGCTGTTCCGCTGACCGCCCTCGATGACGATTTCGCGACCCTGTGATGTATCTCACAGGGGGGCGGGCTCGAAGCGGCCTAGGGTCACGACGGCACACATTTGTGCCTCACCCGACTTGCAGGCCTCGTCGTTCGCGGCGAGGCCTCTTTTTTAGATGCCGCGCCGCGGTGCCGGGGGCGCCACCGGCGCGAGCCGGCGCTGGATCAGGAGGCCCGAGACGCCGGCGATCGCGATCATCGCGGCCATCGGCAGGGCGGTGCCGTTGTTGAACAGGCCGACCAGCGCGCCCGACAGGGCGCCGATCGAGAATTGCAAGGTGCCGGTCAAGGCCGAGGCGGTGCCGGCGCGCTCGGGGAACAGGCTGAGACCGCACGCCATCGCGTTGGCGCCGATGAAGCCCATGCACGAGATGTAGCACCACAGCGGCACGAACAAGGCGACCAGCCCGCCGCGCCCGATCAGCGCGACGGCGAGCAGGCAGAGGCCGGCCGCGGCGGCGACCTTCAAGGCGTAGGACAGCAGCCGATGCGCGCCGACGCGCATCACCAGGCGTCGGTTGATTGAGGCGCCGAGCAGCAGGCCGGCGACGTTGATCGCGAACAGGAAGCCGAAATCCTCGGCCGGCACGCCGTAGAGCTTGATGAACACGAACGGCGAGCCGGTCAGATAGGCGAACAGCCCGGCGGTGATCGAGGCGGCCGCGAGCGCGAAGCCGAGATAGCGCCGGTTGCCGATCAGCAAGCCGTAGCTCCGGATCATGCCGACCGCCGAGACGCGCAGCCGCTGGTCGGCCGGCAGGGTCTCGCCCAGCACGAGCACGACCGCGACCAGGCACACCGCGCCGAACGCGCTGAGCGCGACGAAGATCGCGCGCCAGCCGCCGATGAGCAGCAACTGGCCGCCGATCAGCGGCGCGAACAGCGGCGCCGCGCCCATGATCAGCACCATGGTCGACAAGGTGCGCGCCGCGCGATCGCCGGCGCCGAAGAGATCGCGCACCGACGCGCGCGCCAGCACCGGGCCGGCGCCGCCGCCCAGCGCCTGAAGGAAGCGCAGCACGATCAGGGTGTCGACCGAGTGCGCGAGCGCGCAGCCGAGGCTTGCGCCGGTGAACAGCACGAGCCCGACGAGCAGCGGAACGCGGCGCCCGAAACGGTCGGCGAGCGGCCCGTACAGCAGCTGGCCGCCGCCGAAGCCGAAGAAGAACGCGCTCAGGGTCAGCTGCGCGCTGGTCGGCGAGATCGCGAGATCGTCGGCCAGCGCCGGCAGGCCGGGCAGGTACATGTCGGTCGCCATCGGCGCCATCGCGGTCAGCGCGCCGAGCGCGGGCATCAGGAACAGGCGCGACCGGTCGGCGATCGTGCGATCAGCGATCATGGGCTTGGTGCAGCGGCAGCGTGAGATCAGGCGTCGAAGGCGGGACCGGGGCGCACCGCGCCGATCGCGCGCCCGGCCCGGTTCAGCAATTCCGATGCCACGAGCGCGTCGAGCCGCGCGATCTGCGCGGTGTCGAGCACGCCCAGCCGGGCGAGCACCGCCAGCAGCGCGCAATCGCGGGCGCGCGGCGTGCCGTCGTCGATCTTGAGCGCGACCGCCCAGCCGGCCGCCGGCAGCACGGCGGCGTAGACGCCCTCGGCGCCCGACTTGACGATCAGCGTGCCGTCGAGCGCTGCCGTCGCGCGCGACGCCAGGCTGTCGGTGCCGCCGATCATCATCGGATTGGCCGTGATGGCGCGCACGATGCGGCGTGCCGCCGCGGCGCGCTCGGGCGCCAGCCGGCTCGGATCGGCGAGCTGCGCCATGCCGCGCGCCAGCGCCTCGAGCGGCAGCGCGTAGGTCGGGATGCCGCAGCCGTCGATGCCGAACGGCAGCCGCGCGACGTCGAGCCCGCACAGCTCGGCGACCGTGCGCGCGACGCGCCGCTGCACCGGATGGTCGACATCGATATAGCCGCGCGTCGGCTCGCCCAGATGCGCCGCGGTGGCGAGGAAGCCCGTGTGCTTGCCCGAGCAGTTGTTGTGCAACGCGCTCGGCGCCTGCCCGGTGCGGATCAGCGCCGCGGCGGTCGCCTCGTCGTATGGCGCGTGCGCGCCGCATTCGAGTGCGTCGGCGCCGAGGCCGCAGCGCGCGAGCCAGGCGGCGACCGCTTCGGTGTGGCGCGGCTCGCCGTGGTGCGACGCGCAGGCCAGCGCGACCTCGGCGTCGCTCAGGCCCCAGCGCGCGGCGGCGCCGGTCTCGAGCAGCGCGATCGCTTGCAGCGGCTTGTTGGCGGAACGCGGATAGATCGGCCGCTCGACGTCGCCCCAGGCGCGCACGCGCTTGCCCGTCGCGTCGACCGCCACCGCCGCGCCGCGATGCCAGCTCTCGACCAGCGGCCCGCGCGTGACCTCGGCCAGGACCGGATTGGCGTCGTCCATCATGGTCTCACCATGGGCGGGTTGTCGGTGGCGGGCAAGCGTGGCTGGCGCATGGGTGGAAAGCGACCGCGGAACCTTGCATCATGGCGCCCGCAACCCCATTCGGAGGCGCTTCATCATGACGCCCGAGACCATCCTCGACCTTGCGAAGCAGCAGGGCCTGTTGATCACGCCGGCGCGCGCCAAGGAGCTCGCGGACGGCGTCGGCTCCGTGCTGGCGGGGGTCAACCGCGTGCCGGTCGCCTTCGAGGCCGAGCCCGAGCTGTTCCACGCGGTGCTCGAGGAGCTCGCGCAGCGATGACGACCTCGATGCCGGGCGACCTCCTCAACCAGGACGCCACCGACCTCGCAGCGGCCATCAAGGCGCGCAAGGTCTCGTCGCGTGAGGTCACCGAGGCGTGCCTCGCCGCCGCCGAGCGGTTGCAGCCGCAGCTCAATTGCTTCATCCGCATCGACCGCGAGCAGGCCCTGGCGCAGGCGCGCGCGGCCGACGAGGCGATCGCCAAGGGCGCGGCGCGCGGGCCACTCGCCGGCGTGCCGCTGGCGCACAAGGACATGTACTACCGCGAGGGCGAGGTCACGACCTGCGGCTCGAAGCTGCGGCGCGACTTCAAGCCGCCGGTCACCGCGACCGCGCTCGAGCGCTACGCCGCCGCCGGCGCGCTCAATCTCGGCACGCTCAACATGGCGGAGTTCGCCTTCGGGCCGACCGGCCACAACGCGCATTTCGGCGCCGCGCGAAACCCGTGGGACACCGCGCGGGTGACCGGCGGCTCGTCGAGCGGCTCGGGCTCGGGCACCGCGGCGCGCATCTTCTTCGGCGCGCTCGGCTCCGATACCGGCGGGTCGATCCGCGTGCCGGCGCATCTCTGCGGCCTCGCCGGCCTCAAGCCGACCTGGTCGCTGGTCAGCCGCGCGGGCGCGATGCCGCTGAGCTACACGCTCGACACCGTCGGGCCGCTCGCGCGCACCGTGCGCGACTGCGCGCTGCTGACCCAGGTGATCGCCGGCCACGATCCGCGCGACCCGACCTCGCGGCGCGCGCCTGCGCCCGATCTCACGAGCGGCATCGAAGGCGGCGTCAAGGGCCTCAAGATCGGCGTGCCGCAGGGCTATTTCGACGTCGACATCGATCCCGAGATCGCCAGGCTGCTGGGCGACGCGCAAGCCGCGTTCGGCAAGCTCGGCGCCACCATCGTGCCGGTCAAGATGCCGGACGTCGATCGCATCAACACGCTGTGCAACGCGGTGATCGCGGTCGAGGCCGCGACGGTGCATACGACCTGGCTGCGCACGCGGCCGCAGGACTACGGACCTCAGGTGCTCAACCGGCTCGAGTACGGCATGTTCCTGCCGGGCAGCGCGTATCTCGTGGCGCTCGATCTGCGCACCGCGGTGCTGCGCGAGTTCGATCGCGCGGTGTTCGGCCAGGTCGACGTGCTGTTCGCGCCGGTGATGGGGCGTCAGACGCCGACGATCGCGGAGACCGATCTCACCGGCGGCCCGGACCTGCTCCCGATGCTGGCGTCGTTCACGCGCTTCACGCGGCCGATCAACTATCTCGGCCTGCCGTCGCTCAGCGTGCCCGCGGGCTTCACCAAGGCGGGCATGCCGTGCGGCTTCCAGCTGGTCGGCCGGCCGTTCGCCGAGGCGCTGCTGTGCCGCGTCGGCCGCGCCTACGAGCGCGAGACCCAGTGGTTCAAGCAAGCCCCGCCAACTGCCGCCTAATCCCTCCCCCGCGCGTAGCGTGGGGGAGGGCAGGGTGGGGGTTAGGAGCAACAGCATGGCTTTGCTGTCGGACAAGATGAGGCGGCGCTCGCGTGACCTGCGGCGCAACCAAACGGATGTCGAGCGCATCCTGTGGCGCTATCTGAAGGGGCGGCAAGTGAATGGCTGGCGCTTTCGTCGTCAGCATCCAATCTCGCCTTACATTGCCGACTTTGCCTGCATCGAAGCGAAGCTGATCGTTGAAGCGGACGGCGGCCAACACGCGGAATCCCAGCGCGATGAGGTCCGCGATCGGCGTCTCCAGGCGGAAGGCTGGCGAATCCTGCGGTTCTGGAACGTCGACATTCTGAAGAACATGTCAGGTGTGATCGAAACGATCATGGCGGAGCTGGGCCCATGCCCAGGCGTAGGGATGAAGACCGCGGAGATGGAGGAGTGCGGCACGGGAAATTGAGTTTCCCAACGGTGCTCTTCGTGCCCCCACCCTGCCCTCCCCCACGCTTCGCGCGGGGGAGGGATCAGGCCGGGTAGAGTGAGCTCGCACGTCACCCCGGCGGAATCGCGCCCTTACGCTCGGTGATCAGCGTGTAGTGCTGCGGCTGGCGGTGGACCGCGAAGTTGAAGGTCGTGGTCTTGTACGACGCGCAGCGGTCGAGGTCGCAGCGCGCGACCGCGAGCTCGTCGCCCTGGCTCGCGCATTGCGCGACGATCTCGCCCGACGGCGCGATGATGGCGCTGCCGCCGATCATCTCGCAGCCTTCCTCGACGCCGCACTTGGCGACGCCGACCACCCAGGTGGCGTTCTGGTAGGCGCCCGCTTGCATCGACAGGTGATTGTGGAACAGCGACAAGGCGTCGTGCTCGGGCGCCGGCGGGTTGTGCACCGGCGTGTTGTAGCCGAGCAGCACCATCTCGACGCCCTGCAGGCCCATCACGCGATAGGTCTCGGGCCAGCGCCGGTCGTTGCAGATGCACATGCCGATCAGCCCGTCGAACGCGCGCCACACCTTGAAGCCGCCCTCGTTGCCCGGCTCCGGCACGTCGAAATAGCGCTTCTCGAGATGCTGGAAGCGCCGCCACGGCTCGTGCTCGGCGTGGCCCGGCAGATGGATCTTGCGGTAGCGGCCGACGATCGCGCCGGCGCGGTCGACCAGGATCGCGGTGTTGTAACGCCGGGTCCGTGACGCCTCGCGCACGAGTTCGGCGAAGCCGAGGCAGAAGCCGATCTTGAGCCGCGCGGCCGCGTCGAACAGGCGCTGCGTCTCCGGGCCCGGCATGGCGGTCTCGAAGAACGCGTCGATCTCGGCCTGGTCGGTCATGAACCAGCGCGGAAAGAACGTCGTCAGCGCGAGCTCGGGATAGACGACGAGCTCGACGCCCATCGCGTGCGCCTGGTGCAGCAGCGCGAGCAGCCGGTCGACCACCGCCGCGCGGCCGTCCGCGCGCGCGATCGGGCCGAGCTGCGCCGCGCCGACCGTCAGCCACCGTGCCATCGCCGCGCCTCCAACATGGTTAACGCGAGGTTGCCAAAACCGCGGCAGTTTGCCTTAATTTGCCGGTGAAGCCACATGCGCCGCCTCCGCCTGGGCCGATCGACCCGCTGACCGGCGAACCCGCGCCGGCCAGCCGGGTGCTGCCGCCCGGCGCGTTTCCGGTCGGCGCGCTGCCGATCAACCACCCGCAGCTCGCGCAACTCTACCGCTACTGGGACCGCAAGCGCGGCGACCGCGCGATGCCGTCGCGGCGCGACATCCTGCCCGAGGAGCTGGGCGGCCTGCTCGGCAACCTCTTCATGGTCGACGTGGTGCGCGACGGCGGCGAGCCCCGCTTCCGCTACCGCCTGGTCGGCACCGCGCTGACCGCGATCATGGACCAGGAGCTGACCGGCAAATTCATCGACCAGATGCCGTTCCTCTACCGCAAGTTCGCGCTGCCCGCCTATCGCGAGATCCTGCGCGCCGGCCGGCCGACCTACAAGGAGACCAACGCCTTCGAGGGCTGGCTGGTGATCCGCTACAAGCGCCTGCTGCTGCCGTTGTCGTCCGACGGCGAGCAGGTCGACATCGTGCTCGGCGGCATCTACCAGTATTGAGCGGTCGTCGGCCATGAGCGACCTGCCGCGCGACGTGCTCGAGCGCATCGGCGACACCGCCCTGCTGCCGCTGCGCCGCATCGTGCCCGCGAACGGCGCGCGCATCCTCCTCAAGCTCGAGAGCGAGAACCCGACCGGCAGCATGAAGGACCGCATGGCGCTCGCCATGATCGCGGCGGCCGAGGCCGACGGAAGGCTCG
>DATJNS010000026.1:0-2960 GCA_035507915.1 Candidatus Sulfotelmatobacter sp.
GCCCGGCCGATGCCGGGACCTTCCTTGATCCAGCTCGCCGCGACCGACCACAGGCCCGGCACTTCCGGCGTCTCACCCAGAACCGGGTGACCGTCCGGCGTCATCGAGATAAGCCCGTTGATCGCGTACCGCACCCCAGCGCGCTCGTCGCCCAGCAGTTCCGGCATCAGCCCGAGCGCAAGCTCCAGCTGCGGATCGAAGTCGTCCGAAGTGAACGGCATCTCTGTCGGCGACAGTACGGCTTCCTCGATCGACGGGATGTCATCGGGCGCGACGATGATCGGCCGGTGCGCGTACGAGCCGACTTCCATGTCGCCGCCGTGCTGGCGCTCGTACATGTTCTCGTCGACGTCCCTGACGATCGGGTAGCTGATCTCCCCCTCGGTCCCGTCGAACAGCGCGATCGGACCGACGCTGATCATCTGATGCACGATCGGGGTGAGCGGAATCCGGGCGCCGGCCATCCTCGCGATCCGCGGGCTCCACACCCCGCAGCAGATCGCGACGACGTCGGTGGCGATGTCGCCCTTGCTGGTGCGCACGCCCGCGAGCCGGCCGTCCGCCGTCTTGTCGATGCCGAGCACCTCGGCGCCGGCCACGACCGTCAGCGCGTCAAGCTGCTCAGCTCGCTCGCGCATCAGCGTGCCCGCCCGCAGCGAGTCGACCACGCCAACCGTCGGGAAATAAGCGCCGCCCAGTATCACCGAGTCATCGAGGTAAGGCACCAGCTTGCGTACGCCTTCTGGCGTGAGCTGCTCGGCCGGGATGCCCCACGACTTCGCCTGCGAGCACCGCCGCCGCAGTTCCTGCATCCGCGCCTGCGTCCGGGCAACCTCGATGCCGCCGCTTTCGGTGAAGACACCGAGTTCGGAGTACTGCTCAGTGCTGTCCCTGGTCAGCTCCATCATCATCTTCGAGTACTCGATCGGGAAGATGAAGTTCGAAGCATGCCCCGTTGACCCGCCCGGATTCGGCATCGGTCCTTTGTCCACCAGGACGAGCTGCGTCCAGCCGAGCCGGGCCAGGTGATAGGCCAGGCTGTTGCCGACAATGCCGGCCCCGATGATGACCGCACTGGCCTGGCCAGGTGTCTGCGTCATACCGCGATCTCACTCATCTTTCTGTCGCGCGAGTGCTGTCTGTGCCAGTGTGCCGGTTTAGTTAAGCAACCGCGGCCTTGCGGGCATGATGCACCGGCAGAATCCCCGTTCCCGGAAGAATCTGTCAGTGCACCATGGACGCGCGCGGATGCAATCGGTCGCTGCTACTCGACCGGGATCTCCTTGTTGATAAGGCCGAGGTCGATGCCCTGGCGACTGCGGACGATGCGCGCCGTCACGTAGACCACGATCGCCAGGACGTACAGGATGCCCATGAATACAAGCGAGCCCTTGTTGTTGACGCCGTAGGCATCGTTGCTCAGCCACTCGTACAGGTTGTAGCCGAGCAGGCCGATCGTGACCACGCCGGCAACCGGCACAATGGGTACGCCCGCGATCTTGAACCGGCTGGCTGGCGACGCTCGCCAGAGGTCAGGCTTGCGCCACGGCAAGATGACCACAGCGATCGCGCTGAACAGGTATGTCACCGCGATGACCAGGGTCGCGTCCAGCGTGTAGGTCTCGAATTTCAGCCAGTACGCGTACACCGCACTGAGTACCGCGGCCGGCAGCAGCATCAGTATCAGAGAGTAGAACGGCACCTGGCGCTTCTCGGATACCTCGGCAGCACGGTCGGGCAGAACCCGGTCAAACGCTGCGGCGAAGATGACACGGGTCGACGACAGGAACAAGGTGCCGACCCAGCCGAAGAACCATACGCTCATCAGCAGGATGAGGATGGCTTGGAACGCGGCGTTGTGAACCAGCCAGCCGGCGAACATCACCGGGTACGGCCAGATCGGGATCGCGGCAGGGATCTTGCCGCCGTAGTAAGCGCTCCAGTACAGCGCGTTCGAATCGTTGTAGAACGCGGTGCCGAATGTCTTGGCGACGAGCAGCAGGAAGATAACCGAGAGGATCACGGTGATCCACAGGCCTGAGAACATCCCGGTGAAGACGCGCTTGAAGTCGCTCGCGCCGCGGATCTCGCCGTACAAGGTCGAGCCCCAGTTCGGCCAGAGCAGGTAGAACATCATCATCGGGACGAGCAGCATGCTGGCGCCGAGCGGTCCGAAGCCGAACGCGGGCGACACATAGCCCGACTTCGCGGCGCCGGATGTCGTCGCGGCGTACGCATTGCTCACGCCGAAAATCTTGTGCGCTTCAGTGTCGAAGGACGAGATGAAGCTCGACTTGCTGCTGACCAGCAGCAATATCACGACGACGGCGAAGCCGATCAGGCCGGCGTAGAAGCAGTACTTCTGGATTCGCGCGTAGCCGGCCATTCCGAGCGAGACGAGGATGCCTGCCACCGCGATGGTGATCAGGCACACCACGAATATCCCCGTCTTGGTCGCGAACCAGGTCGCGCCGCCCGGATCACCGAAGGTTGCCCACAACGGCTGGAACAGCTCAACCGAGAGAATGTTGCCGTAGATCGGCGCCCATAGCCAGAGGATGAACCACCAGCCGGTCGCCGCCAGCACGAAGCCGACGCCGCTGCCTAGGATGCGGGTCTGCCAGACGTAGTCGCCCCCGGCGCGCGGGATGGTGACGATGAGGCCGGCGTAGGCGATCACCAGGAACGACACCCAGACGGCCGAGATCAGCACCGAAGTGAGCAGCTGGCCCTTGGGGATGAATGACTGGTAGGAGAACTCGTAGATGCCGAGCGTGACCACGTTCGTGGACAGGCACGCGTAAATCATCGAATCACGTACCGACCAGCCGCGGACCAGGCCGGTCGCGTTACGCAGGAACAGGGTCGGGGTTCCGCTAACGGATTCTGTCGCCATTTGCGCCTCTCAATTAGAGACGGCCAGCGTGGCTGGCCGTCCATCCTTAGTCCCCGTCCGCCTG
>DATJNS010000027.1:0-15947 GCA_035507915.1 Candidatus Sulfotelmatobacter sp.
GGCGGCGGACCCAACCGCATCGGCCAGGGCATCGAGTTCGACTATTGCTGCGTCCATGCCGCCTACGCGCTCAAGGAAGCCGGCATCGAGGCCATCATGGTCAACTGCAACCCGGAGACCGTGTCGACCGACTACGACACCTCCGATCGGCTGTATTTCGAGCCGCTGACCGCCGAGGACGTGCTCGAGATCGTCCGCGTCGAACAGGCGCGCGGCCAGCTGCTCGGCGTCATCGTGCAGTTCGGCGGCCAGACGCCGCTGAAGCTGGCCGCGTCGCTCGCCGCCGCGGGTGTGCCGATCCTCGGCACCTCGCCCGACGCGATCGATCTCGCCGAGGACCGCGAGCGCTTCCAGCGCCTGCTCGCGCAGCTCGGCCTGCGCCAGCCCACCAACGGCACGGCGCGCTCGCTCGAGGAAGCCGAACGGATCGCCGAGACGATCGGCTATCCGGTGGTGATCCGGCCGTCCTACGTGCTCGGCGGCCGCGCCATGGAGATCGTCTACGACGTGGCTGGACTGCGCCGTTACATGGCGACCGCGGTCAAGGCGTCCGGCGACAACCCGGTCCTGATCGACAGCTATCTGCGCGATGCGATCGAGGTCGACGTCGATGCGATCGCCGACGCCGAGACCGTGGTCGTGGCCGGCGTGATGGAGCATATCGAGGAGGCCGGCATCCATTCGGGCGACAGCGCCTGCGCGTTGCCGCCGTACTCGTTGCCCGCCGTCGTGGTGACCGAGATCCGCGCCCAGACCGAACGGCTCGCGCGCGCGCTGGGCGTGGTCGGATTGATGAACGTGCAGTTCGCCGTCCAGGGCGACGTCGTGTTCGTGCTCGAGGTCAACCCGCGCGCGAGCCGCACGGTGCCGTTCGTCGCCAAGGCGACCGGCGTGCCGATCGCCAAGATCGCCGCGCGCGTGATGGCGGGCGAGCCGCTCAAGAGCTTCGGGCGCGGTGCCGAATGCGTGCCGCACGTCGCGGTCAAGGAGGCGGTGTTCCCGTTCGCGCGCTTCCCGGGCGTCGACATCATCCTCGGCCCGGAGATGAAGTCGACCGGCGAGGTGATGGGCATCGACGCCGACTTCGGCCGCGCCTTCGCCAAGTCGCAGATCGCGGTCGGCGTCGCCATCCCGCTCTCCGGCACCTGCTTCATCTCGGTCAAGGACACCGACAAGGTCCACATGGTGCCGCTCGGCCGCCGCCTCGCCGAGCTCGGCTTCAAGCTGATGGCGACGCGCGGCACCGCGGCCTATCTGCGCGAACGCGGCCTCACGGTCGAGCTGGTCAACAAAGTGCTCGAAGGCCGCCCGCATTGCGTCGACGCGATGCTGTCGGGCGCGATCCAGCTGGTGTTCAACACGGTCGCGGGTCCGCAGGCGCAGGCCGACAGCTTCAGCCTCAGGCGCACCGCGCTCACCAACAACATCTGTTACTACACGACGGTGGCCGGCGCGCGCGCGGCGGTGCGCGCGATCGAGAGCCTCGCCCAGGGCCCGCTCGACGTGGCGCCGCTCCAATCATACTTTGTCAATTCGTTCTGAGCGCAGTACGCTTCCGGCGTGAGCGGCCGCGACGCCTGTGGGGTGTCGCGCGACTCCGCCCGAGCGATCGTCGAGAGCCGACCGCATGGCCATGGAGAAGATCCCGATGACTGCGGAGGGCTTCGCCCGTCTGCAGGAAGAGGGCAAGCATTTGAAGTTCGTGGAACGCCCGGCGATCATCAAGGCGATCGCCCAGGCACGCGAGCATGGCGACCTGTCGGAGAACGCCGAGTACCACGCGGCGCGCGAGCGCCAGAGCTTCATCGAAGGCCGTCTCGCCGAGATCGAGGACCAGATCGCGCGCGCCGAAGTGATCGACGTCTCCAAGCTGTCGGGCGACACCGTCAAGTTCGGCGCCAAGGTGACGGTCGCCGACGACGACACGGGCGAGGAGCAGACCTACCAGATCGTCGGCGCCGCCGAAGCGGACATCAACAACGGGCGGCTGTCGGTGTCGGCGCCGCTCGCGCGCGCGCTGATCGGCAAGTCGATCGGCGACACGGTCGAGGTCAACACGCCGCGCGGCGCCAAGTCCTACGAGATCGTCAACGTCCTGTTTGGCTGAACGCGCCAGGCGGACAAACCCGACGCACCGCGGCATGCGCTAGACGCGCATCAGGGTCCAAACCCGCCCCCTGCCACGGCCCGGCTGGGGAACCTCATATTTGATCGACATCAATGCGGATCGCCGGAGCGACGGCGATCATGCGACGTCGTAGTCGGAGCCTGCCTGCCATGAGTAACCCCGTCGCCCTCTTGATCCTCGCCGTCGCCGTGCTGGCGCTGTGGGTTCTCGACAACGAGCGCCGGGCCAAGCGGGCGGAAGCACGCCGCGTGGCTCGCCTGGCCGCCCTGACGTCCCCGGGCCCGGTGGCGCGCCGCTAACCGTCCGCGGCGGCGCTGGCCGGCTCGTCGAGGGCGATCGGCACGCCGGGCTGGCTCTTCGAGGTGCGGATCGCCAGCGCCGACTTGACGTGATTGACGTTCTTGGCGGCGGTCAGCTTGGTGGTCAGGAAGCGCTGATAGTCGTCCCAGTCCTCGGCGACGATCTTGAGCAGAAAATCGGTCTCGCCCGCGAGCATGTTGCACTCGCGCACCTGGGGCCATGTCTCGACCAGATCCTCGAACGCCTTCAGATCCGTCTCGGCCTGGCTCGACAGCCCGACCTGGGCGAACACGGTCACGCCGTAACCCAGCGCCTCCGGATTGATGTCGGCGTGATAGCCGCGGATGAAGCCGGCCTTCTCCAGCGCACGCACGCGCCGGAGGCACGGCGGCGCCGAGATGCCGACCCGTCGCGCCAGCTCGACATTGGTGATGCGGCCATTCGCCTGCAGGTCGCGCAGAATGCGGCGGTCGATCCGATCGAGCTTGACGCGTCGCATGGGGCTCCTGGCCAAACGGCGCAATTATATTACTCGAAGCGCCGCAAACCGAACAAGCTCCGTTCAAGAATCGGGATCGCGGTGGAATTCCGAATTCGCCGATCGGTCAGCCGCCACCGGCGGCCAGGTCGGCGGTCTGATCGAATTGCAGGGCTGCGAGACGGGCATAGAGCCCGCCCTCGCGAATCAGCTCCAGGTGGCGACCCTGCGCGACCACCCGGCCCCGATCGAGCACGACGATGCGGTCGGTCGATTGCACGGTCGCCAGCCGGTGGGCGATCACGAGGGTGGTGCGACCCTCCATCAAACGCTCGAGCGCGCGCTGGACGGCGCGCTCGCTCTCGGCGTCGAGCGCGCTGGTGGCCTCATCCAGGAGCAGCAAAGCCGGGTCGCGCAGGATGGCGCGCGCGATCGCGATGCGCTGGCGCTGGCCGCCCGACAGGCGCACGCCGCGCTCGCCCAGATAGCTCGCGAAGCCTTCGGGCAGCCGCTCGATGAACTCGACCGCGTAGGCCGCCTCGGCGGCAGCGCGGACCTCGGCGTCGCTCGCCTCGGGTCGTCCATAGCGGATGTTGTCGGCGGCGCTGGCCGCAAAGATCACGGGATCCTGGGGCACCAAGCCGATGCGCCGACGCAGCGCGGCCGGGTCGGCGGTGCGCAGGTCGACGCCATCCAGCGCGATCGTGCCCTGCTCCGGGTCGTAGAAGCGCAGCAGGAGCTGGAACACCGTCGACTTGCCGGCGCCGCTCGGGCCGACCAACGCGAGCTTCTCGCCGGGCGCGACCGCCAGCGTGAACCCCTCGAGCGCAGCACGGTCGGGCCGCGTCGGGTAGTGGAAGCCGACCCGCTCGAACGCGACGCGGCCCTGGGGCGGCTCGGGGAACGCGACCGGCCGCGGCGGCGCGGCGACCCGCGCCGGCACCGCGAGCAGCTCGAACAGCCGCTCGGCGGCGCCCGCGGCGCGCTGCAGGTCGCCCGTCACCTCGGAGAGCGCACCGGCGCCGCCGGCGACCACGACGGCGTAGAACACGAACGCCGACAGGTCGCCCGCCGTCACCCGGCCGGCCAGCACGTCGCGCCCGCCGATCCACAGGATGATGCTGACCGCGCCGAACACCAGCAGCATGACGCAGGCGGTCAGGAACGCGCGCGCCCGCACGCGTTCGATCGCCTGGGAGAACGCCGCCTCGACGCGCTCGCCGAAGCGCATGACGTCGGCTGCCTCGTGATTGAACGCCTGCACGGTGCGGAACGCCGCCAGCGACTCGTCGACATGCAGCCCGACGTCGGCCAGCCGATCCTGCGACGCGCGCGACAGCCGGCGCACCCGCCGGCCGAAGGTCAAGATCGGCACGAGCACCAGCGGCACCACCAGGAACACGAGCGCGGTCAGCTTCACGCTGGTGACGAACAGCATCACGGTGCCGCCGACCAGCATCAGGAAGTTGCGCAGCGCGACCGACACCGAGCTGCCGACCACCGTCTGGATCACCGCCATGTCGGTCGTGAGACGCGCGGTGATCTCGCCGGTGCGCGTCGCCTCGAAGAACGAAGCGTCGAGTCCGATCACGTGCCCGTAGACGTCCTTGCGCAGATCGGCGACCACGCGCTCGCCGATCCACGACACCAGATAGAACCGGCAGTAGCTCGACGCCGCCAGCAGCGTGACCACGCCGAGCAGGATCAGGACGGCGAGATCGAGCAGCCGCGGGTTGGCGCTGGCGAAGCCGCGATCGACCAGGAAGCGCAGCCCCGAGCCGAGCGCCAGCACCGTGGCGGCCGCGATCAGGAGGGCGAGCGCCGCGCCGGCGGCGGCCCAGCGGTAGGGCGCGACGTAACGCACGAGCGGCCGCAGCGCCGCGGCGTTGCGGCTCTTGGCGCGCTCGAGCGACGCGGCATCGCGGACGGCCACGGCTCCTCCTTGGGTTCGCGCGGCTGGTTGGCTATAGCAACCGCCCGAGGGCGCAACAAGCCGCCCCGCGCCCGGCACGCTGCGACCGATCGCGCTTGCCGGCGTCCGGCGCCTTGGCTATATGGTGGCCCCCGCGCGCCGGCCTGCCCTGCCCGGCAGCGCGGTCCGCTCCGGAGCCGACGCCATGAAGAAGGACATCCACCCCGACTATCACGAGATCACGGTCGTGATGACCGACGGCTCGAGCTACAAGACACGCTCGACCTACGGCAAACCGGGCGACACGCTGCGCCTGGAGATCGACTCCAAATCGCATCCGGCCTGGACCGGGGGCCAGCAGCGCCTGCTCGACTCGGGCGGCCAGCTCGCGCGCTTCAACAAGCGCTTCAAGGGCATCGGCGGCCTCAAGACGAAGTAGGGCGCGGCGGCAGCCCGCCGCCCCTCATGTCACGCCATCAGTGGACCGCGCGGGCGACCAGCGCGTCCAGGCGCTCGACCCGCGTATAGAGCTGGTAGCTGCGCTCCAGCAGCCGGCCGAGCGCCGGCGGCAACGCGATTCCGCCGGTGACGGTACGCTCGAGGCACACGGATTGGCCGGCCAGCCGGTGATCGGCCGCCGCCGCCTCCGCGGCCGTCATCTCACCGGCATGGACCGCCTTCTGGATCAGCAGCCAGGCCATGATGTGGGTGAGCCGCGAGGTCAGGCGCAGCGCCTCGCAATTGACCGCCAGCCGATGGTCGTCCGGCAGCGCCCCGCGATCGACCGGCTCGCGGAAGCGCATATAGTCGCGCGCCTCGACCAGCAGGGTCATCGTCTCGCGGTAGGTCCGATCGAAATAAACCGTTGATTCAGTTCGAATTTCAGACGGTGAGGAAGCTTCCATCCGGGCCATCTGGGGCGATTGTCGGGTCGATCCTCAACGACGGCCGGGATCGAGAAATTCCGGGGGTATCCCGGCAGCAACACCTTGCCTCTCACAGATGGCGGAAACCGGGGGGCGCTGCAAGGAGGTCGCCGGCATGCGCGCGCCGCCTGGGTGCCGTGGCTGGGGCCGGCCCGCGGCGCCCTATCTGGGAGATCCGAATCGTCCCCAAGCCTGGCGCGGCAGGGCGCGCAGCGCCCGCGAGCGCGTAACAGACCCGCGGGCCCGTGCCAAGACCCACCGCACGTGCTGTAGTTGGCGCTCGCGGGCTCCGCCCTGGCGCGCTAACGCTTGAACAGGGCGTCGGCACCGCCGCGGATCGCGCGCTTGGCCGCGATGACCTGGCGCGCCCGCGCGATCTCGCCCTCGAGCTCGGCGATATAGCCCTCCAGCTCGGCAACCGCCATGATTTCCAGGTTCTTGGGCGCCGGTTTGGCGGCCAGGGGCTCGTCCGGTTCGAGGGCCATGGGGGGATTTCCCGTCGGGTGCGCGCCCATTTTTCTCCACGGCCGCCACGGACGCAACTCCACCTTGCCCCCCGCTGGCGCCGAGCGAGCCGGCGGGCGCCAAGCCGCGCGTCTGGCGGGTCCTGTTGGGAAGAACGCCCTGGTTCCGGGGCGGGGAGCCTGCTATTTACGGCGCCGAGCCGGCCCGCGTGGCCTTAACGGCCGGCCGATTGCACCCATATTGGCGGGATGGATCGTTGCCCGGGCGCCCACGCCCAGCCCGGCGCGTTGGAGAAGAACCATGGCACTACCCCTGATGCCGAAGGCCACCGCGGTATGGCTGGTCGAGAACACCAGCCTGACGTTCGACCAGATCGCCGAGTTCTGCGGCCTGCATACGCTCGAGGTCCAGGCGATCGCCGACGGCGAGGTCGCGCAGGGCATCCAGGGGCTCGACCCGGTGGCGAGCGGCCAGCTCACCCCGGACGAGATCGAGCGCTGCCAGGCCGACGCAGCAGCCCGCCTGAAGATCCAGCTCTCCGAGATCCCGCTCCCGGTCGCCAAGCCGCGCGGCACGCGCTACACGCCGATCGCCAAGCGCCAGGACAAGCCCGACGGCATCTCCTGGCTGGTCCGCAACCACCCCGAGCTCACCGACGCGCAGATCTCGAAGCTGCTCGGCACCACCAAGCCGACCATCGCGGCGGTGCGCGACCGCAGCCACTGGAACGCGACCAACATCCGCGCGCGTCATCCGGTGGCGCTCGGCCTGTGCAGCCAAGCCGAGCTCGACGCCGCGCTGGCGCGCGCCCAGCGCGCCGCCAGCAAGGGGGCGACGCCGGCACCGGCCGCCCCCGCGGCGCCGGTCGACCCGACCCCGGCGAGCACCGACGCGTAGCGGCGCCCGCGCCGCGCGTCAGCGCTTGGCGTAGCCGACCGACTGCAGGGTCGCGCCGATCTCGTCGAGGATCGCGGGATCGTCGATCGTCGCCGGTGGCTTGTAGTCGAGCCCGTCGGCGATCTTCTGCATGGTGCCGCGCAAGATCTTGCCCGAGCGCGTCTTGGGCAGGCGCTTCACGACGGTCGCGGTCTTGAACGAGGCGACCGGACCGATGCGATCGCGCACCAGTGCGACCAGCTCACCCGCGATATCCGCGTCGGCGCGCTCGACGCCGGCCTTGAGCACGACGAAGCCAAGCGGCACCTGACCCTTGATCGCGTCGGCGACGCCGATCACCGCGCACTCCGCGACGTCGGGGTGGGAGGCCAGCACCTCCTCCATGCCGCCGGTCGACAGGCGGTGCCCGGCGACGTTGATGATGTCGTCGGTGCGCGCCATCACGGAGATGTAGCCGTCGGCGTCGATGAAGCCGGCGTCGCCGGTCTTGTAGTAGCCGTCGAACTCCTTGAGGTACGACGCCACGTAGCCCTGGTCGTTGTGCCACAAGGTCGGCAGCGCGCCCGGCGGCAGCGGCAGCTTGATGACCAGCGAGCCGATCTGGCCGGCCGCCACCGGCTGCTTGTCGGCATCGACCACCTGCACGTCCCAACCCGGCACCGCGCGGGTCGGCGAGCCCGGCTTGACGGGCAGGCGTTCCAGTCCGAGGCAGTTGGCGGCGACCGGCCAGCCGGTCTCGGTCTGCCACCAGTGATCGATCACCGGCACCTTGAGCTGCTCCTCGGCCCAGCGCAGCGTGTCGGGATCGCAGCGCTCGCCGGCCAGGAACAGCGCGCGAAACTCGGCGAGATCGTACGTCTTGAGCAGCGCGCCCTGCGGATCCTCGCGCCGGATCGCGCGGAACGCGGTCGGCGCGGTGAACATCACCTTGACGCCGTGCTCGGCGATCACGCGCCAGAACGCGCCGGCGTCGGGCGTGCCGACCGGCTTGCCCTCGTAGAGCAAGGTCGTGCAGCCGTGGATCAGCGGCGCGTAGACGATATAGGAGTGGCCGACCACCCAGCCGACGTCCGACGCGGTCCAGAACACCTCGCCGGGCTCGAGGCCGTAGATGTGGCGCATGCTCCATTCGAGCGCCACCAGGTGGCCGCCATTGTCGCGCACCACGCCCTTGGGGATCCCCGTGGTGCCCGAGGTGTAGAGGATGTAGAGCGGATCGGTCGCGCCGACCGGCACGCAGTCGACCGGCGCCGCGCGATCGACCGCGGCGTGCCAGTCGAGATCGCGCCCCGCGATCAGGCTCGCGGTCTGCTCGGGACGCTGCAGGATGATGCAGCGCTCGGGCTTGCTGGTCGCCATCGCGAGCGCGGCGTCGAGCAGCGGCTTGTAGGGCACGACGCGGCCGGGCTCGATGCCGCAGCTCGCCGCCACGATCAGCTTCGGCTTGGCGTCGTCGATGCGCGTCTTGAGCTCGTTGGCCGCGAAGCCGCCGAACACCACCGAATGGACCGCGCCAAGCCGCGCCGAGGCCAGCATCGCGATCACGGCCTCGGGCACCATCGGCATGTAGATCAGCACGCGGTCGCCGACGCCGACGCCCTGCGCGCGCATCGCGCCGGCGCAGCGCGCCACCTGGTCGCGCAGCTCCGCGTAGGTGAAGCGGCGCTGCGCGCCCGAGACCGGGCTGTCGTAGATCAGCGCGGTCTGCGCGCCGCGGCCGGCGGCGACGTGACGGTCGAGCGCGTTGTGGCAGGTGTTGACCTGGCCGCCGGTGAACCAGCGATAGAACGGCGGATTGGAGCGGTCGAGCACGCGCTCCCAGGGCTTCACCCAGTCGATCGCGCGCGCCGCCTCGCCCCAGAAACCCTCGGGATCCTCGAGCGACCGCCTGTGGGTCGCCGCATGTTCGCCGGCCATCGCTTCACCCGTTCGGCGTGACGTTTCCTGCCTCCGAGGATTCCCCCCGGCACACGGCAGACGCTATAGTGAAATAAAGTGCTGGCGCATGCCAGCGAACCACAAGTCGGGAGAAATACGGATGGACGGGAGGACCAGTCTCGGGCCTTCGCACATCTACGAAGCGGGCCTGGGCCGCAACCCGGCCAACTACGCGCCGCTGACGCCGCTCGGCTTTCTCGAGCGCACGGCGGCCGTGTTCCCCGACCACCCGGCGGTCGTCTACGGCGCGCAGCGGCGCAGCTATGCGGAATTCTATGCGCGCAGCCGGCGGCTCGCCGCGGCCTTGAGCGCGCGCGGCATCGGGCTCGGCGACACCGTGTCGGCGATGCTGCCCAACGTGCCCGCGATGCTGGAGGCGCATTACGGCGTGCCGATGATCGGCGCAGTGCTCAACGCGCTCAACATCCGGCTCGACGCCGAGTCGATCGCCTTCATGCTGCAGCATTGCGAAGCCAAGGTGCTGCTGACCGATCGCGAGTTCTCCGGCGTGATCGCCAAGGCGCTGACGCAGCTCGAGCGCAAGCCGCTGGTGATCGACGTCGACGATCCGGCAGCGACCGGCGAACCGGTCGGCGCCATCGAGTATGAGGCGTTCCTCGCCGGCGGCGATCCCGACTTCCCGTGGTCGCCGCCCGCCGACGAATGGCAGGCGATCTCGGTCAACTACACCTCGGGCACCACCGGCAATCCCAAGGGCGTGGTCTATCCGCATCGCGGCACCTATCTCAACGCGCTCGGCAACGCCGCCGCCTGGGCAATGCCGCATCATCCCGTCTATCTGTGGACCCTGCCGATGTTCCACTGCAACGGCTGGTGCTTCACCTGGACCGTCACGGCCTACGCCGGCACGCACGTGTGCCTGCGGCGCGTCGAGCCGAGGCCGGTCTTCGAGGCGATCGCGCGCGAGCGCGTCACGCACATGTGCGGCGCGCCGATCGTGATGAACATGCTGGTCAACGCCAAGGCCGCGGACCGCAGCGCGCTGCCCCATCGCGTGCAGGTGATGACGGCGGGTTCGGCGCCGCCCGCCGCGGTCATCGAGGCGATGGAGGCGCAGGGCTTCGACGTCACCCACGTCTACGGCTTGACCGAGGTGCTCGGTCCCAACGTGATCTGCGCGTGGCACCAGGAGTGGGACGCGCGGCCGAGCGCCGAGCGCGCCGGCCTCAAGGCGCGCCAGGGCGTGCGCTACCCGGTCGAGGAAGGCCTGACGGTCGCCGATCCCGAGACCATGGCGCCGGTGCCGGCCGACGGCACGACCATGGGCGAGGTCATGATGCGCGGCAACGTGATGATGAAGGGCTATCTCAAGAACCCGACGGCGACCGACGCGGCGTTCAAGCACGGCTGGTTTCACACCGGCGACCTCGCCGTGATGCATCCCGACGGCTACATCGAGCTCAAGGATCGCTCGAAGGACATCATCATCTCGGGCGGCGAGAACATCTCGACCATCGAGGTCGAGAGCGTGCTCTACCGCCACCCCGCGATCCTCGAGGCCGCCGTGGTCGCGCGTCCGGACGCCAAGTGGGGCGAGACGCCGTGCGCCTTCGTGACGCTCAAGGACGGCGCGCAGGCGAGCGCGGACGACATCATCGGTTATTGCCGCGACAACCTCGCCCACTTCAAGGCGCCGCGCGCCGTGGTGTTCGGCCCGCTGCCGAAAACCTCGACCGGCAAGATTCAAAAATTCACGTTGCGCGACCGCGCGAAGGCGCTGTCGTAGGCCACTGCCGGTCTTGGCGCCGCCGGGGAGCGACGGCGGAGGACGAGAAGCCCTAGCGCGCCGTGGTCAGGCGGGCGATCTCGTCCTTGATTCGTAGTTTTTGGCGCTTCAGATCGTGGATCACCGCCTCGTCGGGCCGCGGCCGGCCAGCCTCGCTCTGGAGCGTCGCTTCGAGCGAGGCATGTTTGCTTTTCAGCGACTCGAGATGCTCATCCATGGTCATCGAGAATCCTTCCGGATAACGCCGTAGAGCAGGGTTATCCTACGCCTCCCATGGCCCCGGGAAAGCACAAATTTGGCTTACAGAACCGCACCTAACCCACCGCGGAAGCGCTTCTAAATCGCAGTCGCGAGCGCGGTTTCGAAGGTCGCCAAGGCGGCCTCGTCGCGTGCCGGCTGGCCGCCCGGCAGGACCGCCAGATAGGCCCGAATGTTGGCGAGCGCGGCGGCCCGGCGGCCGGCCGCGTCGTCGTCCCGGTCGGGCGCCGCAGGCAGCGCCGCGAGCCGTCCTGCGAGTGCCTGTTGGGCGAGCTTCTCGGCCTCGATCTCGAGCGCCGCGACCTGGCGCCGCAGCACCGCCGCCGGCTCGCCGAGCGCGGCCCAGTCGGCCCCGAAATCCACCCCGGCGCCGGGCTTGAGCGCCCGCCGGACCTGGCGCAGCCGGCCGACGACCTCCCGGGCCCAGGGCGCCAGCGCGGCGCGGCAGGCGGCGAGCTCCCCGGCGTCGATCCGACCGCGCCCGCTGATCCCCACGAACGCCGCGTAGAGCACCAGATTGACGTCGGCGCCGCGCCGCTCCTGCAGATCGAGGCACGCGGCGGCCACCCCCGGCGCGCCATACACGGCCAGCGAGAATTTCCACATTGGATGCTGGTCAAATTCCATCCGGGCCCCGATACAACGGGCAGCAATTGGGATATCCTGGCTGGTGCCGGTGCAGCCGAGCGGGGGACCGCGACTGCCCCGCGCGCCCCCTGTTCGGGAAAGCCTGCCCTTCAGGCTGCCGTGCCCATGGACGATGTCGAGACCGTACGCCGGCGATTGGAGGGGCTCAAGCAGGAGCACCGCGATCTCGACGACGTGATCGCGCGGATCACCGAGGCAGGGCCGTTCGACCAGCTCCAGATGCAGCGCCTCAAGAAGCGCAAGCTGATCCTCAAGGACCAGATCACGAAGCTCGAGAGCGAGCTCCATCCCGACATCATCGCCTGACCGGAAGCCGGACGACGCGAGCCCGCAGCCGGATCGACGTCCGGTGTCCGGCCTGCTCGATTCCCCGCTCTCGACCAGCTTGTGTCACCGATGCGCGCACCTATAATCGCGGCTTTTGCGGAGGAGCGAGCGAATGGGTGCAGCGCTGGTCGGCGTGATCATGGGCAGCCAGAGCGACTGGGAGACGATGCGTCACGCCTGCGCGACGCTCGACACGCTCGGCATCGCCAACGAGGCGCGCATCGTCTCGGCGCATCGCACGCCCGACCGTGCGCTCGAGTACGCGCGCTCGGCGCGCGAACGCGGCCTCAAGGTGATCATCGCCGGTGCCGGCGCCGCCGCGCACCTCGCCGGCGTGATGGCGGCGCTGACACCGCTGCCGGTGCTCGGCGTGCCGATGGAGAGCCAGGCGCTCAAGGGCATGGATAGCCTCTTGTCGATCGTCCAGATGCCGGCGGGCATCCCGGTCGGCACCTTGGCGATCGGCCGCTCGGGCGCGGTCAATGCGGCGCTGCTCGCGGGCGCCGTGCTGGCGCTCAGCGATGCCAAGATCGCCGCCGCGCTCGATGCCTTCCGCGCGCGCCAGACCAAGGCGGTGCCCGAGACGCCCGACGTGACCGTGAAACCGGCCTGACGCCGCCGATCATCGCCAGCGCGCCAGGGCGAAGCCCGCGAGCGCCAACCAAAGCAAGCGCGGCAGGGCGAAGCCCGCGAGCGCCAGCCAAAGCCAGCGCGGCGGGTCTGGGCACGAGCTAGCGAGTCTTTTCGCGCTCGCGGGCGCTACGCGCCCTGCCGCGTCAGCGCAGCACCGGCGGACGGAACAGGCGCAGCGGGCTGGGCAAGCCGCGCGCCAGCACGCGCGCCCGTTCGGTCATCTTCCCGATCAGCCTGGGCAGGCGCATGACCTGATCGAGCCGGCGTTCGAGGAAACCCCAGGTTTCAGCGGCGCCCTCGGAGCGGTCGTCGAGCCAATACAGCACCGTCGCGGCATAGACGCCGGCAAGCAGAGCGCGCTTGGTGTAGAAATTGTGATCGGTCGAGCGGTCGCCGACCGCATACCAGATCGTGTCCACCGTGCGATAGAGCAGCCGCGTGCCGAGCGCCGCGTTGCGCGGCAGCGCGAGGAACGACAACGCGCGGCGCATCGCCTCGCGCTGCGACGCCATCCCGGTCAACCGGAGCTTGATCGCCAGCGCGACGCGCTCGCGAACCTTGAGGGCGCCGAGATCGACCGTGGCGAGCCCGTCGATCATGCGCTCGTCGTTGGTCGCCGCCCAATATTCGATGAGGTCGCGCGCGCCGTCGGGAAACGCCGCCTCGATGTCGGCCGGCGCGAGCGCGAGGTCGCGTGCGGCGCGGCGCAGCGCGGCATCCGACCAGCCCTCGAACGGCACTTCGCCGACGGCGGCCGCGGCGAGCGCAGGGCGCAGCGCGTCAGGTTCCATCGACCGCCTCCGCCTCCGCCGCCGCCCCTTCGGCCGCCGCCGCGCGAGCGAACTCCTCGACGAAACCGAGCGTGCCGAGGTCGGTCATCCGGCTCGGATAGAGTCGGCCGTCGAGATGGTCGCACTCGTGCTGGACGACGCGGGCATGGAACCCCGCGACCGTGCGCTCGATCGGCGCGCCGTCGAGCCCGACCGCGCTGTAGCGGATGCGCCGCCAGCGCGGCACCAGGCCGCGCAGACCCGGCAGCGACAGGCAGCCCTCCCAGTCGTCGACCAGCTCCCGGCCGAGCGGCGTGATGACCGGATTGATCAGAGCGGTCAGCGGCAGCGGCGAGTCCTCGGGATCGTCGGTCAGGCGCCGCTCCGGCACGAAGAAGAGCACCAGGCGCAGCGACACCCCGACCTGCGGCGCCGCGAGCCCGACGCCGCCCGCCTCCTCCATGGTCGCCGTCATGGCGTCGACCAGGCGCGCGAGCTCGGGGTCGGTCGGGTCGCCGACCGGTTGGGCCACCTGGCGCAGGACCGGATGGCCGGCCCGAACGATCGAGAGGCTCGTCATGGTTGGCAATATGGCGAGCCGCCCCGGCCGGGTAAACCGCCGGCCGGGTCCGGCCGATCTCACGGGCTGGCGTCGGCTGGTCGCCCTTCACATCCGCGGCAGACTGTGCTATGCGGTCGGCCCCGTTCGCCCTGGAGCTCGACCCGCCCGTGCATGTGATCGTCCGCGACAACAACGTCGATCAGGCGCTGCGCGCCCTCAAGAAAAAGATGCAGCGCGAGGGCATCTTCCGGGAGATGAAGTTGCGGCGCAATTACGAGAAGCCGTCGGAGCGCCGGGCGCGCGAAAAGGCCGAGGCGGTGCGCCGGCATCGCAAGCTGTTGCGCAAGCGCATGGAGCGCGAGGGCTTCTAGCCGCCTCCCACAGGCCATCCCAACGACGCCCGCCGCATCCCGCCGCGGGCGTTTTTGTTGCTAGACTGCGCCGCGAGGCCGCCGGAGGAGCCGATGGCGATCGTCCTGCAGGAGTCGTTGCGCGCGGTGTTCTACGCGCCGTTCTACGCCGCGCTGGCGCTCGACGCCTACGCGGAGGCCGGCGTCGAGGTGCGTTTCGTGCCGGCGCCGCGCCCCGGCGAGGCGCCGGCGAGCCTGATGAGCGGCGCCGCCGACGTGGTGTGGGGCGGGCCGATGCGCGTGATGACGCGCTACGACCAGGACCCGTCCGCCGACCTCGTCTGCTTCTGCGAGGTGGTGACGCGCGACCCGTTCTTCCTGGTCGGCCGCACCGCGCGGCCGGACTTCGCGCTCGCCGACCTGATGGGCGTGCGCATCGCCACGGTCAGCGAGGTGCCGACGCCGTGGATGTGCCTGCAGGAGGATCTGCGGCGCGCCGGGCTCGACCCGGCGCGGCTCGACCGCGTCGCCGACCGCGCGATGGCCGACAACGTCGCGGCGTTGCGCGCGGGCACGGTCGCGGTCGCCCAGCTGTTCCAGCCCGACGTCGAGGCGCTGGTCGCCGAGGGCGCCGGCCACGTCTGGTACGCCCAGGCCGATCGCGGCCCATGCTCCTACACCTGCTTCTATACGCGGCGTAGCGTGCTGGCGGCGCGCGCCGACGAGCTCACGCGCATGACCCGCGCGATCTTCGCGACCCAGAAGTGGCTGCACGCCGCAGCGCCGGCGGCGGTCGCGACGGCGATCGCCGGCTTCTTCCCGTCGGTGCCGGCGGCGCAGCTGACCGCGGCCTGCGCGCGCTATCGCGGGCTCGGCGTGTGGGGCCGCAACCCTGTGCTGCCGCAGGCCGGCTACGACCGGCTCAAGGCCGGGCTGTTGTCGGGCGGCCTGGTCCGCCGCGCGCCGTCGTTCGAGCAGGCGGTCGACAACCGGCTCGCCCGCATCGTGATCGAGCAGAACCCGCCCGCGCTGACCCGGTGAGGCCGTCATGGTGTCGCTCGCCCTCGACCCGCTGACCCCCGACCGCCCGCTCGAGGTCGCCAAGCAGTACGTGCGGTTGATCCACGAGGCCGCGGAGCAGCGCGCCGACCCCGGCGACCAGGCCAAGGGCGAGCTCGCGGCGCTCGAGACGATCGCGATCAAGATCCTGGCCGACGTGCGCTACGACGCCGAACGCCTGCTCTATCTCGCCGAGCGCGCCGCGCTCGACGGCTTCCCGGTGCACGAGCAGCTGATCGCCATCGCCGAGGCGCACGAGGGCGAGATCAAGCGCCTGGGCAGCCAGGTGATCGGCCAGTACAAGGCGCTGGTCGCGAAGCTGCAGATGTCCCAGCGCCTCGCGAGCCATCTGAAGCGGGTGTTCGCCGACGCCGAAGCCTTTCAGGAGAGCTGGCTCGCGATCGCGCGCCAGATGCGCAACCGCGCCCAGACGATCGGCCGACGCGAGCTGCCGCGCGGCCGCGTCGTGATGGCGGCGGAGCTCTATCTGGAGCAGCTCATTCAGGCGTTCGGCGAGATCGACACGTTGGATCTCGCGCCGACGGTGGC
>DATJNS010000028.1:0-12000 GCA_035507915.1 Candidatus Sulfotelmatobacter sp.
GAGCACCGGTGGCTCGGTCGTCTTGTCGGCGAGACGCGGCGCGACGGCGCGGATCAGGATGCCGGCGGCGCACACGCCGACGATCGGCGTGCCGGCGGCGAACAGCGCGCGCAGATGGACGACCGTGTCGCTGAACGCGACGTCGGCGCCGGTGATGCGGTCGGCGAGGCCGTGCAGATGCGCGCCCGGCAACGCGGCAACGATGCGCCGGGCCGTCGCGAGCGCGCTCGGGCCGAGGCACAGCACCGCGGCGCCGCGCGGCAGCGCAGCAGTGTCGTCGCCCGGCAGCGCGTCTTGCATCAGAGGGCGACCGCGCTGCCGCGCCGGTGCACCAGCACGGTGGCGAAATAAGGCGCGTCGTCGTCGGGTACGTCGGCGAGCCGCCGGATCGCCTGCTCGGGCAGGGTGGCGCGCTCGATGTAGCGCGCGTCGTCGGCAAGCCCGAGCGCGCCGAGCACGCGCCGCACCTTGGCGAGATGCCGGCCGAGCTTGATGATCGCGGCGGCGTCGGTCGCCCGGAGCCGCGCCGTCAGGTCGGCCTCGGGCAGCGGCGCGGGAATGACCGTCAGCACGTCGTCGCGCGCCGCGAGCGGCCAGCCCAGCATCGCGGCGCACGCGGTCAGCGACGACACGCCGGGCACGACCTCGACGCGGAAGCGCGTCGCCAGGCGCGCGAACAGATACATGAACGAGCCATAGAAGAACGGATCGCCCTGGCACAGGATCGCGACGTCGCGTCCCGCCGCGAGATGCGCGCCGAGCGCCGCCGCGGCGTCGTCGTAGACCGCCTGGGCCGGAAAGCGCGCGGCCTCCATCGGCATGCGGATCGCGTGCTCGATGGGCCTGAGTCCATCCAGGTGCGGCGCCACGATGCGGCGCGCCAGGCTGTCGCCGGTCTCGGGCGCCGGATAGGCGAGCACCGGACAGCGCCGCAAGCGGCCGAGCGCCTTCAAAGTGATGAGTTCGGGATCGCCGGGTCCCACGCCCAGGCCATAGGCGACGCCGGCACTCACTTGCGCACCGCGAGCTGCGTGACCGGCAACGCCGGACGCCAGGTCAGGTAGCCGCCGAGCGGCTCGGCATGCGCGACCGAGAGGCGGCTGAGCGTGCCGCCCAGGCGGGCGCGCAGCGCGATCAGCGCCGCCTCGCCCTCGACCGTCACGGCGTTCGCGACCAAGCGGCCGCCCGGCTTGAGCGCGCGCCAGCAGGCATCGACCAGCTCCGCGCGCGTCAGGCCGGCGCCGATGAACACGGCATCCGGGGCCCTGAGGCCGGCGAACGCCGCCGGCGCCTCGCCTTCGATCACGATCAGCTCGGGCACGCCGAGCCGCGCGGCGTTGCGTCGGCAGGCGGCGGCGCGTGTCGGCTCGCGCTCGATCGCGATCGCGCGCATGCGCCGGCCGGCACGCAGCCACTCGATGGCGATCGAGCCGGAGCCCGCGCCGACGTCCCACAGCAGCTCGGCGGGCAGCGGCGCGAGCGCGGCGAGGGTTGCGGCGCGCACCGCCTGCTTGGTCAGCTGGCCGTCATGCTCGAAGGCGTCGTCGGCGAGGCCGGGCACGCGCGACAGCGCCGACCCCGTATCGCATCGGCATTCGATCGCGATGGTGTTGAGGTCGGCGCACGGCTCGGCGGGCCACGCCGCCGCGGTGCCGCTGCGCACCGCCTCATCGGGACCGCCGAGATGCTCGAGCACGGTCAGCTGGCTGGCGCCGAAGCCCCGGCGCACCAGGAGGTCGGCGACCGCGCGCGGGCTGTCGCCGCTGTCGGCCAGCGCCAGCACGCGCGCGCCGGGCGCGAGCACCCGCGTCAGGCTGTCGAGCGGACGGCCATGCAACGTTATGGTCTCGGTCTCGCCGAGCGGCCAGCCGAGCCGAGCCGCGGCCAGGGTGAAGGCGCCGATGATCGGGAAGATCTCGTACTCGTCGGGCGCAAAGTGCCGCGCCAGCGTGACGCCGACGCCGAACCACATTGGATCGCCGGTCGCCAGCACGACGACGCGCCGGCCGCGCCGCTCGGCGATGTCGCCGACCGTCGCGGTCAGCGGCGTCCGCCACGTCAGCTTTTCGGCCGGGTGCGCGCCGACCAGCGCCAGGTGGCGCGCGCCGCCGATCAGCACCTCGGCAGCGTCGACGCGCGCGCGCGCGGCGGCGCTCAAGCCGGCGAGCCCGTCCTCGCCCAGTCCGACGATGCTGAGCCAGCGCGTCATTCGGATGCCTCCGCCTCCGTCGCCAGGGCGTTGACGGCGGCGGCCGCGAGCGCGCTGCCGCCGCGGCGCCCGTCGAGCGCGATCCAATCGACGCGGTCCTGCGCCATCAGGGCCGCCTTGGCCTCGGCCGCGCCGACGAAGCCGACCGCGAAGCCGAGCACGACCGCCGGGCGCGGCGCGCCCGCGTCGATCAGCTCGAGCAGGCGGAACAGCGCGGTCGGCGCGTTGCCGATCGCGACCACGGCACCGGCGAGCCACGGCTGCCACAGCTCGACGGCGGCGGCGGCGCGCGTGGTGCCGCGCCGTTGCGCGAGATCGGGCACCGCCGGGTCGTCGAGCGTGCAGCGCACGGCATTGTCTGCCGGCAGCCGGCGGCGCGTGATGCCGCTCGCGACCATCTGGACATCGGCCAGGATCGTCGCGCCCGCGGCCAGCGCGTTGCGCGCCGCGGCGACCGCGCCGGGCGAGCTGCGCAGCAACGGCGCCAGCGACGGGTCGGCGGCCGCGTGGACGACGCGCAGCGCCACCGCGTGGAGCGCCGGCGGCACGCAAGAGAGGTCGGTCGCCGCCGCGACGGCGCGCCACGATTCGCGATAGATCGCCGCGGGATCGCGCAGGTAGTTCATGACGTGGCGCGCACGCTGCGCGGCGGGCGCGCGTACGTGCCGGCGCCGAAGATCCAACCCTCCTCGCGCTCGATGACGCGGCGCTCGGCGGTGCTGCACGGTGCGGCGAACAGCGCACCCAGGGTACCGGCGCGGTCGCGCTTGCGGAGGAAGCGCGCCATCGCCTCGACCTGGCGTGCGTCCTTCACGCCGGCGCCGTCGGGCAGCGGGATCAAGGACGGATAGATCTCGGTGATCAGCACGCCGACGCCGTCGAGACGACGCGCGGTCAACGGCTCGAACCCGGTCTCGAACGGCCATATGCGCGTCACCGGCGCGAGCGCGCGATCGAAGCGCAGCGCATGCAGGCGCGGGATGCCGACCAGGGTCTGGCCGCCGACGCTGCCGGTGTAGTGCAGCTTCCACGACGGCTGGACCTGCTTCAGCACGCGCTCGGCGATCCGCCGCTCGGCGATGTCGTCGGGACCGTGCGGCCGGCGTCCGCGCATCGCCAGGGTCGCGCAGGCATGGCGCGCCGGGCAGCCCCAGAACGGGAACGGCTCGCCGCCGAGCCGCTGGTTGAGCGCGGCGGCGACCGCGAAACGGTTGTTGGCGTTGTCGGGCGCGTCGGCGATCTCGCGCGCGAGCAGGCGCCAGACCGCGCGCCACGGCGCGCCGGCGAGACCGAGACGCTTGGCGAACCCGGCCGCATAGGCGAACGAGAAGTCGAAGCCGGCGATCAGGCGGCGGCCGGCCGCCACGCTCTCCAGCATGATGGCGCGGATCGCGTCGGTCGCGGCCTGCCGGGTCGCATGGTTGGCGAGCCGCGGCCGGCCGGCGCGATCGAGCAGACAGGTCCAGATGCTGTCGCGCCCGAGCCGCGGCACGCTGGCACCGCTCCAATCCACCATCAGGTAGCGATCGAACAACGTCATGGCTCAGTCGTGGCGGTGTCCGTTGCCCGGGCGGCGGTGCCCGTGCGCGTGATCGTGATGCGCGTGGTCGTGGCCGTGGTCATGCCCGTGCTCATGGTCGTGGTGATCGGCGTCGGTGCCGATGCCGCGCACGTGATGGTGGTGGCCGGCCTGCGCGGCGCCGGCATCCGCCTCGTAGCCGATCAGGCGCTCGCGATACTTGCATAGCCGGCAGTTCATCGCGTTCTCGCCGCGGTCGATCTCGGCGACCCGGGCGACGAAGCTGTCGAGCACCAGCGGATGGTCGTTGAGATAGTCGGCCTTGACGAAGTCGATCGCCGGATGGCGCGCCGCGACCGCGTCGGTCTCGCCGTAGATGCGCTTCACCAGCACGCCGGTGAACAGGAAGTAGGGAAACACGACGATGCGCCGGAAGCCGAGCTTGACCGACCGCTCGAGCGCCTGGGTGACGCGTGGAAAGGCGACGCCGCTGAACCCGCTCTCGGCCCAGCCGAAGCCCAGGCCCTCCCACAGCATGCGCGCGACCTTGGCGATGTTCGAGTTGGCGTCCGGGTCGCTGGTGCCGCGCCCGACCACGAGCAGCAGCGTGTCGGCGCGTTCGATCGCTTCGGTCTCGTCGTGCGCGCCGAGCGCCGCCTCGATGCGATCGGCCGCGGCGCGCAGCAGCCAAGGGTCGATCGCGAGGTCGCGGCCGTATTCGACCGCGATGCCCGGATTGTCCGCCGCGAAGCTGTTGAGCTCCCACGGGATGTCGTTCTTGACGTGGCCGGCGGCGAACAGCATGCCGGGCAACGCCAGGATGCGCGCGGCGCCGCGGCGCTTGAGCGCCTCCAGCCCGTCGCGGATCACGGGTCGCGCGAACTCGAGATAGGCATGGTCGACGTCGTAATCGGTCAGCCGCGCGCGAATCGCGCGCGTCATGTGCTCGAACTCGCCGATCGCGTCGACGTCGCGGCTGCCGTGGCCGCACATCAGAATGCCGGTCCGGCGAAGCGCCGGTTCCGCTGCAGTCGCGCTCATGGTCGTGCCTTTCGTGATCGTGTCGCTGCTTGTCTGTCGGGGAGGCCGGATTGACCGGCGCGCGCGATCGGCCGCATGGTCGCGCGATGCTGGACGACGCGTCGGTCGATCCGCTGGTTCGGGTGCTGCTGATCGTGCTCGCCGCCATGGCGATCGATTGGCTCGTCGGTGATCCGCGCTGGCTGTGGGATCGCTTGCCCCATCCGGTCGTGCTGGTCGGCGCGCTGATCGCCTGGCTCGAGCGGCGGCTCAACCACGTCGAGGTTTCCGAGCGCGCGCGCCTGCTGCGCGGCGGCTCGACCGTGCTGATCGTGGTCGGCGGCGCGGCGCTCGCCGGCTGGGCGATCGCGCGCGCGTCCGACGCGTTGGCCTATGGCTGGGGCCTGGAGCTCGTCGTTGTGGTCGTCCTGATCGCGCAGCGCGACCTGTTCGATCACGTGCGGCGGGTCGGCCGCGCGCTCGACGACGGCGGGCTGGAGGCCGGCCGCGTCGCCGTCGGGCGCATCGTCGGGCGCGATCCCGAGAGTCTCGACCGACACGGCGTGCTGCGTGCGTCGATCGAGTCGCTGGCCGAGAACTTCAGCGACGGCGTGATCGCGCCCTTGTTCTGGTATCTCGTGCTCGGGCCGATCGGCATCTGCGCCTACAAGGCGGTCAACACCCTCGACAGCATGATCGGCCACCGCTCGGAGCGCTTCCGCGCCTTCGGCAAGGTGGCGGCGCGGCTGGACGACGTCGCCAACCTGATCCCGGCCCGGCTTAGCGCCGTGCTTCTGGCGTTTGCTGCCGCGTTCGTGCCCGGCGGCCACCCGTTCGCCGCCTGCGTCACCATGTGGCGCGACGCCGGCAAGCATCGCTCGCCCAACGCCGGCTGGCCCGAGGCCGCGATGGCGGGCGCGCTCGACCTCGCGCTCGCCGGCCCGCGCCGCTATCACGGCGACCTGGTCGCCGACCCGTGGATCGGCGCCGGCCGGGCGCGCGCCGAGCCGCGCGATCTGCGCCGCGCGCTCGCGCTGTTCGCGCTCGCCTGCGCGCTGACCGCGGCGCTGCTCTTGTGCGCCCTCGGCGCGCTCCTGGCCTAAGAGCGTCATCCGCGCCGCGCGATCGCGAGCAGGCGGTCGAGGTCGAGCGCCGCGCCGACGTGATCGGCCAGCGCGTCGAGCGTCGCTTCCAGGCGGGCGTCGTAGGCGGCGCTCGCGCCGCGACCCGTACGCAGGCCGTCGAGGAACCAGGCGCGGAAGGCGTCGCTCGCGAACAGGCCGTGCAGATAGCAGCCGGCGACCAGGCCGTCGGGCGAGCGCGCGCCATCGGGTCGCGTGCCGCTGTCATCGTCGAGCTCGAGCAGCGGGCGCGCGAGGTCGGGCCCGTCGGTGCGGCCGACATGCATCTCGTAGCCGTGCACGGCGGCGCCGCCGGTCGCCTCGTGGCCCGCGGCGGCGCGCAGGGTCTTGTCGGCCGACAGCTCGGTCGTCAGCGCGAGCAAGCCCAAGCCGGCGCTGTCGCCCGGCGCGCCCTCGATGCCGAGCGGATCGGCGATGCGCTCGCCCAGCATCTGCAGGCCGCCGCAGACGCCGAACACGGGGCGTCCGCGGCGCAGGTGCGCGCGCAGGTCGATATCCCAGCCCTCGGCGATCAGCGCCGCGAGGTCGGCGCGCGTCGCCTTCGATCCGGGCAACAGGATCAGGTCGGCGTCCGCCGGCAGCGGCCGCCCGGGCTCGACGAGATCGAGCGCGACGTCGGGCTCGCCGGCGAGCGGGTCGAGATCGTCGAAGTTGGCGATACGCGGCAGGCGCGGCACCGCGATCTTGATGGCACCGGCGCGCGCGGCGGTTCCCGGCAGGCGCTCGAGCGCCATCGAATCCTCGGCCGGCAGGCGGCCGGCGGCGGCGAACCACGGCACGATCCCCAGGCAGGCGAGCCCGGTGTGCGCCGCGATGGTCGCGAGCGCCGGCTCGAACAGGGTCGGATCGCCGCGGAACTTGTTGATCACGTAGCCGGCGAGGCGCGCGCGCTCGGGCGCCGGCAAGAGGCGGTGCGTGCCGACCAGGCTCGCGATCACGCCGCCGCGGTCGATGTCGGCGACCAGCACGACCGGCAGATCGGCCGCCTCGGCGAAGCCCATGTTGGCGATGTCGCCGGCGCGCAGGTTGGTCTCGGCGGCGCTTCCGGCGCCCTCGACCAGCACGAGGTCGGCACCCGCCGCGACGGCGGCGAAGCTCTCGAGCACGCGCGGCAGCAGGCTCGGCTTGAGCGCGCCATAGTCGCGCGCGCCGACCGTGCCGAGCATCTTGCCCTGCACGATCACCTGCGCGCCCGCCTCCGATTGCGGCTTGAGGAGCACCGGGTTCATGTGCACCGACGCGGCGACGCGGCAGGCGCGCGCCTGCAGCGCCTGGGCGCGGCCGATCTCGCCGCCGTCGCCGGTGACGGCGGCGTTGTTCGACATGTTCTGCGGCTTGAACGGCCGCACCGCGAGCCCGCGCCGGCTGAAGGCGCGCCCCAGCCCGGCGACCAGCAACGACTTGCCGACGTCCGATCCGGTGCCCTGGACCATCAGCGCCGGCACGCGCATGGCGCTCAGGACTTCGGCGCGGGCGGCGGCGCCGCGAGGATCGCCTTGAGGTCGGCCGTGCCCGGATTGTCGAACTTCCGGTTGAAGACGATCTCGCGGCTGGTCGCGCCTTCACCGTAATAGGCGCGGTTCCATTCCTCGCGCGTCGCGATCAGGCCGCCTTCGAGATTGAGCCCGCCGTACAGGCCGATCCCGCCCGAGAAGGCGACCAGGTCGGCGCCGAGATTGGGTGTCGTGGCGCCGCCGAGTCCGGCCCCGACCGGCCCCAGCGCGAAGGTCAGGTCGGCGCCGATCTTCACCTGGTTGTCCATCAGCTTGTCGAGACCGCCGTCGGTCAGCACGAACAGCAGCAGCTCCTGCATCTCGGCGCCGATCTGCAGACCGAACGAGCCGCCGCCGATGCCGTAGAACGCCGGCGCGCTCCAGCTGCCGTCGGGTCCCTTGGCGAGCAGCACGCCCGAGCCGCCCGAGCCGCCGATGAAGAACCCCGCGCGCCACAGGTTGGGCACGATCAGGATCGCCTTGGCGCGGCCGAGGAAGTCGGTGACCGACTTGCCCATGTTGGCGTCGCGGCGCATGCGGTCGACCAGGACCTTGCTGCGGTCGACCAGCTCCTGCTGCTCGCTTGCGAACGCGGGTGCCGCGATCGAGAGCGTCACCAGCGCAACGAGAAGGACGGCAATTCGGCGCATCTCACCTCTCCTCAGAATTCGATTCCCTTTTGGGCTTTGACGCCGGATCGGAACGGATGCTTGACCAGGGTCATGTCGGTCACCAGATCGGCCAGCTCGATCAGCTCCGGCTTGGCGTTGCGTCCCGTCACCACGACGTGCAGGTCGGAGCGTTTCGCCTTCAGGGTGTCGAGCACCTCGTCGAGCGGCAGGTAGTCGTAGCGCAGCACGATATTGAGCTCGTCGAGGATCACGAGATGATAGCGCGGGTCGGCGAGCATTGCCTTGCTGGTTTCCCATGCCTGGCGCGCCGCCTTGAGGTCGCGCTGGCGATCCTGCGTGTCCCAGGTGAAGCCCTCGCCCATCGCCTTGACGGTGACGAGATCGGGGAAGCGCTCGAGCACGGCGCGCTCGCCGCTCTGCCACGCGCCCTTGACGAACTGCACGATGCCGACCGGCAGGCCGTGGCCGAGCGTGCGCAGCGCAAGACCGAACGCTGCAGTCGATTTGCCCTTACCGAGCCCGGTGTGGACGATCAGCAAGCCGCGCTCTTCGGTCTTGGTGGCGAGCATGCGGGCGCGCACCGCCTTGCGCTTGGCCATCTTCTCGGCGTGGCGCCGGTCAAGCTCTTGCTCGGCGCGTTGCGTCTCGGCGAGCGCCGCGTCGTCGCCGTCGTCATGCGCGCTCATGCCGCCTCCCCGCGCATCAGCACCGCCAGACGCTCGCCCGCCTGGTTCGAGCGCGGGCGCCACAGCCCGCGCCGGATCGTCTCGTCGAGCCGCGCCGCGATCTCGCGGAGCGCCGCCGGATTGGCGTCGCCGACGAACCGTGCGACCGCCGGATCGGCGACATAAGCGTCGTAGATTGCGTCGAAATGATGGTCGCGCACCGCCCCGGTGGTCGCGGCGAAGGCGAACAGATAGTCGACCGTCGCGGCGATCTCGGCGGCGCCCTTGTAGCCGTGGCGCATCACGCCGGCGAGCCACTTCGGGTTGACGGCGCGCGCCCGCACCACGCGCGCGATCTCCGCCTCGAGCCGCCGGATACGCGGATGGTCGGGCCGCGAATGGTCGTTGTGGTAGATCGCCGGCCGCGTGCCGGAAAGCCGCGTGACCGCCGCGGCGAGCCCGCCCTCGAACTGGTAGTAGTCGTCGCTGTCGAGCAGATCGTGCTCGCGGTTGTCCTGGTTGTGGATCACCGCCTCGACGCCGCCCAGCAGGCTCTCGAAGCGCGCGCGCGCCGCCAGCCCCTCGGCGCTGCCGCCGTCGCCGTCGCTGCCGTAGGCGTAGCAGCCCCAGACCAGATAGGCCTCGGCGAGCTCGGCCGGGTCCTGCCAGCCGCCTTCGTCGATCAGTGCCTGCAGGCCGGCGCCGTAGGCGCCCGGCTTCGAGCCGAACACGCGGAACGAGGCGAGCCGTTGCGCGCGCGCCGGCGTCAGGCCTTGCGCGGCCAGCGCGGCCGCCGCCGCCGTGACGCGCGCGGCCAGCGGGTTGACGTCGACCGGCTCGTCGAGCGCGGCGACCGCCCGGGTCGCGCGGTCGACCAGATCGATCAGGCCGGGAAAGGCGTCGCGGAAGAAACCCGAGACCCGCAAGGTCACGTCGACGCGCGGCCGGTCGAGCAGGCTTGCCGGCAGGATCTCGAAGCCGGCGACGCGGTGCGAGGCGCCATCCCAGCTTGGCCGCACGCCCATCAGCGCCAGCGCCTGCGCGACGTCGTCGCCGCCGGTCCGCATGGTCGAGGTGCCCCAGGTCGACAGCGCCAGCTGGCGCGGCCAGCGGCCGTGCTCCTGGGCGAAGCGCTCGACCAGGAGCTGCGCCGAGCGGAAGCCGAGATGCCAGGCCGCCGGCGTCGGCAGCGCGCGCGTGTCGACGGAGTAGAAGTTGCGGCCAGTCGGCAGCACGTCGGGTCGGCCGCGCGTCGGCGCCCCCGACGGTCCGGGCGCGACGAAGCGGCCGTCGAGTCCGCTCAACAGGCCGGCGTGCTCGGCCGTGCCGCACGCCTCGACCGCGGGACGCAAGCGCGTCTCGATGGTCGTCAGCACCGCGCCAGTCGCCTGCCACGCCGGATCGGGCGCCGCCTCGCCGGCGACCAGGCGCGCCGCGAGCGCCTCCAGGCGCTCGACGGTGTCGCCCGTGCTGCGCCACGCCTCGTCGCCGACCAGGCAAGCGGGGCGCGGGCCGGCCCACGGCGCCGCGAACTCGCAGGCCAGCGGGTCGACATCGAGCCCGAGGTCGCGCGCCAGCGCGCGCTGCAGCGACTCGTCGCCCGCGCCGGCACCGCGCGGCACGCGCGCCAATGCGACCAAAAGATCGGTCAGCAGGCGGCCGGTCGGCGCGCTGCCGAACACGTGCAGCCCGTCGCGAATCTGCCGCTCCTTGAGGTCGCACAGGAAGCCGTCGAGCTTGGTGAGCGCCGCCGGAACCGGGTCGTCGCGCGCGATGCCGCAATCCTCCGCCAGTCCGGCCGCCCTGGCTTGCTCGAGAATGGCGCGCGCGAGATGGGCGAGGCGGCGCGGGTCGAGCGCCGCGGCGTCGTAATACTCGTCGACCAGGCGCTCGAGGTCGCGCAGCGGACCGTAGCTCTCGGCGCGCGTCAGCGGCGGTGTCAGGTGATCGACGATCACGCCGCTCGCGCGCCGCTTGGCCTGCGTGCCCTCGCCCGGATCGTTGACGATGAACGGGTAGAGATGCGGCAGCGCGCCCAGCGCGGCTTCGGGATAGCAGCTCTCGCTGAGCGCCAGCGCCTTGCCGGGCAGCCATTCCAGATTGCCATGCTTGCCGAGATGGACCGCCGCGTGCGCCGCGAAGCGCCGGCGCAGCCAGCCGTAGCACGCGAGATAGCCGTGCGGCGGCACCAGGTCGGGATCGTGATAGCTCGCCTGCGGGTCGATGTTGTAACCGCGTGCCGGCTGGATCAGCACCGCGACGTTGCCGACGACGAAACCCGGCAACACGAACGTGTCGCCGTCGACGAACGGGTCGTTCTCCGGCGCACCCCACCGCGCGGTGACGACCTGTTGCACAGTCGTGGGTAGGCTCGCGAAGAAGGCGTCGTAGTCAGCGATCGACCATGCGATGCCCCCCTTCCCCCCTTGAGGGGGAGGGTTGGGGTGGGGGGGCCGGTGCGCATTCGTGCGGCCGGCGAGCAGCCGCGCCATCAGGGCGGCGCCGTCGCGCGGCGCGCCGGCCACGTCGTAGCCGGCATCGGCGAGCGCGGTGAGCAGGCGCGCGGCCGACTCCGGCGTGTCGAGCCCGACGCCGTTGCCGATGCGGCCGTCGCGGTTGGGATAGTTGGCGAGGATCAGGGCGATGCGCCGTTGCGAGGCGGGCGTGCCGCGCAGGTCCGCCCAGGCGCGCGCCAGCTCGGCGACGAAGGCGACGCGCGATGCCTCGGGCTCGTGGCGCGCGATGTCGGCCTCGGTCAGCGGATCGCGCTCGGCCTGCCGCTTGAAGGAGACGGCGCGCGCGAGGATGCGACCGTCGATCTCGGGCAACGCGACGTTCATCGCGATGTCGCGCGGCGTCAGGCCGCGCGTGCCGGCCAGCCAGGCGTCGCGATCTTGCCCGGCCAGCACGACCTGCAGCACCGGACAATCGGCGCGGCTCAGCAGGTCGTCGCCGCCGGCGCCGAGCCGGCCGATCGCGAAGCCGGTGGTGTTGAGGATCACGGGTGGCGCACAGCGGGCGATCACCGCGCCGATCAGCTGCGCCGCCGCTGGCTCCCTGAGGCTCGCCACGAACAGGGGCAGGGGCGCCAGGCCGCGCGCGCGCAGCGCGTCGGCGAGCGCCTCGATCGGCGCCGTGTCGCCGGCCTGCAGCAGGGCGCGATAGAACAGGATCGGCACGCCGCCCGGCGTCTCGGCGGCGCCCCACAGCCCGGCGCGCGGCAGCGCCACCGGGGCGGCGCACGGCACAGGGTGGCCGATCAGGCCGGCGGCGCAGCGCAGCAGGTTCTCGGCATTGTCGATGCCGCCCTCGCTTGCGTA
>DATJNS010000029.1:0-9696 GCA_035507915.1 Candidatus Sulfotelmatobacter sp.
CGACGACCGTGGCCGGATCAAGACCGACGGCCATTTCCGCACGTCCGTGCCGTCGATCTATGCGATCGGCGACGTGATCGCCGGCCCCATGCTGGCGCACAAGGCCGAGGAGGAGGGCGTCGCGGCGGCCGAGTTCATGGCCGGCCAGAAGCCCCACGTGAACTACGACGCGATCCCGGCGGTGGTCTACACGTGGCCCGAGGTCGCCTCGGTCGGCAAGACCGAGGAGGAGCTCAAGGCCGCCGGCGTGGACTACAAGGTCGGCAAGTTCCCGTTCACGGCGAACGCGCGCGCGCGCTGCAACGCCGACACCGAGGGGCTGGTCAAGATGCTGGCCGACGCCAAGACCGACCGCCTGCTGGGCTGCCACATCATCGGCCCCGACGCCGGCACGATGATCGCCGAGATCGCGCTGGCGATCGAGTTCGGCGCCTCGTCGGAGGACGTCGCGCGCACCTGCCACGCCCACCCGACGCTCAACGAGGCGGTCAAGGAAGCCGCGCTCGCCGTCCTCGGGCGAACGCTCAATCTGTAGCGTCGCCCTGGCGGCGTCACACCGGCAGGTCGCGCGCGAAGCGGCGCTGGATCTCCTCGATCGCCGGAACGTTGTCGACCAGCGCCGCGATGCACAGCGGGTCGAAGCGCTTGCCCGACAGCTCGCGCAGATAGTCGAGCGCCGCCTCGTTGGTCCAGCGCTTCTTGTAGGGCCGCTCGCCGGTCAGTGCGTCGAACACGTCGGCGACCGCGAAGATGCGCCCCTCCAGCGGGATCTCGTCGCCCTTCAGGCCGTTCGGATAGCCCGAGCCGTCGACGCACTCGTGGTGGCACGCCACCGCGTTGCGCAGGATCGCGCTGTACGGCATGTCGGCGAGGTGGAACTCGCGCAGCATGGTGTCGACGATCTCGAGGCCGATCGCGACGTGTTTCTTCATCACGACGATCTCCTCGTCGGTCAGCTTGCCCTGCTTGAGCAGCACGCTGTCGGGCACGCCAACCTTGCCGATGTCGTGCAGCGGCGCGAACCAGAACAGATGCTCGATGTATTCGTCGGTGAGCTGCCAGCGCTCGGCGTTCTCGAGCGCGATCAGCCGCGAATAGTGCGCCATGCGCTCCTGATGGGTCGCGGTCTCGGTGTCCTTGTAGCGCGAGAAGCCCTGGATCGTCTTGGCGCCGGCGCGCGCCACTCGGGCGGCCGCCAGCTCGTTGGTGATCATCAGCGAGATCAGCTGCACGTACGGCCACAGCTGCTGCGGCACACCGTTGTCGAAGAACCCGACCTCGGTCGAGTTGAAGAATCCGAAGCCGAGCAGGCCGGAGAAGTCGAAGAACGGCACCGCCAGGCTCGAGCGGTAGCCGGCGTCGTAGAGGCTGCGCGAATGGCGTTTGCGGTTCTCCTCCGACGGCGGATAGAGGGTCAGCACGCGCCAGGAATGCTGCTTGGCGGCCTCGACCAGCATGGTCGTCTGCGCCAGCGGCGCGCGGTAGTGCGCGAGCTCGATCTTCTGGTCGCTGCTGTCGATGAAGGTGCGCAACTCGTCGGTGCCGAGGTCGTAGGTCGCCACCGCGATCCGTCCGATGCCCGCCAGGCCGGGCGCGGTGCGGAGCTGCTTGTGGAGCATATGGAGCCGCTCGCTGAGCGAGCACGGCGCGTCGAACAGATGCGCCGGTCCAACGCTGCCCTCCGGCAGGAATCCGGGTACCGGGCCGGCGGCTGCGGCGGTGCGGTCGTCGGTCTCCAGTGGCATCGCGGACCCTCTCCTGGTCGAGAGCAGGATGCCGCGTTTCGCTTCGGCGGATCTTGATTTGGATCAACAGCGCGGCGGCCGGGCCGCCGCGGCGCCTAGAACAGGCGCTGGCTGGCGATGCGCGCGCCGTCGCTGAGCGCAGCGAGCTTGGCCCACACGACGTCCTCGGCGACCCGGCCCATGCCGGCCGAGGTGTCGAAGCCGCAGTCGGTGCCGCCCTGCACGCGGGTCGGGTCGCCGACCACGCGCGCGACCGCCTCGAGCCGTTCGGCGACGACCTCCGGATGCTCGACGAAGTTGGTCAAGGTGTCGATCACTCCGGCGACGATGATCTGGTCGGGCTCGAGCGCGCCGGCGAGGCAATGATATTCGTGCGCGTGGCGCGGATTGGCGAACGGCAGCACGAAGCCGCCGACCTTGGCCTGCTTGAGGATCGGCAGGATCTCGGCGAGCGGCACGTCTTGGTCGTGCGGGCCCTCGTAGTTGCCCCAGCACACGTGCAGCCGCACGCGATCGCGCGGAATCGCAACGAGCGCGCGGTTGATGGTCGCGACGACGCGTTCGACGAAATCGAGGAACTCGTTGAGCGGCCGGTTCTGGTACGAAAGATGCCGTTCGAGCGCCAGGTCTGGGCAGTCGAGCTGCAGCAGGAAACCGTGCCCCACGATGGTGTCGTATTCGATCTTGAGCGCATCGCCGAGCGCCGCCAGATAGGCGTCTTCGGTCGGGTAGTGCTCGTTGAGCACCGCGGCCGCGATGATGCCAGGCGATGGCGCGGTCAGGAACGGCTCGACGAAGCCGCCGCCCGCACCGTCCAGCGCGGCGCGGAAATCGTCGCACTCCGCCTCGACCATCGCGCGGTCGAGATAGCGGATCTCGCCGATCGCCTTGGGCGGCGACATGTTGGAGACGGCAACCGTGTTGGCCATCCAGGCCTGCTGGGCCTTCTGGAACAGCGGGTAGCGCAGGACGTCGCCGCGCGGCCAGCGCTGCCATTGGCCGCCGAACCCGCTCATGCGCCGGCGCACGTACAGGAAGAACGCCTCGCGCTGCTGCTCGCCGTTGTTCGGGATGTCGATGCCGACCTCGCGCTGCTTGGCGACGACCCGCCGCATCGCGGCCTCGCCGGCGCGCGCCAGCGCCGCCTCGTCGACCGGCTTGCCCTGTGCGCGCTCGACGTAGAGCCGCACCAGCTCGGCCGGCCGTGGCAGGCTCCCGGTATGGGTGGTCAGGATGCGGGTCTCGCTGCGCTGCATCGGAGTCCTCCGGCGGACACGCTTTCCCTCGGGGCGCGGTGCCGCTCGCATACTCTGCCTCCTTCCCCCACGAGGGGAAAGGTTGGGAAGCGCCTATCCGCGCCGGTGCGCGGTTCGCCTCAGGTCGACGTCCGCGCGCGCGGATGCGCCGCGCGGTGCACCTCGATCAGCCGCGCGCTGTCGACCGCCGTGTAGCGCTGGGTGGTCGACAGCGAGGCATGCCCGAGCAGCTCCTGGATCGAGCGCAGATCGCCGCCGCTGCCCAGCAGGTGGGTCGCGAAGCTGTGGCGCAGCGCGTGCGGCGTCGCGGTCTCGGGCAGCCCGAGCGCGCCGCGCAGGCGGCGCATCTGGCGCTGCACCACGCCCGGGTTGAGCGGCCCGCCGCGCGCGCCGACGAACAGCGGCGCGTTGGGCGCGAGGCGCCATGGACAATGCGCGAGGTAGTCGTCGATCGCCTCGCACACGACCGGCAGCACGGGCACCACGCGCTGCTTGTTGCCCTTGCCGGTGACGCGCAGCGCGTCGCCGTGCGGCGCCTCGGCGCGCGTCAAGCCCAGCGCCTCGCCGAGCCGCAGGCCGCAACCGTAGAGCAAGGTGAGGAGCGCCAGATCGCGCTTGCCCATCCAGGGTTTCAGCGCCAGCTCCTCGATCGTCTCGAGGCTCTGCGCCGCTTCGTCCTCCGACAGCGCCTTGGGCACCGATTTCGGCAGGCGTGGCGTCCGCACGGTGGCGATCGCCGCGTTGCTGCACAGGCCGCGGCGATCGAGGAAGCGGAAGAAGCCGCGCAGCGCGGACAGCCCGCGTGCCGCCGAGCTGCGCGCCAACCCGTCGTCGAAGCGCTGCGCCAGATAGGCGCGAAAGTCGCTCGCGCTCAGCGCGGCGAGCGCGTCGAGACCCGGTGGCTCGCCGCGATGCGCTTGCAGGAACGCGAGAAAGGCCGCGAGGTCGCGGCCGTAGCCGTCGATGCTATGCGGCGAGGCGCGCTTCTCATGGGTCAGCCAATCGAGCCAGGCGGCGGCGGCCTGGCCGACCGCGGCGTCGCCGGCGAACGCCAGCGACGCGACGGTGCGCTGGGGCTGGCGCGGTCCGCTCAGTCGGGCGGCAGGTCGAGCCATGCCCGGATCGAATGCTCGACCACCTGGGCGAGGAAGGTGAGAAGCTCGGTGCCC
Source organism: Candidatus Sulfotelmatobacter sp. (assembly GCA_035507915.1). GTDB lineage: Bacteria > Pseudomonadota > Alphaproteobacteria > Elsterales > Elsteraceae > JACQAI01. The sequence continues at coordinate 4,171 of DATJNS010000029.1, forward strand.
TGGCCGGGGTGGAACACGCCGGGCTTGCGTGCGCCGAGCGCCAGCAGGCCGACCGGCGCCGCCGGGCTGACGCGCAGGCGCACCAGCGCGTCGGAGCGCACCAGGCCGGCGGCCGGCGCGCCGAAGAGGGCGGGATCGCCGACCACGTCGGAGCGCAGCAGCACGTCGTGGCTCGCCCCCAGGAGCTCGTCGACCGAGCCCGGCTCGAGCATCAACACGCCGGCCGCGAGGGTCTTGCCGTTGCGCCCGGTCAGTCGGCCCTTGCCGCGCGGCGTCTCGACGCACAACCCGACCGCGTCGATGTCGAGCAGCAGGGTCAGCTCCTCGGTGACCACCGTGATGAGATGCTCGAACGTGGTCGCGGCCAGCATCGCGAGCACGGCGTTGTGCACGCGCGTCTGGTTCTGCAGGTTCGCGCGGCTGGTCGAGATCAGCTTGCGCTGCACCAGCTTGAGACGCGCGACGTCGGTGCGCAGGCGATCGAGCATGAAGTGCTGGAGGTCGACGACGCCGTCGCCCATCTCGCGCGTCGGCGGTGCCAGCACCGCGAGCAGGTCCGGCCGGTTGACCAGGAAATCCGGATGGCGCCGCAGATAGGCCGCGACGTCCGTCGCGGCGAACTCGGTCGCCTTGGTGCCGGCGGGCACGGCGCCGGTCTTGCCGCGCGGCTTGGCGGGCGGATCGTCGGGAACGCCGGCGGGCGCTCCGTCGGGGGCTTCGGTCGGATGCTGCGCCATGGCCCCCGTCACCCCTCCAAGATCGATTGGCCGGTGCTCTTCCAGTCGGCGACGAATGCCGCCAGCCCCTTGTCCGTGAGCGGATGGACGAACATCTGGCGCAGCACGGCCGGCGGGAGAGTCGCGACGTCGGCGCCCAGCTTGGCGGCTTGGACCACGTGGATCGGGTGACGCACGCTCGCCACCAGCACCTCGGTCGCGAACTCGGGGTACTGATCGTAGATCTCGCAGATGTCGGCGATCAGCTGCATGCCGTCGGTGCCGGTGTCGTCGAGCCGCCCGACGAACGGCGAGATGTAGGCCGCGCCGGCCTTGGCGGCGAGGATCGCCTGCGCGGCCGAGAAGCACAGCGTGACGTTGACCGCGGTCCCGGCATTCGCCAGCGCCTTGCAGGTCTTCAGCCCGTCCGGCGTCAGCGGCACCTTGACGACCACGTTGCGCGCGATCTTGGCGAGGTACCGGCCTTCGGCCAGCATGGTCTCGTGATCGGTGGCGGCGACCTCGGCGGACACCGGGCCCGGCACCACCGAGCAGATCTCGGCCACCACGTCGATGAACTTGCGCCCCGTCTTGGCGACCAGCGACGGGTTGGTCGTGACGCCGTCGACCAACCCGGTTGCGGCGAGCTCACGGATGGTCGCGATGTCGGCCGTGTCGATGAAGAACTTCATGTCCGTAACCGTGAAACCCGCCCACCGGAGCCCCTGCGCGCACGCATGCTCGTGAGCGTCCGGAATGATATCTAGTGTACCTGATGCCCCCCGACGCTACCAGCCCATGTGATCAGGCCGTCGCACCGGTTCGCGCGCGCGTGCTGCTGCCGTTGCCGCTCGCCGGCGCCTACGACTATGCGGTGCCCGCCGATCACGCGGTCGCGCCGGGCGATTTCGTGGTGGCACCGCTCGGGCGCACCAGCGTCGCCGGGGTGGTGTGGGACGGTCCGGCCGAGCCGGCGGTCCCCGACGCCAAGCTGCGCGCGCTCGAGGCGGCGCTCGAGGTGCCGCCGATGCCCGAGCCGATGCGCCGATTCGTCGACTGGGTGGCGAGCTACACGCTGAGCCCACCGGGCGCGGTGCTCCGCATGGCGATGAGCGTCAGCGCCGCCCTCGTGCTGCCCGCGCCGGTGATCGCCTATCGGCTCAATGCGGGTGGTGCGAGCGGCCTGGCGGCGCGCCAGCTCACGTCCGGGCGTCGCCGCGTGCTGGCGGCGCTCGATCACGGCCAGGCGCTGGCGCCGCGCGACCTGGCGGCCGAGGCCGGCGTATCGCCGGCGGTGGTGCGTGGCCTGCTCGACGCGGGCGCCCTCGAGGCGGTCGAGCTGCCCGAGCCCGGTGCCGCGGCGCAGCCCGACTGGCGGCATCCCGGTCCGACCCTGTCGCCCGACCAGCGGCGCGCCGCCGATGCGCTGATCGGCGATGTCGAGCGCGCCGGTTTCGCCGTGACCTTGCTCGAGGGCGTGACCGGATCGGGCAAGACCGAGGTCTATTTCGAGGCGCTGGCGGCGGCCTTGGCGGCCGGGCGCCAGGCCCTGGTGCTGCTGCCCGAGATCGCCCTGTCGGTGCAGTGGCTGGAGCGCTTCGCGCGTCGCTTCGGGGTGCGTCCGGCGGTCTGGCATTCCGAGCTGACGGGCACGCAGCGCCGCACGACCTGGCGCCAGATCGCGCGCGGCGAGGTCTCGGTCGTGGTCGGCGCGCGCTCGGCCCTGTTCCTGCCGTTGTCGCGGCTCGGCCTGATCGTCGTCGACGAGGAGCACGACGGCTCCTACAAGCAGGAGGAAGGCGTGATCTACCACGCCCGCGACATGGCCGTGGTGCGGGCCCGGCTGGCCGCCGCGCCGATCGTGCTGGTGTCGGCGACGCCGTCGCTCGAGACCCTGACCAACGCCGCGCAGGGGCGCTATGGGCGCCTGCATCTGCCGGATCGCCACGCCGGCGCCAGCCTGCCCGCGGTCGCCGCGATCGACATCCGGCGCTATCCGCCGCCGCGCGGCCGCTGGCTGACGCCGCCGCTGGTCGACGCGCTCGGCGTCACGCTCGAGCGCGGCGAGCAGGCGATGCTGTTCCTCAACCGTCGGGGCTACGCGCCGCTGACCCTGTGCCGCGGCTGCGGTCACCGGCTGCATTGCCCGCATTGCGCGACCTGGCTGGTCGAGCACCGTCTGGTCGGGCGGCTGATCTGCCACCATTGCGGTCACGGCGAGCGCCTGCCCGAGACCTGCCCGCACTGTGGCGCGGCGGGCGCCTTCGTGCCCTGCGGGCCCGGGGTCGAGCGGCTGTCCGACGAGGTCGGCGCGCTGTTCCCGGCGGCCCGGCGCGCCATCATGGCGAGCGACATGTTGATCGGGCCGAACGCCGCCGAGGAGCTGGTCGGCCGGATGGACCGCCGCGAGATCGACATCCTGATCGGCACCCAGATGATGGCCAAGGGCCACCACTTCCCGCACTTGACCCTGGTGGGCGTGGTGGATGCCGATCTGAGCCTGGCCGGCGGCGACCTGCGGGCCGGCGAGCGCACCTTCCAGCTGCTGCACCAGGTCGCCGGCCGCGCCGGGCGTGCCGAGCACCCCGGCCGTGTGCTGCTGCAGACGGCGTCGCCCGAGCATCCGGTGATCGAGGCGCTGACCTCGGGCGACGGCGCGCGCTTCCTCGCGGTCGAGAGCGCCGAGCGCAAGGCCCACCTGATGCCGCCGTTCGGCCGCCTGGCGGCGCTGGTCGTCTCGGCGTCCGACGGCGCGCTCGCCGACCGCATCGCGGCCGCGCTCGGCCGCGCCGCGCCCCATGCCCCCGGTATCGCCGTGCTGGGTCCGGCGCCGGCGCCGCTCAGCCTGCTGCGCGGCCGGCATCGCCGTCGCCTGCTCCTCAAGGCGCCGCGCGAGGTCGCCGTGCAGCCGCTGCTGCGCGCGTGGCTTGCCAAGGTCAAGCTGCCGGGGTCGGTCCGGGTCTACGTGGACGTCGATCCGTACAGCTTCCTTTGAGGCGGTCGGGGGCGCCCGCACGACCCCAGCGGGCGGGGCTGTTAACCTTGTTTTTCAGGGCCTTGCGCCGGCGCGGCGTGCGTGTTGCGCCCGCGAAATCGCTGTGCTACGAAGGCGCGCCTTGGCGCGCGGTAGCGCCGCCTTGCAAGCTCTTATTGACCGAATAATGGCGCGCCCGGCGCCCCGGCGCGCGAACGATTGGGGTCTCATCAGTGGCGACAGAGACGTCCGGGTTGAGCGGACTGGCGGGCCGCTACGCCGCTGCCCTGTACGACATCGCCGAGACCGCCGGCACCCTCGATGCGATCGCCAACGATCTGCGCGGCGTGCGCGCGATGATCGAGGAGTCGGACGATTTGCGCCGGCTGCTGGCGAGCCCGGTCGTCGATCGCGGCGATCAGGCCAAGGCGATGCGCGCGCTGCTCGAGCGCGCCGGCGTCGGCGACCTCACGCTGCGCTTCGTCGGCGTGGTGACCGACAACCGGCGCCTGTTCGTGCTGCCGGCGATCATCGACGCCTATCTCCGGCGCCTCGCCGAGCGGCGCGGCGAGGTGGTCGCGCACGTGAGCTCGGCGGCGCCGCTGTCGGAGGGCCAGCTCGCGCGGGTCACCGAGACGCTGCGGCGCAGCCTGGGCGCCAAGGTGGTGGTCGATCTCAAGGTGGATGCGGGCCTGATCGGCGGATTGGTCGTGCGCGTCGGCTCGAAGCTGGTCGACGACTCGCTGCGCACCAAGCTGATGCGCCTGCAATTGGCGATGAAGGGGGTAGGTTGATGGACATCCGTGCTGCCGAAATCTCGGCGATCCTCAAGCAGCAAATCGCCAATTTCGGCGCGAGCGCCGAAGTCGCCGAGGTCGGCCAGGTCCTGATGGTCGGCGACGGCATCGCGCGCGTCTACGGCCTCGACCAGGTGCAGGCCGGCGAGATGGTCGAGTTCCCGGGCGGCATCAAGGGCATGGCCCTCAACCTCGAGAGCGACAATGTCGGCGTCGTGATCTTCGGCGACGATCGCACGATCAAGGAAGGCGACACCGTCAAGCGCACCGGCGCGATCATCGACGTGCCCGTCGGCAAGGGCCTGCTCGGCCGCGTCGTCGACGGGCTCGGCAACCCGATCGACGGGCTGGGGCCGCTGACCGACGTCAAGCGCACCCGCATCGAGGTCAAGGCGCCCGGCATCATTCCGCGCAAGTCGGTGCATGAGCCGATGCAGACAGGCCTCAAGGCGATCGACAGCCTGGTGCCGATCGGGCGCGGCCAGCGCGAGCTGATCATCGGCGACCGGCAGACCGGCAAGACCGCGGTCGCGATCGACGCCATCTTGAACCAGAAGGCCGTCAACGCCAGCGGCGACGAGAAGGCGAAGCTCTACTGCATCTACGTCGCGATCGGCCAGAAGCGCTCGACGGTCGCGCAGATCGTCAAGACGCTGCAGGATTACGGCGCGCTCGAATACTCGATCGTGGTCGCGGCCACCGCGTCGGATCCGGCACCGCTGCAGTTCTTGGCGCCCTATGCCGGTTGCGCGATGGGCGAGTTCTTCCGCGACAACGGCATGCATGCGCTGATCATCTACGACGATCTGTCGAAGCAGGCCGTCGCCTATCGCCAGATGTCGTTGCTGCTGCGCCGGCCGCCGGGCCGCGAAGCCTATCCGGGCGACGTCTTCTACCTGCACAGCCGCCTGCTCGAGCGGGCCGCCAAGATGAACGACAGTCTGGGCGCCGGCTCGCTGACCGCGCTGCCCGTGGTCGAGACCCAGGCGGGCGACGTCTCGGCCTACATCCCGACCAACGTGATCTCGATCACCGACGG
>DATJNS010000030.1:0-12629 GCA_035507915.1 Candidatus Sulfotelmatobacter sp.
TCCGTTGTTCGCCGAGCCGCGTCCCGAGATGGAGAATGCACGTACCTATCTCGCCGCGCTGTCGCGCGCGTTGAGCGAGACGCCCGTGGCCGCCGGCACATCCGACATCAGCGCCAACCAACAGTCCATCCAGCTGGTCGCGCGCTGAGCGCGCGGTGACGTCAGCCGAGAGGAAGAACGGCAGCGTCGGGGCAAGCCGTCCCGTTTTGTGTCGTTGGTTGCGGGCCCCGCAACCACTAAGCTGAACGGCGCCGCCTGCCCAGGTCGGCGCCGTTCTTCTTGGTTCAGCCGCGAACGCCCGCGGTTTGACGCCGTCCTGCCCGTCGACGATCGCAAGCCATTTCGATCTGGTTACTGCTGGAGGTCCTGTTCTCCATGGCACAGCGCGCCAAACGCGTCGCCCCCTTCACCGTTGCATTGGCCGGTGCCGGGATGATCAGCCACTATCACCTGAACGCTTGGCGCAAGCAGGGCAACCGGGTGCGTGTCGTCGCGATCGCGGATCCCGATCGCGCGCGCGCCGAGCTACGCGCCGCCGAATTCGGCATCCCGACGGTCCATGACGGCGCCGCCGCGTTGTTCGCCGGCGAGCAGATCGATGCGCTCGACGTGCTGTCGCCGCGCGAGACCCATGCCGCATGGGTCGAGGCCGCGGCGGCGCGCGGCATCGCGGTGCTGTGCCAGAAGCCGATGACGCCGACCCTGGCGCAGTCGCAGGCGCTGGTGCGCGCGGTCGACGGCAGGATACGCCTGATGATCCACGAGAACTGGCGCTTCCGGCCGTGGTATCGCGAGCTCAAACGCTGGATCGACGAGGGCGCGCTGGGCGAGATCGCGATGGCGCGTCTCAGCATGATGAATTCGGGCCTGCTGCCCGATGCCGAAGGGCGCCGCTTCGCGCTCGAGCGCCAGCCGTTCTTTCAGCACGAGCCGCGCCTCTTGATCGCGGAGGGTCTGATCCATCAGATCGACACCGTGCGGTACCTGTGCGGACCGCTGCGGGTCGTCGCCGCGCGCGCCGCGCGCACCGTGCCGGACGTGGTCGGCGAGACCTATGCCGACATCTTCATGGAGACCGCGGCCGGCGCGCCCGTCACGGTGACGGGCAACATCGCCGCTCCCGGCTATCCGCCGCGCGTGCCCGACCGGCTCGAGATCGTCGGCAGCCGGGCGAGCGCGGTGTTCGACGACGACACGCTCGAGCTGCTCGGACCGACGCCACGCCGCCAAGCCTACGACCGCGATGCGGGCTACCAGGCGAGCTTCGATGCCGTCATCGCGCACTTCATCGACTGCCTGGAGACGGGCGCCCGCTTCGAGACCGATCCGGCCGACAATCTGGAGACCCTGACCCTCGTCGAGCACGCCTACTGGGCGGCCGGTCTGGGCAAGGTCCCGGCAGCGCGCGCCTGAACGGCAGGCGCTTCGGCGCGTCGCAGCGCGTCTGGCAATCGGGCTCCGGCGCAGGCTAGAATCGGTCAATGGCAACGCGCGCGAACGGGACCGATGAGCTGGTGCTCGTGCACAGCTCCGATCTGCACGTCGACAACACCGAGATCGACGCGATCGACGGCTATCACGGGCTCGTCGGCTTGCAGGCGGTGCTGGGCAAGGCCGCAGCCTTGGGAGCGGACGTTCTGCTCCTGGCCGGCGACACGTTCGAGAATCACCGCGTCTCGCAGGCCGTGCTGCGTCAAACGGCGGATCTCCTGGCGGCCGTCCCGTTGCCGATCGTCCTGCTCCCCGGAAATCACGATTCGATTCTACCGGACTGCATGTTCGTCCGCGGCGGCCTGAACGCGGTCCCCAACCTGCACCTGCTGGGGGTGACCCACCCCGACGCCGTCCTGTTTCCCGAGCACGACCTCGAAATTTGCGGCCGCGCGCATCGCGGATTCGACGACATGTCACCGTTGCACCCATCGCGCCAGCGCACGACACGGTGGCAGATCGTGGTGGCGCACGGTCATTATGTGCCGCCGGACGAATGGGCCGCCGAGGCCCATCGATCGTGGCGGATCAGCGACGAAGCCCTGTTGGCGACCCAAGCTGACTACATCGCCCTCGGGCACTGGGATAGAGCCGCGCAGGTCGGCGACGGCACCGTGCCCGCGTACTATTCGGGCGCGCCGCATCTTGCTGGCACGGTCAACGTCGTCCGCTTGAGCCGGCTGTCCGGCGTGACGGTCGCGCGCGAGCCGCTGCAACGCGCCGAGGAGAATTGACGGCTCCCGGCGGCGTCACCGGTTGGCGCGGGCAACCGCGGCGTTGAGCAGCAGGTTGGCGCCGGGCAGCGATCGCGTGAGCTCGATCGCCTCGTTCACGTTGTGGCTGATGCCGTCGACACAGGGCGTGAAGATCATCGCCGTGGGCGCCAGCGTCGCGACCGCGTAGGCGTCGTGACCGGCCTGGCTGCGCATCTCCCGGTAGGACAGGCCGAGCTCGTCGGCGGTCGTCTTCAGGAGGCCGATGATTTCCGGCGCGAACAGGTCGGTGCCCCAACTCCAGCCCTCGGCGACCTCGATCTCGACGTTGGCGCGCCGCGCCGCGGCGGCGATCGCGGTGTCGATCTCCGCGCGCATGCTCTCGAAGCGGGCCGGGTCGACATGGCGGAAGTCGATCGTCAGCTTGGCCTGCTCGGCATAGGTGCCGGGCAGGTTGGGGAAGCTCTCGATCCGGGTCGTCGTCGTGCGCCCTTCATCGGCGGCATAGGCGAGCCCGATGTCGTTGACCGCCGCAATGACGTAGCCCGCGCCGACCAGCGCGTTGCGCCGCATCGCCATCGGCGTGCCGCCGGCATGGCCGGTATCGCCCGCGATCGTCAGCTTGAGGGCCTGGGTCTTGTAGCCGCCGACCACGATGCCGACGTCGCGGCCTTCGCGGTCGAGCGTCGGCGCCTGCTCGATGTGCAGCTCGATGTAAGCGTCGAACGCGCGCGCGCCGAGTGGCGCCTTTCCGGCATAGCCGATGCCGGCCAACGCCTCGTCGACCGAGAAGCCGCTGTCGTCCCTGGTGGCGAGCACGCTCTCCAGGGTCAGCCGCTTGGCGAACGCCAGCGAGCCCATCATCGGCGGGCTGAAGCGCGCGCCCTCCTCGTTGGTCCAGCAGATCACCTCGATGCCGCGCTTGGTCTCGAGGCCGCGGTCGTTGAGCGTGCGCACGACCTCGAGGCCGCACAGCACGCCCAGGACGCCGTCGTAGCGGCCGCCGCAGATCTGCGTGTCGAGATGGCTGCCGATGGCGACCGGGGGCAGCGACGGGTCGCGCCCGGCGCGGCGGGCAAAGATGTTGCCGATCCGGTCGACCTCGACCGAGCAGCCGGCGGCGCGCGCCCACTCGACGAACAGATCGCGCATGCGCCCGTCCTCCGCGGAGAGCGCCAGGCGCCGCAAACCGACCTCGCGGAAGCGCCCGATCTCGGCCGAGCGTTCGAGCGTTTCCCACAGGCGCTCGGGATTGACCTCCAAGACGTTCGTCGCCACGCGGCTCTCCTTTGCTGGGCTCGATCGGATCCCAATTACTTCGCGGATGCGCCGGCGCGGATGGCGTCGAGCACGCGCTCGGGCGTGAAGGGCTGGTGCGCGATGTGCGCGCCGAGCGGCCGCAGCGCGTCGTTGACGCCGACCGACAGCGCGCCGAACGCCCCGATCGTGCCGGCTTCGCCGATTCCCTTGGCACCGAGCTGGGTCGTCGCCTCGGGCGATTCGACGTGCGCCACGTGGATGTCCGGCATCTCGGCTGCCATCGGCGCGAGATAGTCGGCCATCGTGCCGTTCACCAGGTTGCCGTCGGCGTCGTAAATGCATTCCTCGTAGAGCGCGGCGCCGATCCCCTGCACGACACCGCCGCGCACCTGCTCGTCGACCAGCAGCGGATTGATCAAGCGCCCGCAATCGTCGACCGCCCAGAACCCGAGCAGCGTGATGAAGCCGGTCTCCGGATCGAGCTCGAGATGCACGCCATGCGCGCCGTTCGCCGTGTAATAGGCCTGATGGTTGGGCACGTGGCTGCGCGATACGGCGAGTTGGACGTCGAGATCCTTCGGCAGCGTGTCTTGCCGGAAGTAACCGATCTTCCCGACGTCGGCGAGGCTGATCACGGCGCCGCGCGTCAGCCGGTTGACGACCTGCCCGGCCGCGATATCGAGCTCCGCAGCCGGGGTCTGCGTGATCGACGCGGCGACCGCCAGGATGTTCTCCTTGAGCGCGGCCGCCGCCTTGAGCGCGGCCTCGCCGCCGATCGCCATGCCGCGTGAGGCCCACGCCCCGCCGCCATAGGGCGAGACGGCGCTGTCGCCCGACATCATCTCGATTGCATCGATCGGCACGCCGATCGTCTCGGCGATGATCTGCGCCAATCCGGTCAGGGTGCCCTGGCCCTGGTCCGTGATGCTGGTCAGGCAGCGCAGCATGCCGGACGGCTCGAGGCGCAAGGTGCAGCCGTCCTGCACCGAGATGCGCGCCTCTGTCGGCCCGTAATAAGGCGGTCCGTAAGCGGTCTGCTCGACAAAGGTCGCGATGCCGATGCCGCGATGGATCCCGCGCGCGCGCAGCGCGGCCTGCTCCCGGCGCAGCCGGTCGTAGTCCATGGCGGCGACCAGCTTGTCGAGACAGGCGTCGAACGAGCAATTGTCGAGCCTGACGCCGCCCAGGGTGACGCACGGCATCGACGCCGCGGGATGGTGGTTGCGCCGCCGGAACGCGACCGGGTCGATGCCGAGCTCGGCCGCCGCGGCGTCGACCAGTGTCTCGGTCACGGCGCAGGCAATCGGCAGGCCGACGCCGCGGTACATGCCGATCAGGTTCTTGTTGACGTACACGCTGCGCGTGCGCCCGCGGTAATGCTCGAACGCGTAGGGCGCGCCGCTCGACACGATCGTCATCATGCCTTCGGCGATGTTGAAGCGCAGCGGCATGCCGAAGGCGCCGATCGCCGACAGATCGTCGACCGTCATGGCGACGATGCGGCCGTCGCGGGTTGCGCCCAGGCGTGCGGTCACCCGATGGTCGCGCGCGTGCGCATCCGACACGAACGACTCGAGCCGGTCGGCGCAGAATCTCACCGGGCGCCCGAGCAGGCGGCTGGCCGCCACCACGGCGAGCTCCTCGGCGTAGACGTTGATCTTCAGCCCGAAGCCGCCGCCGATGTCGGGCGCGATCACCCGCACCTTGTGCTCGGGAATGCCGAAGTGGCCGCTGAACACGTCCTGCATCTGGAACGGCGACTGGTGCGAATGATGGACAGTCAGGGTCTCGGCGCCCGGGTCCCAATCGGCGACCAGGCCGCGCGGCTCCAAGGCGAGCGCGGACTGGCGCTCGAACACGAACGCGCGTTCGACGACGACATCGGCGCCCTGGAGCGCGGTGTCCGGGTCGCCCGCCGCGATCGTGTGATCGAAGGCGAGATTGTCGCCCAGGCTCGCGTGGATCGGCTCGGCCGCCGCGAGCGCCGCGGCACCGTCGATGACGGCGGGCAAGGCCTGCCAGTCGATCGCGACCGCCTCGGCGGCATCCTCCGCCGCCGCTCGGCTGCTCGCGACCACCGCGACGACGGGCTGGCCCTGCCAGACGGCATGGTCGACCGCCATCGGATATTGTGGCGCCGATTTGTGGCCGCGGCGGTTGCGCGCCACGCCGACCAGCGGCTGGCAGATCTTGGCGAAATCCGCACCCGTGAAGACCGCTTCGACACCGGGCATCGCGCGCGCCGCGGCCGTGTCGATCGCGCCGATGCGCGCGTGCGCGAGCGGACTGCGCACGAACGCGATGTGCAGCATGCGGGGCAGCACGATGTCGCCGACGTAGCGGCCGCGGCCGCGCAGGAACCGTTGCGCGTTGGTCTTCGGGATGCGCGCGCCGATCATCGCGACCGTTCCGGCGCCGCGAGGCGCTCGCGCAGCACCGTCTCGACCGCGTCGACGATCGCCTGATAGCCGGTGCAGCGGCACAGATTGCCGGACAGGAAGTCGCGGATCTCGGCGCGGGTCGCCGGCGCGCCCGCTTCGACCAGCTCGCGGGCGGTCAGCAGCATGCCGGCGGTGCAGAACCCGCACTGCGCGGCATTGCGCGCGGCGAACGCCGCCTGCAGCGCCGCGAGCGCGCCGCTGTCCGACAGGCCCTCGATCGTTTCGACCGACCGGCCGCCGACCTGCGCCGCGAGCGTCAGGCAACTACGCACCACGCGGCCGTCGACGACCACCGAGCAGGCCCCGCAGACGCCGTGCTCGCAGCCGAGATGGGTGCCCGTCAGGCCGAGTTCCTCGCGCAGGAAATCGGCGAGATGTTGGCGCGCCGGGACGCGCCGACGCACCGTCGCGCCGTTCACGGTGGTTTCGAGGTCGAGCTCGTGGCGGGGTTCCTCGGACGTCATGGCGAAGGCCGGTGTCCCATGCGGTCGAGGGCGCGTCGGGTCAGCACGCCGGCGAGCTGCAGCTTGGTCGAGGCGCGAATGCCGGGCGAATCGGTCGGATCGAGATCGCGCGCCAGCGTTTCGGCGAGATCGTCGGCCGGGTCGAGCGGCAGCGTACGGCCGACCAGCGCCGCGGACACTTCGCGCGCGACCTTGGCGCGGTCGGTGCACCCGAAATAGACCAGGCGCGCCGCGGTGACGCGCTGCGCGGCGAGCGATGCCAGCGCGGCAAGGCCCGCGATCGCGAAGTCGCCCCTGCGGCGGCTCAGCTCGGCGAACGCGTAGACGCCGTCGCGCGGCTGGACGGGGATACGCGCCTGCAGGATGAGCTCGGCGGGTTGCAGGGCCGTGCGTTGCAAACCGACGAAGAAATCCTCGGCGCCGACGGTTCGGCGCCCGCGCGGGCTTCCGAGCACGAAGGTCGCGCCGAGCGCGACGGCGCATGCCGGCAGCTCGGCTGCCGGATCGGCGTAGGCCAGGCTGCCGCCGAGCGTGCCGCGGTTGCGGATCGCCACGTGGCCGACGTGACGCACCGCTTCGGCGATCAGCGGCAGATGCTCGTGGACGACGGGCGAAGCGAGGACGTCGGCGTGGCGCGTCAGCGCGCCGATCACGACGTCGCCGTCCTCGACCGATATTCCCGCGAGTTCCGTGAGATCGCCGAGATCGACCAGCAGCTCGGGCGTCGACAGCCGCATGGCGAGCGTGGCGAGCAGGCTCTGACCGCCGGCCAACGGCACGGCGCCGTCGCCATAGGTTTCCAGGAGACGAAACGCCGCGTCGAGCGTCGACGGTCTGGCGTATCGGAAGCTCGGCGCCTTCATCGCGAACGCGGGCTCAGCCGAAGCCGTGCTCGACGACGCGCCGGATCGCGGCGGCGTCCAGGCCGGCGAGGCCGAGGCGCTCGATGGTGCGCGCCTCGGCGGTGAGCGTGCGGCCGAGCAGCCGCTGCGCCACCTCGATCAGCGCGCTGATCGCGGGCGTGGCGACCCCCGCGGCGGCGCCGAGCGCGGCCATCGGCACGAGCCCCGTCGGCACGTCCTCGACGACGAACTTGTGCTCGAGGGTCTTGGGCGTGCCGGTCGCCTGGTAGGGACCGTCGTTGTTGGTCGTCAGCAGCCGGCACGTCTCGACCAGATCGGTGCCGCGCACGCCGTAGGCGCGCTCGAACCAATCGGCCAGCGTCGGCACGTCGGCGCCGAGCGCCGCGGCGACCGCCACGCGCTCGGCGTTGATCGCCTCGTAGAGCCGCGCCACCGCCGGCGTGACGCCCTCGGCGTAGAACTTGTAGCTCTCGCCGCGCTCGATCCTGGTCGCGTTGGCGACGCAGTTCGCCACGTGCAGCATGGCGTTCGCGTTGGCGAAGCCGGTATGCACGATCGTCGGCGCGGCGACGGCGGTCGGGAACAAGGGCGCCAGCCGCGCGAACACGGCCGCGCCGCGCGCCCCCGGGAACGCTGCGATCTGCAGCCAACGCTTGCGTACGATCGGCCGGATGCTGGTCGGTCCGAGCCGCCAGTTCGAGTACGGATAGTTGTCCATCTCGGCGACGTCGACCGCGACGCGGCAACCGGCGGCGTCGAGCGCGCGCCGCACCACCAACGACCCGCCCGTGTTGCCCTGGATCAGGAGAATGATCTGGCCGTCGCGCAACAGCGGCGCGAGCGCGCGGGCGACCGCTTCCTGGGCATTACCGCCGGTGCACACGGCGATGATCTCGGCACCGTCGACGGCGGATGCGAGATCGGCGGTCGTGCGCTCGATCGGGGCGAGGCCCTTGCCTTCGACGTCGATCCCGCCGCGCGCCCGGACCGCGTCGAGCTTCGTGTCGTCGATGTCGTGCAGCCGCAGCCGGAATCCCAAGTGGCCGAGCTCGGCCGCCAGATAGAGGCCGCCGATGCCGGCCCCGATGATCGCAATTGCGGCCCCGTCCGGGCTCCCCACATGACGCTCCACGGCAACCTCGAGCATCATTAGTCCGCCTGGCCGCGGACCTCGTCAACCGAGGCGCGGCGCGGCGCGGCCCCTTGACCCTTGCAGCGGGCGGCCGGCACCCTATTGTGCGGTCCATGGGGGCAACGTCCCGGGAGCGCGCATGACGCCCAACGACATCGCCAGAGTGCAGGACTACCTGCGGCGGACCTTCGGCAACGAGCAGATCACCATCGACCCGCCGCCCCGGCGCAACGCCCCGGTCGAGGTCCGGATCGGCGAGGAGTTCATCGGCGTGCTGCACCGCGACGAGGAGGACGGCGAGGTCTCGTACGCCCTGCACATCACGATCCTGGAGATCGACCTGCCGCCGGCCAGCCTGGTGCCGCGCAAGGGCAAGCCCAGCTAGTCGGCGGCCGACGTCCCAGCGGCCGACATCGAAGATCAGGCGAGCGCCTCGAAGCGCGGGTGCGGTCCGTCGAGCAGACGGAAGCGGTCCGCGATGGCCTCCAGGATTCTGGCGCGCTGGACCTTGTCCTGGCCGCCGCGCGGCAGCGCCGGCAGCGCGAGGAAGGCGCGCGGTTGCTTGAAGCGCGTGAGGCTGCCGGCCGCCGCGGCGGCGCGCGCGGGCCAGTCGGCGGGCGGTGTCTCGGCGACCGCGACGACGATCTGGCCCCAATAGTCCGACGCGACGCCGACCACCGCGATCGCCGACCCGTCGGCCGTGCCGGCGAGCGCGCTCTCGATCTCCTCCGGATAGATCTTGTAGCCGCCGCTCTTGATCACGTCGTGGGCGCGCCCGTGAAACATCAGCTCGCCGGACGGCGTCAGGCAACCGACGTCGCCGGTCGCATGGAAGCCATCGCCGATCGGATGGAAGCCGGCAGCGTCGATTTCGCCCAGCATCATGTGGCGCGCGCGCAGGAGGATCTCGCCGAACTCGCCCGGCGCGCAGCGTCGCGCGCCGTCGCGGATCTCGATCTCGACGCCGGTGGCGGCCCAACCGAGCGACACGCCGCCCGTGTCGTCGGCGCGGCGGTAGAATGCGTCGCAATCGTCCGGCTGCAGCACGGTGATGGGGTTGAAGATCTCCGACTTGCCGTAGGTCACGCGCACGATCGGTCCGAACATGGCGCGGACCTTGCGGTAGAGCGTCGGCGTCAAGGTCGCGGTGCCGCAAAAGATCGCGCGCAGCCCGTCGAAGCGCGTGCCCTCGAACGCCGCGACCAGCTTCGCGAGCACGGTGGGCGGCGCGAACACGCAATCGACCGCGCGCCGCTCGAGGAGCTCGCGCACGCGCTCGACCGCGACGCCGTCGAGCAGCTCAACGCTGGCGCCGTGATCGAGGAACGCGTAGGTGAGCAGCGAGGCGCCGTGCGAGAACGGCGTCATCAGGAGCACGCGGTTGCCGGGCTGCGGCACGAACGGCAGGTGCGCGCGCAGGATCAGGTTGGCCAGCCAACGGCCCTGGTGGCTGTGCACGATGCCCTTGGGCCGGCCCGTCGTGCCCGAGGTGAAGATCAGCTTGCCCCACGCGTCGCCCGGCGCCGCCAGCGTGGGGTCGATCGGCGCGCGCGCGTCCTCGAGATCCTCCACCGCCAGGACGCGCACCGGCAAGTCGCGGAACCGCGCCGCCGCGGCGCGCTCGGTGATCACCGCGTGCGCGCCGGCGAGGCCGACGCAGTGCGCGAGCTCGGCGTCCGCCAGCCCGGGGTTGAGCGCGGTCTCGCAGGCGCCCGAGAGCATGATGCCGTAGCTTGCCCACACGGCCGGCAAGCCATTGCGCAGGAAGGTCGCGACCGGTTTGCCGACGATCGCCGTATCTTCCCCGTGGAGCTGCCGCGCCACGGCCGTCGCGCGGCCCATCAGCTCGGCGAACGAGCAGCTTCGCCCGTGATGGCGGACCGCCGGTGCGCTGCCGAAACGCTCGGCGAGTGCGGCGAAATCGTGACCCCACGGGACGACGGTCATGGCGGTGCGGCGGCGAGGAAGTGGTTGATTTGACGGGTTTGGACGACACGTTTATGGTCTTTTCGCGGTGATGCAAGGGGTATGAATGGTCAGCGCAACGCCGCTTGCCGGCATTACCGTCGTCGAGATCGGTCACAGCGTCGCCGCACCCTACGCCGGCATGATCCTGGCGGATCTCGGCGCCGACGTGATCAAGGTCGAGAATCCCGACAAGGGCGATTATGCGCGCAGCTGGGGCCCACCGTGGTGGCACGGCACGTCGTCGGCCTACCAGGCGCTCAACCGCAACAAGCGCGGCGTCGCGGTCGATCTCGCCGATCCTGCTGCGGCGGCGCGGTTGCGGAGTCTGATCCTCGAGCGCGCCGACGTCGTGCTGCAGAACCTGCGCGCCGGCGTCGCCGAGCGCTACGGGCTCGGCACCGCCGCGCTGCTCGCCGAGAAGCCGGGGCTGATCTGCTGCAACCTCGGTGCGTTCGGCGACCGCGGACCGCTGCGCGACAAGCCCGGCTACGATCCGCTGATGCAGGCGTTCGGCGGCCTGATGAGCCTGACCGGCGAGGAGGGCCGCCCGCCGGTGCGCGTCGGCGTCTCGATGGTCGATCTCGCCGCCGGCATGTGGTCGGCGCTCGGCATCATCGCGGCGCTGTTCGCGCGTCGCGGCGACGGCAAAGGCGGCGCGCTCGAGACCTCGCTCTACGAAACCATGCTGGCATGGATGACGATCCCGATCGCCGGCCACCTGGCGTCGGGCGAGATCCGCGGACGCCACGGCTCGGGCGTCGCCGAGATCGTGCCTTACCAGGTGTTCGCCACGCGCGACGGCTATCTGATGATCGGCGCGGGCAACGACAATCTGTTCCGCCGGCTGTGCGATGCGCTTGGCGAGCCCGGCTGGGCGGGCGATCCGCGCTTTGCGACCAACGGCGACCGCGTGGTCAACCGGAGCGTCCTGATCGGCATGATCGAGGCCGCGATCGCGCGTGAGGACACGGCGACCTGGATGCGCCGGCTCGACGCGGTGGGCGTGCCCAATGCGCCGATCCAGCACACCGGCGAGGTGGTGGCGCATCCGCAGACGCGCGCGCTCGAGATGATCCAGCCGTCGCCCGACGGCGTGCTGTCGCTGGTCGGGCTGCCGCTGACGTTCGACGGCACACGTCCGCCGCTGCGCCGGCGCTCGCCGACCTTGGGCGAGCACAACGACGAATTGTTGACGCCGCAGGACGCGGCGTCCTGGGATGAGGCTGTGGCGCCGCCGGACGCGGCGCCGGGGAGGTCCTGACGATGCGCGAGCGCTACGAGACCCTGCTGGTCGAAACCCAGGCGGACAAGCTGCTGCTCGTCACGCTCAACCGGCCGCAGGTCTCCAACGCCATCAACACCCAGATGGGCCACGACCTGCTCGACCTGTTCACCTCGCTGGTCGCCGATCCCGATCAGGCGCGCTGCATCGTGATCACGGGCGCCGGCAACAAGGCGTTCTGCGGCGGCGGCGACCTCAAGGAACGCAACGGCATGACGGATGCCCAATGGCTCGCCCAGCACGCGCTGTTCGAGCGCGGCTTCCGCATGATCCTCGACTGCCCGATCCCGATCGTCGCGGCGGTCAACGGCCACGCCTTCGCCGGCGGTCTCGAGCTCACGCTCGCGTGCGACTTCACCTATGCCTCGACGGCAGCGCGCTTCGCGCTCACCGAGGTGACGCTGGGCATCATGCCCGGCGGCACCGGCACCCAGACCTTGCCGCGCATCGTCGGCGAGCGGCGCGCCAAGGAGATCATCCTGACCGGCAAGCCGTTCAGCGCCGAGCAGGCCCATGCGTGGGGCATCGTCAACAAGCTGTGCGAGCCCGACAAGACGCTCGACGACGCGCTCGAGGTCGGGCACACGATCTGCGCCAATGCGCCGCTCTCGGTGCGTCAGGCCAAGCATTCGATCCATCATGGCTTGCAGATGGACCTGCGAACCGGCACATATTTCGAGATCGAGGCCTACAATCGGCTGGTGCCGACCCAGGACCGGCTGGAGGGCGTGCGCGCCTACAACGAGAAGCGCAAGCCCAACTTCATCGGGCGCTGAGGACCTATGGGCGGCGCTGAGCGCTGGCAGTATAGTCTTCGTCGTCTTCGGGCTCGTCCGGAGCATCCACGCCTTCCTTTTTCCAATCGGCGCGCAAGACGTGGATGCTCGGGACAAGCCCGAGCATGACGGGTTGGTTGGTTTGCCTGGCACGGGCCGGCTCAGGAGGGAGAAAGCCATGACCATCGACGTCATCGTCCGCGAAGTCGGCATGCGCGACGGCCTGCAGAGCATCCCGG
>DATJNS010000031.1:0-26741 GCA_035507915.1 Candidatus Sulfotelmatobacter sp.
GTCCCAGATCAGCGTCGTGATGCCGCCGGCGGCGAGTTCCGCGGCAATGTCGCGCACGAACGGATTGACGCCGTAGATGGTCGGCAAAAGCACCACGCCGGCGCGCTGGGTCTTGGCGCGCACGAGATAGCCGGCGGCGCCGTCGAATGTGATGTTCGTCATGGTCGCTCCCGGGCGAGAGGGCGGTCGGGGCAGGCTAAGCGAAGAGCCGCCGGGAATCCAGCGCGCCCTCCCGACCGAACATTTCCATGCACCACTTTGAAGCAGGGTGTTTCCTGCGTGCGGGGCGGCGGCGGCGGCGGCCGCCTGTTGCCGCAATCCCGTTCCCCTCCCGCCGGCGGGGAGGGGAAGGGATCGGCATGGGGTCAGCGGCTGGGCGCGTATTTGCCGGTCAACTGCGGCGTGTGGGCGCCTTCGAGTCCCTTGTTCTTGTGCTCGAGCCTAGTGTCGCGCGACCAGGTACGCTTCAGATCGTCGCGCACCTTGACGTGCAGCTTTCCGACCTTCTCGATCTCGAGCTCGATCTGGTCGCCGTCCTGGAAGGCGTTGAGGCCACGATGGTTGGTGCCCGTGGCGAGCACGTCACCCGGCTCCAAGGCGTGGATCGAAGTCATCCACACGATGCAACGCGGGATCTTGTGCGCCATATCGTCGGTGTTGAAGTTCTGCATGAGCTTGCCGTTGTTGGTCAGGCGGATCTGCAGATGGCCCGGATCGGGGATCTCGTCGGCGGTGACGATCCACGGGCCGATCGGCGCGAAGGTATCGCGCGACTTCATCTGATAGAAGGTGTTGCCGGCCGGCGGCAGGCCGCGCGCCGAGCCGTCGATGAAGTTGACGTAGCCGAACACGTGGCTCATCGCCTGGGCGGCGCTCACCTTGCTCGCGCGCTTGCCGATCACGACCGCGATCTCGGCCTCGCCCTCGAAGATGGTCGCCGGCACGTCGGGCAGCACCATGGTGTCGCCCGGGCCGATGATGGCGGTCGAGGCCTTGTGGAAGGCGTTGATCGGGGCCGGCTCGCTGCGCGTGCCGTCCTCCATGTAATTGACCGCCATGCACGCGATGTTGCCGGGCTTGGGCAGCGGCGGGCGCAGCTTGACCTTGGCGAGCGGGATGCCGGTGCCGCTCTTCGCGGCGTCGTCGAGGCGGCCGCGATAGTCGGCGAAGCGCTCGATCAGCCCGCTCATCAGATTGCCGGGCGCGGTGTGCGGCACGTCGCGCACCAGCGAGGACACGTCGACCACGCTGTCGCCCTTGATCACGCCGAGTTTGAAGTCGTCGAAAAACGCGAGCTTCATGGCTGTTACCTCCCTAGTCGATCGGCACGAAGATGGAATGGCGCATTTTGTCCTCGACCGCCTTGGACAGGTGGCCCTTGCCGGTGGTGTCCTCGACCAGGATCACCTCGCCGGCGCCGATCATGCGGCTCTCGCCGTCGCTCGCGGTGATCTGCACGCCGGCGTCGAGATTGATGATGTACTGGCGCCGCGGCGCCGTATGCCAGTCGAGGTCGTAGTCGGCCTGGGTCTCGCGGAAGATGATGCCGGTGGCGCGCAAGCGCTTCGACAGCTTGCTGCCGCGCCGCTCCTCGACCCACTCGACCTCGACGTCGCGAAAATGCGACTGGCCGTTCTCGTCCGCGTACAGGTTGTGGATCCGCATCGGGCGCCTCCGGGGTCCGGATCGGTCTCGCGCCATCTTTGCCGAGCCGGCGCCAACAGTCCACTTCGCTGCGAACCGACCATGCGGGCGCTGGACCGCGCGGCGCCCGATCGTGCTACCGTCGGGCCGACGGAGGGAGCGGGATGGACGCGAGGGAAGTCAGATGCCGCTGACCGGCATCCGCGTGGTCGATCTGACGCGCGTGCTGTCGGGTCCGTACTGCTCGATGTTCCTCGCCGACATGGGCGCCGACGTGATCAAGGTCGAGGTGCCCGGCGAAGGCGACGGCGTACGCCGCCAGGGCGCCATGCGCGACGGGCTCAGCTGGTACTTCGCGGCCTTCAACCGCAACAAGCGCTCGGTGACGCTCGACCTGCGCTCGGACGAGGGCCGTGCGATCCTCGCCAGGCTGATCGAGCGCGCCGACGTCCTGGTCGACAATTTCCGTCCCGGCGTGCTCGACCGCATGGGTTTCACCGCGGCGCGCCTGGCAGAGCTCAAGCCCGACCTCGTGCGCTGCGCGATCACCGGCTTCGGCGACGACGGGCCCTATCGCGACCGTCCGGCGTTCGACTTCATCGCCCAGGCGATGAGTGGTTTCATGAGCGTGACCGGGACACCCGATGGGGCGCCGCTGCGCGCCGCGCCGCCGATCAGCGATCTGATCGCGGGTCTGCAGGGCGCGCTCGGCGTGTGCGCGGCGCTGGTCGGGCGCGCCAAGACCGGACGCGGCGAGCAGGTCGGCGCCAGCTTGACCAACGGACTGATCAGCTTCCTCGCCTACCTGGCGGCCGAGGCCCTGGAGACCGGCCGCCAGCCCGCGCGCACCGCCAACGACCATCCGATCCTCGCGCCCTATGGCCTCTATCGCACGGCCGACGGCGAGGTCGCGATCGCGCCGGCCAACGAGGCGATCTATCGCAAGTTCATGGCGGCGATCGGCGCGACCGAGGCCGCCGCCGATCCGCGCTTCGCGACCAACGCCGGCCGCGTCGCCCATCGCGCGGCGATCAACCAAGCGGTCGAGGCCAAACTCGTCGCCGGCTCGACCGAGCATTGGATCGACGTGCTCAATCGGGCCGGCGTGCCGTGCGGCCGCGTGCTGAGCCTGCCCGAGGTATTCGCCGATCCCCAGGTGCGCCACCAGGAGATGGTCGTATCGGTCGACCATCCGGGACACGGCGCCGTCGAGATGCTCGGCTTCCCGATCAAGTTCGCCGCGTCGCCGTGCCGGGTGCGCCGTCCGGCGCCCGCGCTGGGCCAGCACACCGACGAGGTGCTGGCGGAGCTCGGTCTCGGCCGCGACGAGATCGCCCGCCTGCGCCAACAAGGCGTGGTGTAGAGTTCTTGCGGCTACTTCGGTCGTCATTGCGAGCGTAGCGAAGCAATCCAGAATCGCCGAGCGGATAGCCGCCTGGATTGCTTCGTCGCTGACGCTCCTCGCAATGACGGTCAAGCAGAGGGGAAAGAGCGATGCGGGTTCGCTTGCTGGGCACCGGAACGCCGACGCCGTCGCTGCGGCGCATGTGCTCCGGCTACGTCGTCGAGACGGGCGACGACGTCATCGTGTTCGATCATG
The DNA here is from genome assembly GCA_035507915.1 of Candidatus Sulfotelmatobacter sp. GTDB lineage: Bacteria > Pseudomonadota > Alphaproteobacteria > Elsterales > Elsteraceae > JACQAI01. The sequence goes on from DATJNS010000031.1 coordinate 3,245, forward strand.
GCTTCGGCGCCCATCATCGCCTGCTCGAGCTCGGCATTCCGCCCACCAAGGTCACCCATCTGTTTCTCAGCCACGTCCACTATGACCATTGCGGCGACTATCCGCGGCTCGTGCTGACGCGCTGGGATCAGGGCGCCGGCAAGCTGCCCGAGCTCAAGGTCTACGGCCCGCCGCCGCTCGCCCGTATGACCGAGCAGCTGTTCAGCGCCGGCGGCGTGTACGACCCCGATCTCACCTCGCGCACGCAGCACGGCTGCAGCCTCGGCATCTACGAGGCGCGCGGCGGCGTGATGCCGCGCGTGCGCCCGGCGCCGGCGGTCCAGGAGCTCGCCAGCGGCGCGACGGTGCGCGACGGCGCCTGGCGGGTCGAGGTCGCGGCGGTCCGGCACTTCCAACCCTATCTCACCTGCTTCGGTTTCCGGCTCGAGACGCCGGAGGGCTCGTTCGTCTATTCGGGCGACAGCGGTCCGTCGAGCGGCATGCGCAAGCTCGCGCAGGACTGCGACATCCTGGTGCACATGTGCCACTACATCTCGGGCACCGCGCTCAACGAGCCGTTCGCCGAATCGTGCATGGGACATATGGAGCTCGCCGAGCTCGCCCAGGCGACCGGCGTGCGCAATCTGGTGGCGAGCCACATCACCGAACAGTTCGACAAGCCGGGCATGCGCGAACGCGCGATCGCCGAGATGAGCCGCGTCTACAAGGGCAATCTGTTCTTCGGCGAGGATCTGATGGAGATCCCGGCGCGCGCGCCCACGCTCGCGAAGCTGATGTAGCCGCCATGATCTCTGTCCGACGATTTGCCGGCGTGCTGCTCGGCCTGGTGCTCGCCGGCGGCGCGGCGCGCGCCGACGACGTGATACGCGTCGCCGAGCAGTTCGGCCTCGCCTACATGCCGCTGCGCGTCGCGATCGACCGCAAGCTGATCGAGGCGGAGGCGGCCAAGCTCGGCGTCGCCGACGCGCGCGTCGAGGTCGTTCAGCTCGGTAGCGGCGCCGCGGTCAACGACGCCATCATCTCGGGCGGCGTCGACGTCGCGATGGCGGGCACCACCGTGCTCCTCACGCTGTGGGACAAGACGGTCGGCCACGACACCGTCAAGGGCATGATGGCGATCGCCGACTCGCCGATCTACTTCAACACGATCGATCCGCGCATCCGCTCGATCCGCGATTTCGGCCCCGACGATCGCATCGCCATGACGGCCGGGCGCGGCACCCAGCATTTCATCACGCTGCAGATGGCCGCCGCGCAGGCGTTCGGCTGGGATCAGCGCGAGCGGCTGGACGCTCTGACGGTGTCGATGTCGCACCCCGACGGCGTGATCGCCCTGCTCTCGGGCAGGTCCGAGATCAAGACCCACGCCACCACCGTGCCGTTCATCCAGACCGAGCTCGCCGATCCGCGCGTGCGCACCGTGCTCAACTCGTACGACGTGGCCGGCGGACGCAACACCTTGATCGTCGCCTACTGCGCGGAGAAATGGCACGCCGAGCATCCGCAGCTGTTCGCCGCGACCTACGCCGGCCTCGCCGCGGCGATGACGATGATCCGCGCCGACAAGCCGGGCGCCGCGCGCCTGTTCAAGCGCGTCGAGCCGACCAAGCTGTCGGTCGAGGAGATCGAAGCGATCCTGGCCGACGAGAACATGCTGGCCTTCAACCCGGCGCCCAGCAAGCTGATGGTGTACGCCGACTACATGCATCGGGTCGGGCTGCTCAAGCACCCCATCGCGCGCTGGCAGGACGTGTTCTTCGACAACGTCCACGGCTTGTCCGGCAGCTAGCGTCGCCGCGCTTCGATATAGTCGAGAGACGGCCTTGGTGTGACGGCCGTCACATCGCGGTCACGCGTGTGACAAACCTGCGAGCGATCGCGAACAATTCGTACGCATTTCGTCGCAAGAGCGGGCCCCGGCGTTTCGTCGTCAAAACGGCACGACGCCAACCGATGGAGCCCAGAATGATCTCCTTGACCCGCCGCGAGTTCGAGGCCGCCTCGAGCGCCCTCACCCAGGTCTGGACCGAGGCCCGTTGGGCCGCCTTGGCGCGCCGCGCGCGCCGTCGGCAAGCGCTGTCCGAGCTCGAGCGTCCCGCATCGCGCGGCACCGCGCGCTCGACGTCCCCGCATCCGGCCGGCTCGCCCCCGGGGGTGCACTGAGCCCGGCGATGTCGCCGCGGGCCCTCTGGCGCCAGTTGATTCGCGTCTGCCGGCGCGAGCGGGCGCGCTGGCTTGCGCCGTGCATCGACAGTCCGCTCGACGACCGGCCGCGCCTGGCCAGCGAGTTGCTCGAGAGCGTCGGTCCGAGCGTGCTGCACGAGACGGGCTTCCTGCGGCGCCGGCGCGTGCGGCGCATTCGGTACGTGCGGGTGCGGGGGCTCCGATGACGCGCGCCCGGCTCGCGTGGCTGGCGGGTGCCGCGGTCGTTCTGGCCATCGCGACGGCCCCGGCGAGCCATGCGGGCGCCGCCACCAACTGCCGCCTGGGCAGCGACCTGGTCGCCCCTGGACGGGCGATGTGCCTCGACGGCTTCACGACCGTGTGTCAACCGACCGGCGCATGGGCGGTCGATCGCCATGCCCCCTGCTTCGCTGGCGGCGTCACGCGCGCGGCGTGCCAGATCAGCGCCTACGAGACCGCGGCGCCGGGCGCGCGCACCTGCAGCGCCGGGCGGCCGCGCCAATGCTCCGAGCACGGCGAGTGGATCGACCTCGCCGGCGGCTGTTAGGACGCGCCGATCAGCCTCGGTGGTGCAGCTTCTTGAGCCGCTCGACTACCGCCTCGGCCGACTCGTCGTGCGGCGTCGCGTGCGGCCTCGCTTCGGGAGGTTTTTCCACCCATTTGCCGCCGACCTTGTCGTAGTGGCGATGGACCGCCGCCCAGCCGAGATGCCCGGCGTGCTCGGGGTCGTTGTATTCCTCGAGCCCGTAATTGTAGGCCTGCACGAACAGCTGCTGCGCTTCCTCGGGCAGCCGGTCGCGGACCGGCTCGGGCAGGATCTCGGCCAGGAGCTTGGGCACGAACGTGCTCGGCCGGGCCTTGGCGGGCGCAGCCGGAGCGTTTGGGCCGCGGAGGCGGTTGGGCCGCCGCATTTTCGACCGCTGCGGGTCGGGCGGCGTGGTGGGATCGTTCGGCATCGTGGCACCTCTGGACGGTTCACGGGCCATTCGATCCCCGGCGTCCGGGCTCCGCCTTGATTTAGCGCAAATTCGCCCGGCGCCCTAACAGGCGGCCGCCGCCCGGCCGGCGGCGCCGGCGTCCGGCCGGTCCCACAGGTCGCGGCACAGCGCGATCAGCGCCTCGGTCCGTTCGGCGCCGATCACGTCGGCGGCGAGGCCGCGCACCTTGGCGTCGATCTGCGCGTCGCTCATCGGATGCTGGAGGCTGCCGACCGCGTGCGCGACGTGGGTCTCGACGCGCCTTCCGTCGCGCAAGGTCACGGTGACGGTCGCGGCTTCCTTGTGCATCTTCGGATCCGCGCTCGCCTGCACGCGCGCGGTCAGGCCGGCGACCGCCGGATCGGTCACGCGCGCGTCGCTGTACTGCGGTTCCTGGGCGTCGCCGTCGATCAGCGCGATCGCCGCCGAGTGGAAGACCGAGAACTTGCCTTCGAGGCCGGTGCGCGGCGTGCGCTTGGCGGTCAGCTCGAGCACGATCGGGTGGACCGCGACGTCGACGCGCTCGATCTGCGGCTCGGTCAGCCCGTGCGCGGCGCGCAGGCGCAGGCAGGCGTCGATCGTCGGATGCACGACCAGGCCGCAGGCGAACGGCTTGTAGGTGTTGCGCATCAGCTCGAACGACTGGCCGAGCCCGTCGGTGATCGCGGCGAAATTCTGCGTCGTCGAGGTGACGTGCGCGAAGCCGCGCTTGCCCTCGATGCCCTGCTCGGCGGCGGTGAAGCCCTGACGCGCCAGCAGCGCCGCCGACAGGCCGTTCTGCGCGGCGCGACCGCTGTGCAGGCTCTTGCACATCGAGCCGAAGCTCTCGCGCAGGCCCGCCGACTGGGTCGCCGCGATCCCGAGCGCCCATACCATGCGCTGCCGGTCGAGGCCGAGCAGCTTGCCGGCGGCGGCCGCCGCGCCGAACACGCCGGCGGTACCCGTCAGGTGCCAGCCGATCTCGTAATGCGCCGGGATCACCGCCTTGGCGATCCGGCACTCGACCTCGACGCCGAGCACGAAGGCGTTGAGGAAGTCGGCGCCGGAGACGTCGACATACTCGGCAAGCGGCAGCAGCGCGCAGGCGACCGGACCGCTCGGATGTACGAAGCAGGTCGCGTGCGTGTCGTCGAAATCGAGCACGTGCGAGGCAATGCCGTCGATCAGCGCGGCGTTGAGCACGTCGAGCCGCTCGCGGCGTCCGACCAGGCCCGCCTGCGGCTTGCCGGCGAAATCGCCGAGCGCGGCGAGCGCCGCTTCGACCGTGGCGTGCCGGCAGCCGCCGATCGCGCAGCCGATCAGATGCAGCACCGCGCGCATGGCTTCGCGGCGGACCGCGTCGGGCAGCGCATCGGGTCGCGCCTCGACGACGTAGCGCGCGAGCTCGCTGGTGACGCTCATGACGGGATCCTTTCGGCGGTCGGTCAGTCGACGTGAGCGCTGGTGCGCTTCACGAGATCGGCATAGCGCGCGAGATCGGTCCGGATCGTCTCGGCGAACGCGTCGGGCGTGCTGCCGATCGGCTCGACGCCACCCTGCTCGATGAGGCGGGTGCGAATGTCGGGTTCGGCCAGGGTCGCGACCACCTCCGTGTTCAGCCGCCGGATGACGTCCTTCGGCGTGTGCGCCGGCGCGACCATGCCGAACCACGACTCGTAGGCGTAGCCCGGCACGCCGGCCTCGGCGACCGTCGGCACGTCGGGCAGGTTGGCGAGGCGCGTGGCCGGCGACACGGCGAGCAGGCGCAGCTTGCCGGCCTGGATCGACGGCAGCGACGACAAGAGGTTGACGAACATCACTTGCACCTGGCCCGCGAGCAGATCGTGCAGCGCCGGCGCGCTGCCCTTGTAGGCAACGTGCACCAGGTCCACGCCGGCCATGGTCTTGAACAGCTCGGTCGCGAGATGCACCGAGCTGCCGTTGCCGACCGAGGCGTAGTTGATCTGCCCGGGCTTCGCCTTGGCGAGCGCGATCAGCTCGGCGACCGAATGCACCGGCAGGTCGGGATGCACGACCAGGACGAACGGCAGGTTGGCGATCAGCGAGATCGGCTCGAAGCTCGCGACCGGGTCATAAGCGAGCTTGCGATAGAGCGACGGGTTGATCGCCAAGGGTCCCGTGTCCGCCATGCCGATCGTGTAGCCGTCGGGCGCCGCGGTGGCGATGGCCTCCAGGCCGATCGCGCCGCCGGCGCCCGGCTTGTTCTCGACGACGACGGGTTGGCCGAGCCGCTCGGTGAGCCGCTGGCCGAGCAGCCGCGCGACGATGTCGGTGCCCGCGCCCGGCGGGTAAGCGACGATCCAGCGCACCGCGCGCTCCGGCCACGCCGCGGCGGCGATCGGCGCGCTCGCCAGCAGCACGAGCAGCGCGCCGGCGATCCGGCCGATCATCATCGTCATCGCCGCAGCTTGACCTCGCCCGCGTCCATGGCGCCAGTATATCGCGCTGACCGCGATTGGAACCGAAACGATCGAGAGGCGACCATGCCCTACCATCCCGAGGCGCTCGCCGCGCTCACCCGGCCGAAAGCCATGCCGTTCCGCATCGGCAAGATCGGCCACGTCGTGCTCAACGTGTCGGATCTCGACCGCTCGGTGCGCTTCTACACCCAGGTGCTCGGCTTCGAGATCTCCGACATCTACGGCACCGACATGATGCCGGGCGGCATGGTGTTCATGCGCTTCAGCCCCGACCATCACGGCGTGGCGCTGGTCGGCTCGATGCCGGGCGCCTCGCCCAATGTCGAGCTCAACCACGTCGCATTCGAGGTCGGCTCGCTCGACGAAGTGATCCGCGCGCGCGACCATCTGCGCCGTCACGAGGTCCAGATCGACTTCGAGGGGCGGCGGCGCGCCGGCGTCCAGATCGCGGTCGAGTTCCGCGACCCCGACGGCCACCGGCTCGAGATCTACTGGGGCCTCGATCAGATCGGCAGCGACGGCAAGGCGCGCCCGCGCGAGCAATGGAAAGGCGCCCGGTCGCTCGCCGACGCGATCGCCGACCCGGTCGTCGGCCAGGACACCAGCCTGCGCGACCCCACGCTGAAGCCCTGACGAAAAAGGCCCCGCCGCGGGGGCAGCGGGGCCAAGTCCGTTGATGCGCTGAGTGAAGGGGCACCCAGCATCGCGTAGTCAAGCACGCGCTCGTGGCAACACTATGGCGCGCGATGTCGGCGACGCTTGAGGCAAATCAAGATCGTTGTGTTGCCTTGGGTACCCAGCGGTCGCCGTCCTTGCGGTATTGACGCTTGACGGCGGCCCATGCGACGCGGAACGCGCGGCTCTCGTCGTGGTACTCCTCGTGCGCATTGTTGAACGCGGCGACGAAGATGTCCTGCGCATGCTCGGGCAGGTGCTTGCGCACGCTGTCGGGCAGGTCGTCACGGGACGGATAAGGCATCACGCCTCCCTCGGTGGTGCTGCAAGCTCAACGTCGAGGACCGCGCGCCCGGTTCCGCCGGCCCTCACTTCTCCGTCATGACGATGCGGGTGTCGCGGGCGCCCTCGGCGAGCCGGTGCAGATGGAAGGCGACCGGTCCGTCGGTCGGGTCCTCGGCCGCGAGCGTCTGCAGCAGCGCCGCGGCACACGCCGTGTCGCCGCGATCGAGCGCGGCGTAGGCCTCGCGATAGCGCGCGACGTGGCTCGACGCCGCGCGCTCGAGGTCGAGCAGCTCGACGATCTCGAGCGCCTCCTGGCGACCCTTGACGACGACGCGGCCGAGCGGCCGGAAGCCGTCGTCGCCCGCGAGATCGAATACCGCGCGCGAGGCGCAGACGCGCGTCGAGAAGTGCTTGTTCAAACCCTCGATGCGCGAGGCGGTGTTCACCACGTCGCCCAGCGCGGCGTACTTGATGCGCTGGTACGCGCCGAAATTGCCGACCAGCGCGCTGCCGGTGTGCACGCCGATGCGCGTGATGCCGAAGCCGATGCCGGCGGCGTTCTGCGCCTTGCGGAAGCGCTCGGCCGCCGCGTCGAGCGCACGGGCGGCACGCACCGCGCGCGCGGCATGATCGGGCTGCTCGATCGGCGCGCCGAAGAACGCCAGCACGGCGTCGCCGATGAACTCGTTCACCATGCCGTCCTGGGCCAGGACGACGTTGCACAACTCGTCGAAATAGGGGTTGAGCAGCTGCGCGACGCGTGCCGGACCGAGCTGCTCGGACAGCGTCGTGAAGCCGGCGATGTCGGTGAAGATGAAGCTCATGTCGCGCCGCGTGCCGCCCAGCTTCAGGCTCTCGGGGGTCAGCTGCGCCAGCAGCTTGGGCGAGGTGTAGCGCGAGAAGGCGCTGCGGACGAACGCGCGATCGCTTTCCGCACGCATGAAATTCAGCAGGGTGGTGGCGGCGTAGAGCGCGGTCATGCAGACCGCCGGATAGACCGGATCGAACTCGAGGCGCCAGCGCGCGAATGCGGTCCACGCGGCGGCGGCGAACAGCGCGATCAGGGCGCCGCCGAGCGCGGCACCCGCGACCGGACGGACACGCGGCAGCACCCAGAGGAGCAGCACGCCCGCGACCGCGATGACGATGAGCTCGAGACCGTCGGCCCAATCGGGTCGCACCAGATAGTCGCCGGTCAGCACCTGCTCGAGGGCCTGGGCCTGCACCTCGACGCCGGGCATGTAGCCGAGCGGCGTGAGGCGGACGTCGCCGAACCCGGTCGCCGAGCTGCCGATGAAGACGACCTGGTCCGTCATCGCGATGCTCGACGGGTTCTCGAGGATGCGCCAGGCCGCGACCGTGCGCGCCGGCTGCGGCCACGCGAAATGCAGCGCCACCGCACCGTTGGCATCGGTCGGGATCGTGATCGCGTTGTCGCCGTCGCCGATCCGGATACCGACCAGTCCGAGATGCGCGCCGAAGCCGCTCTCGCCGCTGCCGCCGACCGTCTTCACCTTGTAGGAGGTCTCCCCGGCCAACACGCGCAGCGTCTCGGCGACCAGGCTCGGATAAAGGCGGCCGAACGCGGTGAACAGCATCGGCACGCGCCGCGTCACGCCGTCGACGTCGGGCATGCCGTTGAACGCGCCGTAGCCGCGCAGCGCCGCCTCGATCTCCGGCAGATCGGTGACCGCGGTCCCGAAGCTCGGCAGGTAGGGCATCGGATCGGGACCGCTGATGCCGAACCCCGCGAGCTCGCGCGGCGGCGCGGCGGCCGCGCTTTCGGCGAATGCGAACCCGCCGATCGTCGGGATCCGGCCGAGCGTCGCGGCGAGCATCCGGTCGTGGTCCGGCAGGTCGGTGGGCAGGCCGGGCACGTGCAGCGATTCGAACACGCGCGCGGGCGACGTCCGGTCGGGCTCGGCGAGCAGGATGTCGAGCACGACGGCGCTCGCGCCGGCGCCGCGCAGCGTGTCGATCAGGCGCGCCAGCAGGTCGCGCGGCCACGGCCACTGACCGATCTTCGCCAGCGACTCGTCGTCGATGTCGACGACGCGCACCGGCAGCGCGGCGGGTTGGCGCGGCTGCAGGAGCTGCAGACCGTCGAACACCGCGAGCTGGAGCAGGCGCAGCGGCCGCGGATCGACCAGCTTGCCGAACAGCAGGACGACGAGCAGCGCGACCGGCAGCAGCCAGAGTGGAAACGCGGTGAGCCAGCGGCGCAGCGTGGTCAAGGCGCGGTGGGCGCCAGCATTCGGCGCTGGCGCGCCTGCGCGCCCTGGCCGGCCGGCGGACCCGGGGGCGGGCCCGCCTGACCCGCGCCCGGCGGGCCGGCCCCGATCGGCCGGGCGCCACCCGGCGATCCCGCAAGGCCCGGACCGGGACCGGGGCCGGCACCGAGTCCGCCTCCGGGGCCGCCGGCATTGGCGAAGGGGCTGGGCACCGACAGCCCTGCTCCGCCACCCGGCGGTCCGGCTCCGGCTGCTTGGCCCGGCCCGCCGCCCGGAGGCTGGTTCGGCGGCGGGCTGCCCGACTGCGCGTTGCCGGACGGCGGATTGTTGGGCGGGGGATTCGAGCCCGAGCCGGCGCCCGGGGCGCCGCTCGGCGACGGACCGGCGAGCACGACCGGCGCCCGCAGCGCGGCGACCACGAACGGCGGTGGCGGCCGCATCGGCAAGCCGCCGGTGCGATCGGGTTGGCCGCGCAACGGATCGAGGCCGTGGCGCAGATCGTCGGCGGTCACGCGGACCGGCTCGGACGGCGCCGCGCCCGCGTAGGCGACCGTGACCGAGAAACCGGGGCGCCGGATCCGCACGGTCTCGCCGTCGCGCGCGGTCACCGCGAGCTCGCTGCCGTACAGCAGGGTGGCCTTGGTCGCGCCTTGGTCGCCGACCTCGACCAGCGCGATGCCGCCGCGCACGCCGAGCACGGCTGCGGGCGTGGTCAGCTCGACAGCGCCCTCCTTGCTCAGCTTGCCGCCGACGAAGCGGAAGATGCCCTTGCCGAGCGACAGCGCGGCGCGTCCGGTGCCGCGGCCCGGATCGAAGGTGAAGTCGTCGAGCGTCAGGTTGGAGTTCGGTCCGACTGTGAAGCTCGAGCCGTCGCGAAACAGGAGCTGCGCCTGGCCGTCGGCGGCCGAGATCACGCGCTCGTGCTCGAACACCGTGACGCCGACCAGCAGCGGTCCCGGCGCGGAAACCGGCGGCACGCCCTCGACCGACGGATTGGACGCCGTGGTCACGCCCGCCGTTTGCTCGGTGCCGCCGCTCGCGGACGCCGCAGGCGATTGGCCGCGCGCCGCCGGCGACACGACCAATGTGGCGAGCAGGACGGATCCGAGAGCGAGCGCGGGCGCGCGCATGTCCTTCCTCCTAGAAGCGTAGCCCGATGCTGCCGAGCACGGCAGTATCGCGATATTCGTAGAGCGCGACGGTCGAGTCCGCCCATACCTGCTGGACCTCGAGCCGGAAGTCGACCTGATCGAGCAAACCGATCGTCAGCGCGCCGCTCACGGTCCATTCGTTGTCATCGCGCAAGTGCACCGGGTCGACGCTGGCATCGCGATGATCGTACGGCCGCGCCGCGTAGCTGGCGAACAGGCCGACGCTCCACGGCTGCGGCCGCCAGCTCCAGGGTGCCGGAAAGCGATGGATGTAGCCGGCGCCGAGCCGCGCCTCCTGGTAGGTGTAGAAGCCCTGCTTGGCGTCGTAATTGGTGAACTGCGCGAGCAGCGACGCAAGGTCGTCGACGGTCGGCGCATAGTTGACGAGCAGCCGTCCGAGCACCTGCACGGCGTCGTAGTCGGTCGCGGTCGGCTCGACCGACGAGTTGCTGAATCGCAGGTCGCGCGCCTCGAACGTGCCTTCGAAAGACCATTTCGGATCGAGCTGGACGCCGAGGCTGAGGCCGCCGCCGCCGCTGGCGTAGTACTCCGAGCCGCCGAGCTCGAACACGTTGCCGACCACGTAAGGCCGCAGCGTGGGGCTGTTGCTCTCCGGACCGGCCAGCCGGAAACGCGGGCCGGTGTCGAGTTCGGCCAGCGCGACGTTGTCCAGGTGGCGATGGAACTGGCGAGTGCCGTAGAGCGTCAGGCGCGAGTCCCACGTCGTGCCCGCCTGGTCGCCGAGATCGTAGCTGTCGCGCGCCGCGATCGCGGCGAACGCGTCGGTGTCGGCGCGCGCGCGCTCGCTGCGCGAGATCGGCGGAATGGCCGGCGCTGCGGTGCCGGGCGTGGCGGCCGGGGGCCCGCCGGCGGCTTGCGATGCGGCGATCGGTCCGGCGTTGGCATTGGTCTGGTAGCGCAGGCCGAGCGACGCCACACCGCTCAGCTTGTTGCGGGCGAGCCCGGCGTCGACCGTCGCGAGTGCCTCCGCGCGCGTCGCCTGGTCGGCCGGCGACAATTTCGCGGGATCGGCGCGCTGCAGATAGACCTGCGCGGCGGCATACGAGCCGAGCGCCTTGTAGAGCAGCCCGAGCTCGAGATCGACCTCGGGGATCGCCGGGTTGTAGATCAGGACCCGCTCGAGCGCACCGATCGCGCCTTCGAGGTCGCCGGCCACCGCCGCGATCTTGGCGAACGTCAGCGCCGCGCCGACGTCGTCGGGATGATCGTAGGTGGCGTGGAACGCGGCGTCATAGGCGCTTTGGTAGCGCGGATCGATCTGCACCGACGCCGCCGCAGCCGGTTGGAGGAGCCCAATTGCCAGCCACAGGACACCCGCGCAGAGCGCGATGCCACACCGCTTCAGGAACACGACGACCGCCCCGCCACCAACCCGCACGATGCCGACGATATTCGGTTAATTCTAACCAATATGTTAGCAATAGCGGACCTCAGGTCTACTCCGGCGTAATGCCGGCGGCCTGCACGACGCGCGTCCAGCGCACCGTCTCGTCGCGGATGAAGGCGGCGGCCGCGTCGGGGGCGCTGCCGGCCGGCTCGTTGCCGAGCGCGTCGAGGCGGGTCACGACCTCGGGATCCTTCAGGATGCCGCCGATCGCGGCCGCGATGGTGGCCCGGACCGCATCCGGCGTGCCCGCGGGGGCGAACACCGCGTACCACACCACCGACACGAAGCCTGGGAATCCGGACTCCGCCATGGTCGGCACGTCGGGCAGCGCCGCAGTGCGGTGTGCGCTCGCCACCGCGATCGCGCGTAGCGCGCCGCTGCGCACGTGCCCGAGCGAGTTGCCGATCGCGTCGAACATCATGTCGACCCGGCCCGCCAGAAGGTCGCTCACCGCCGGCCCCGAGCCCTTGTAGGGGATGTGCACCAGCGCGAGATGCGCGTCGGTGGCGAACAGCGCGCCGCTCAGATGCGAGGTCGTGCCCCGGCCCTGCGATGCGTAGGTGAGCTTGCCCGGCGCGGCGCGGGCCGCTGCGACCAGCGCGGCCACCGAGGGCGCGCCGGTCTTCGCGTTGACGAGCAGGATGTTCGGCGCCATCGATACGACCGTGACCGGCGCGAACGCGGTCTTGGGATCGTACGGCAGGTTCGCGTACAGCTTGGGGCTGATCGTGATCGGCGTGGGGGGCGTGACGAGCAGCGTGTAACCGTCGGGCTCGGCGCGCGCCACTAGATCGGTGCCGATCGTGCCGCCGGCCCCCGCGCGATTTTCGACGATCACGGGCTGGTGCCACAGCGCGGACAGGCGCGGCGCGAGCAGCCGCGCGATGATGTCGTTGGTGCCGGCGGGCGGAAACGCCACGATCAGGCGCACCACGCGATCGGGGTAGGCGGCCGCAACACGAGACGGCGCCGTTGCGAGGGTCAGCAGCGCGAGGGCCAGCGCGGCCGCCAGCGGCCTCATGCGCGCGAGATCCCGGCGAGCCGCTTGAGCGTGGTGACGATGGCCCCGGCGTTCGCCTGGTTCTTGCCGACGATGTCGAACGCGCTGCCGTGCGGCACGCTCGAGAACAGCACCGTGGTGCCGATCGGCATGCCGGACGACGCGCCGATGCCGAGCAGCTTGATCGGGATGTGCGCCTGGTCGTGATACATCGCGAGATAGACGTCGTAGCCGCCGCCGGCGAGCAACGCGTCGGCGCCGAACGGGCCGGCGACGTCGAGCCCGAGCGCGCGGGCCTGGGCGACCGCCGGACGCACCACCGTCTCGTCCTCGTCGCCGAACAGCCCGTGCTCGCCGGCATGCGGGTTGATGCCGCACACCCCGATGCGCGGACGCGCCACGCCGAGCCGCCGCACCGCGCGATCGGCCGCGCGCGCCGCCGTCACGATGCGCTCGACGGTCAGGAGGTCGAGCGCCCGGCGCAACGCCACGTGCAAGGTGACGTTGACGATGCGGAAGCGGTCCGACACCAGCATCAGGAAGACCTCGTCGCGCGGCACGCCGGCGCAATCGGCGAGGAAGCCGGGATAGCCGTCGAACGCGAGGCCGCCGCGGTTGACCGCCGTCTCGTTGTGCGGACAGGCGACCACCGCGTCGACCGCGCCGTCGAGCGCGAGCGCGATCGCGCGCCGCGCGTAGGCGACCGTGGCGCGCCCGGCCTCGGGCGACACCTCGGCGAGCGCCACCGCGGCGCCGCCGGCGTCGACCGTCTCCAGCGCGATGCGCCGGCCGCCGACCGTGACGGTGCCGTCGTTGCCGGCGATCACCGCGATGCCGCACGGCTCGGCGTGGCGGCGCAGCACGGCGGCCTCGCCGACCAGCACCGGCTCGCACAACGACCAGACCGCATCGTCGAGCACCGCCTTCAGCGCGATCTCGGGCCCGATGCCCGCCGGATCGCCGAGCGCCAGCGCGATGCGCGGCCGCGCGCTCACGGCGTCGACTCGAAATCGATGCATACCTTGCCGTCACGCAAGGTCACGGCGAACGTCTGCACCGGCTCGGTGCACGGCGGCTTGACCGCTTTGCCGCTCGGAATGTGGAAGCAGCCGCCGTGGAAGTCGCACTCGACCACGTCGCCGTCGATGAAACCGGCCGACAATGAACCGGGCCCGTGCGAGCAGTAATCGTCGGTCACGTAGAACGTGCCGTCGATGTTGAACACCGCGAACAGCCGCTCGGCGGCTTCGACCCGCAGGGCCGTGCCGGGTTCGATCGACGCTTGATCGCAGAGTGCGATGAGCGCCATCAGATCGTGAACGACTCGAGCGCCTCCGGCGCGAACAGCGCCTCGAGCTCGAGCTTGTGCGGCGACAGGCCCTGCTCGTGGTGATAGCGCAGGAAGGTCTCGAGCACCGTGCGGTTCGCCTCGAGCCCGTAGGCCCAGAAGTCGCGGCCCATCTCGCGGCGCGTCTCCTCGACGTGCGCGGTCAACCACGGCAGCATGACCTTGAGCGCGGCGGTCTCCTCGAGCTCGGCATAGGCGAGCGCCTGGGCCTCGCGGAACGCCTGGGTCAGGGTCTGCGCGACCCAGCGATGCCGTTCGTAGACGTCGCGCCGCAGCACGATCACGTGCATGATCGGGAAGATGCCGGTGCGCTTGAAATAGGTGCGTTCGACGGACTGGAAATCCTCGAACAGGCGGCGCGCGTCGCCGCTGCCGTCGCTGAAGCAGGACGGCGCGCGCGCCGTGTGCAGCGCGTCGATCTCGCCCGTGCGCAGCATGCCGGAGAGCGTCTTGCCCGCGGGCGCGCGCTCGATCTTGATGCGCGCCGGCAGATCGAGCTTGAGCTTCTCGTCGCGGCCCGGCGTCTCCTCGCCGCCCGTCACGTAGGTGACCGCGTCGACCGGAACGCCGTAATCGTCGGCCAGGATGCCGCGGATCCACACCGGCGCCGTCATCTGGTACTCGGGCGTGCCGATCCGCTTGCCGATCAGGTCCTTGGGCTCGCGGATCTTGCTCTTGGCGCTGATGTAGATCGAGGAGTGGCGGAAGAAGCGCGACGGGAACACGGGCAGCGCGATGAACGGCTTCTCCGCGCGCGTCAACGACACGCAGTAGGACGACAGCGACAGCTCCGCGACGTCGAACTCGCGATGCCGCAGCATGCGGAAGAACGTCTCCTCGACCGCCATCGGCAGGTAGTTGAGGTCGATGCCTTCGGGCTGCACGCGATCCATCAACCCGCGCGTGCGGTCGTAGTCCCAGCAAGCCAAGGTCAGGTTCAGTTTCGCCATCGTCTCAGACCGACGCCACCGGAACCTCGGGCGCCGCGCGCATGACGTCCTGGGCGGCGTCCTGGAACTTGGCGTCGCGCGGCAGCACCAGCGCGACCGAGCGCACGCGCTGCGACTCGGCGGTCAGGCCCGGCGGATCCTTGCCCTGCTCCAGCTCGCGCGCCGCGCGCGTCAGGCGCCGGCGCATCATGATGATGCCGTTGTCGGTCGACACCAGGTTCTCCTGGGTGCGGTCCTGGATCGGCCCCATGCTCTCCTGCAGCGAGGCGTCCTGCATCGCGATGCCTTCGACGCCGTTGTAGCCGCGACCTTCCTTTTGCGCCGTGCGGTCGATCAGATAGTCGTTCGACTTGTTGGCGAGCGGGACGAAGGTGCCCGGCACGTAGCGCACGTGGATGCCGGCGCCGTTGCGCATCGCATCGGTCTGGGCGTCGGTCAGCGGCTTGTGCGGATGGTAGTTGATGCTCCAGGCCCAGCAGGTCTCGTCGTCGATCGGCACCCAGGCGTGCGCGCCGAACGGGTTGTCGCCGCGCGGCGGGATGATGGTGTACCAGGGCATGATCCACTGGGTGATGCGCCAGTAGTAGCTGTCCGCCTCGGCATTGCGGCGCGCGCCGACATAGAGTCCGCCCGGCGCGTCGACCACCTCGAACACCGGGTTGCGGTCCTGCATGTTGTAGGCGTTGCCCTTGGAGCCGACGAACAGCGGGTCGCGATGCAGGTTGTGGCTGTGCAGCCACGACACGTGGCTCGAGTCGATGCCGCCCTCGATCGCCTGCAGATAGTTGGACTCCTGCAGCCGCTTGGTGATGAACACGTGCGCCGGCGGCAGGATGGTCCATTCGAGCGCGGGCGGCGCCGGACGCTGCTCGGGGGGCCCCATGTAGGCCCAGATCACGCCGCCCTGCTCGAGGCACGGATAGGCGGTGAGCTTGACGCGCTTCTCGAAGCCGGTGCCCTGCTCCTGCGGCACCTCGAGGCAATTGCCGTCGACGTCGTATTTCCAGCCGTGATAGGCGCAGCGCAGGCCGCATTCCTCGTTGCGCCCGAAGAACAGCGAGACGCCGCGGTGGGCGCAGAACTCCGCGATCAGGCCGATCCGGCCCTTGGTGTCGCGGAACGCGACCAGCCGCTCGCCCATGATCTTGACGCGCACCGGCGCGCCGTCCGGCTCGGCGATCTCGTCGGCCAGCAGCACCGGCACCCAGTAGCGCCGGAACAGCGCCCCCATGGCGGTGTCGCGGTCGGTGCAGCACAGATAATCGTTCTGCTCGCGGCTCAGCACGACGGCTCTCCTTTGCTTGCCGGCACTCTGCCAAGCCTGCCGCGCCGGGTCAAAAGCTTCGGGGTGAGCGAGCCGCGACGGCGGTTCGGCCGGCGAGGCCAAACCGTGCTATTCGGTGCGCGTCACCCAGCGCGGAGGTCGCGATGCCGGAGATCCAGATCATCAACCCCGAGACGCTCGGCAAGCCGCTCGGGCAGTATTCCCACATGACGCGCGTGCGCGCGTCGGAGTTCCTGTTCATCGCCGGGCAGGTCGGCGTCGACAAGGCCGGCAACGTCGCCGCCGACTTCGACGCCCAGTGCGTCCAGACCTTTGCCAACATCGAGGCGGCGCTCAAGGCGGGTGGCGCCAGCTGGGCCAACATCGTGCAGCTCACCACCTACCTCGTGCACTCGCAGGACATCCCGAGGTTCATGGCGTTCCGCCAGCGCGTGTTTCCGCAGATGTTCCCGAACGGCGCCTATCCGCCCAACACGCTCCTCATGGTCGACCGCCTGGTGCTCGAGCCGCTGCTGATCGAGGTCCAGCCGATCGCCGCGCTGTAGCGGGCGGCGCGGTCGCTACGGCAGCATGCGACGCAGCACGTCGTCGCGCTGCACCACGTGGTGCCAGAGCGCGGCCAGCGCGTGCAACCCGACGAGGCCGAGGATCGCCCACGCGACGTTCGCGTGGATGGTCGACGCGACCCAGCGGTAGGGCCAATCGGCCGGCACCAGCGGGGGCAGGGTCGCCAGGCCGAACAGCGTGACCGGCCAGCTCTTGGAGGACGCCCAGGCCCAACCGGCGAGAGGACTCCCGATCAACAGCACGTAGAGCAGCGTGTGCACGGTGCAGGCGGCGGTGCGTTGCCAGGGCGGGGCGACGATCGACGCCGGCGCGCCGTGCAGCAGCCGCCAGGCGAGCCGGATCAGCATGACGATCAGGATCGTCGCGCCGACCGACAGGTGCAGGGTGACCAGGCCTTCGGGCGGCCGGCCGCGCGGGATGTCGGGCATCGTCCAGGCGATCGCGAACTGCGCGATGACCAGCGCGACGATCAGCCAGTGCAGCAGCCGCGCGATCGCGCCGTAACGCGCCACGCCGCCGCCGGCAGCCAGGGACGCGGTCGTGGTCATGGGATTGTGCTCCGGAGGTCGGCCAAGGCGCGGCGCCATCGAGCCGATCCCGAGCGCTCATGTCAATCGGACCGACCCATGTCTGCCCAGACCACCGGTTTGGCACGCAGCTTGCGGCGCGCCGTCCGGGAGCCATCGAGGAGATCCGCATGACGACGTCCGGCTTCGGTGCGCGGCTCGGCCGCCGCGATCTGCTGCGCTATAGCGGGGCGGGCGCGCTCGCGCTCGCCGCCGGTCGGGTGCGCGCCCAGACGGCGCCGCTGCTCGACATCCGGTTCTCGCTCAACGCGCCGCGCGACGGCAGCAACGCCGCCTTCGTCCACGCGGTCGAGAAGGGCTACTTCCGCGCGGAAGGGCTCAATCCCACGCTCGATCCGTCGGCCGGCGCCGCCGATTCGATCCAGCGCGTGGCCAGCGAGACCTATGACGCGGCGTTTTCCGACATGACGGTGCTGATCGAGTTCAATGCCAAGAACCCGGGCCAGGCGCCGCTCGCGGTGCTCAACATCTACAACCGCTCGCCGACCTGCATCGTCTGCTGGAAGAGCGCTGGCGTCGCCAAGCCCCTGGATCTCAAGGGCAAGACCCTGGGCGCGCCGCTGACCGATGGCGCCTATCGTCTGTTCCCGGCGTTCTGCAAGGCGACCGGGCTCGATCCCGCGAGCGTCAAACCGATCACGGTCGATCTGCGCCTGCGCGAAGCCCTGATGATGCGCAAGGAGGTCGACGGCGTGTTCGGTTTCGACTCGACGATCTTCTTCAATCTGAAAGCCCAGGGCGTATCGTTCGACGACGTGAGCTTCCTCTACTACTCGGACTCCGGGCTCGATTTCTATTCCAACTCGATCATCGTCTCGAAGCGGTTTCGGCGCGAGCACCCCGACCGCATCGCCGGGTTGGTGCGGGCGTGCGCGCGCGGCTGGCACGACGCGCTGGTCGATCCCAAGCTGGTGATCGCCTCGCTCACGAAGGTGGAGCCGCTCGCCAAGCCGGACATCGAGCTCGAGCGCCTCAATTGGCTGATCAAGCACCAGATCCGTTCGCCCGACGTCGAGGTCGGCGGCCTCGGCGCCGTCAACCCCGCCAAACTGGGGCGGGGTATCGATCAGGTCGCCGACGCGTTCGGGCTGCCTGCGAAACCGGCGCCTGCCGACATCTACACCGACAAATACTTGCCGGCGGCGGACATCCTGAAAATTTGACTCGAAGAGGCTTGAAGCCGGTGCCTTAAGTTTGTCATAAGCAGAGCCAATGAAAAACGCGGGCAGCGCCCGGCGTCGCGACGACGACACCCGATCGCGCGCTGGTTCCGACGCAAGAGGGGGCTAGGGCATGGCAGACGTGAAAAGCGCCGCCACACGGCTCGAGACGGCGATGCCGCGCGAGCATCGCGCCTTCGAGCGCTTCCGCAGCCCGCCGTTGGTGATCGAGCTTTCCGACCGGACGTTCGGCACGGTCGATTGGTCGGTCGGCGGCGCCCTGCTGGCCGAGGTCGAGAATCAGGGTTGGCGGTGCGGCCAGTCGATCGACGTCCGGGTTGGACTGCCCGTCGGCCAGCGGCTCCCGGACCAGATGATCGTCGTGCGCTACAGCCCGGAGACCAAGCATCTGGCGGTCCGTGCGCGCAGCCACGCCTCGGCGCTGACCCAGGTCAAGCAGGCGTGCGAGATCGCCGGGATCGCGGTCCGGTAAATCCGCGTCGTTCGAGCCGCCGCACCGAACGCCACCGAAGAGATTGGCTGGGGCGCCAGGATTCGAACCTGGGATCGCGGTACCAAAAACCGCTGCCTTACCGCTTGGCGACGCCCCAACGCCGGGCGCACCTTAACTATACGGAGGTCGGGGTCGCAAGCGCCCGCAAGCGCGTCGCGGCGATCCACCAGCCGGGCTGCGCTGCGCCGAGATAGCCGGCGGCGAGTGCTGCCGCCTCGGCGGTCTCGAACAAACCGAAGCACGTCGCGCCGCTGCCCGACATGGCGGCCGCGAGGCAGCCCGGGCGCGCGCCGAGAGCGTCCAGCACGTCGCCGATCACGGGCAGCAGTCGGCGCGCGGGCGCCTCGAGATCGTTGCCGCCGCCGCGCACCAGCGCCGCCAGGTCGGCGATCGACAGCCGCGTGGGCACGCGCTCGAGCGGCGGCGAGAACGCGCCGGCGCGCGCGCGGAACACGGCACCGGTATCGAGCGGCAGTCCCGGATTGACCAGCACGAGCGGCGCCGCCGGCAGCGCGGCGAGCGGCGTCAAGGTCTCGCCGATGCCCTCCATCCGGCAGGCGCGCGCGTCGAGGCATACGGGCACGTCGGCGCCGAGCGCGAGCGCGCAGGCATGCAGCGCGGCGGGCGCGGGCGCGACGTTCCACAGGGTGCACAGCGCCTGCAGGGTCGCGGCGGCGTCGGTCGAGCCGCCGCCGATGCCCGACGCGATCGGCAGGACCTTGGTCAAACCCAAGCGCGCCCCGCGCGCCGTGCCGGTCAACGCCGCCAACGCCCGCGCGGCGCGCAGCACCAGGTTGCCGTCGTCGGGTCCGGCCTTGGCCAGCGCGGTGGCGAACGGCCCGTCGAGCGCGAGCGTGACGGTACCGTCGGGCGCGGGCGCCGCGCGCACCGTGTCGCCGATCTCGGCGAAGGCGACCAGGCTGTCGAGCTCGTGATAGCCGTTCGGCCGGCGGCCGACGACGCGCAGACAGAGGTTGAGCTTGGCCGGCGCCGTACGGACGACGACAGGCGCGTCCGTCGCCCCGTCGGCCGTCACTGGGCCGGGCGCGCCGCGGTCTTGGGCGTCGGCAGGCCGTCCTTGAGCTTGGTCTCGACCGCGGTCTTGAGCTCGGGCTCGGGGTCGAGCGTCAGCGCGCGGCTCCACTGGAACCGCGCCTCGTCGCGCCGGCCGACCTGCCAATAGGCATCGCCCAGGTGATCGTTGATGGTGGCGTCCTGCGGCCTGAGCTCGACGGCGCGCTCGAGCTGGCGCGTCGCCTTCTCGTACTCGCCGATCCGGAAGTACAGCCAGCCGAGGCTGTCCACGATGCTGCCGTCCTGCGGCCTGAGGTCGACCGCGCGCTCGACCATGGTCTTGGCGCGCTCGAGATTCACGCCGTGCTCGATCCAGGTGTAGCCGAGATAGTTGAGCACGTAGGGCTGATCGGGCTCGAGCTTGAGCGCGAGCTCGAGATCGGCCTCGGCGCGCTTCCAGTCGTGCGAGCGCTCGAGCGCGATCGCGCGGCTGAAGATCAGCGCCCAGTGGCGCTGCTCGATCTTGGGCAGCCGGCCGACCGCGGCATCGTACGCTTTCACCGCCTCCTTCCACCGCTCGTGGCTGCGATAGAGGTCGCCCAGATGGACCAGCGCGTCGTCCCGCTCGGGACGCTCGCTCGCCATCTGGGTCAGCTCGCTGATCGCGCCGTCGACGTCGCCCATCGAGTCGTGCACGGCGGCGACGCGCAGCCGCGCCGCCCACCGGAACGGCGACTCGGGCGCGATGGTCTGATAGACCGCGATCGCGTCGGCGTCGCGCTTCAGACTCTCGAGGATGTCGCCGAGCAGCATCTGCGCCATCGGGAAATCCGGCCGCAGCTGCAGCGTCAGGCGATCGTAGATCAGCCCGTACTCGCTCGCCGGCCGCTCGAGCTCCAGCATGTTCGCGATGTCGAACAACGCTTCGGCGAGCCCGTCCTCGACCGAGCGCACGGTCGGCGTCGGCTTGGTGCCGGCCTTCAGCCGCGCCAGCGCGTCCTGCAGCAGCAGCGTGTCGGGATTGTCCTTGAGGAACGCGTCGTACAGCGCGTGCGCACGATCCGGCTCGCCGGCGCGCTCGAAGAAATTGCCCGCGATCTCGACGACGCGGTATGGCGGCTTGGGCGAGCTGTCGATCGCCTCGCGATAGGAGTCCGCGGCGCCGGCCTGGTCGCCGACGAAATCCGCCACCATCGCCGCGTGCAGCGCATGCAGCGTGGCGAACGCGCTGGCGTCCGACAGCGGCTTGAGCGCCGCGGCGGCGCTGTCGCCGTCCTTGCGGCCGGCGGCGATCCAGCCGCGCACCAGCGGCAGCACCAGGTTGGTGACGCCGGAACGCGGCAGCTCGGCCAGCCGCGCGTCGGCCGCCTCGAGCCGTCCGCCGCGCACGTCGTCGAGCGCGATCACGAGGTTGGCCAAGACCGCCAGCGGCTCGCGCTGGACCACGCGTTGCGCCAGCTCGAGGGTCTCCGTGCGCTGACCCTCGCCCGCCGTGGCGACGAAGGTGCGCCGCAGCAGCTCGAGATTGTCGGGATCGTCCTGCAGCGCCTGGCTCAGATAGCGCACCGCCGCGCCGAAGTCGTGCGCCTCGGCGGCGGCGTTGCCGGCCAGGTAGGCGCCGGCGGCGCTCGCCGCTTCGCCCATCTGGTCGGTGCTGCCGGCGGGCGCGGCGGGCCCGGCGGTCAAACCGCCGCCGTTCGCGCCGCCGTTCGCGCCGTTCGCGCCGATGCAACCGACCAGCGTCATGCTGAGCGCGAGACCGAGCGCGGCGCTCCAGGGGCTGCCACGCCGGCGGCCGACGGCCGGACGGAGACGACGGGAAAACGGCATTGCGATCGGATTCAAGGCTGCGCCCTGTTGCGTCGAGACGTTTGCGCCGAAGACGTTACTGCAAGTTCGGGGCCCGGATATATGGCGATCGTCGAGCGACGTTACATATTGGGGTAGTTGGGCCCGCCGCCGCCTTGGGGTACCACCCAATTGATGTTTTGCCGTGGGTCCTTGATGTCGCATGTTTTGCAGTGGACGCAGTTCTGGGCGTTGATCTGCAGCCGCTTACCGCTCGGCGCCGCCGCGTCGTCGACGATCTCGTAGACCCCGGCGGGGCAATAGCGCTGCTCGGGCGACTCGTAGATCTGCCAGTTCACCGTGATGGCGAGCGCCGGGTCCTTCAGCTTGAGGTGCGCCGGCTGGTCCTCCTCGTGGTTGGTGTTCGAGATGAACACCGAGGACAGCCGATCGAAGCTGACCTTGCCGTCGGGCTTGGGATAGTCGATGCGCGGCGCCGTCGCCGCCGGCTTCAGGCGCACATGGTCGGGATGGTGATGCAAGGTCCACGGCACCCGGCCGCGCAGCAGCAGCGTGTCGAGCCCGGCGTGCAGGGTGCCGGGCCACAAGCCCCAGCGGAACGCCGGGCGGATGTTGCGCACCGCCTTCAGCTCGGTCGCGACCCACGACTGCTCGAAACGCGCGCGATAGCCGGCCGGCTCGACGCGCGCGCCGGGCGCGGCGTTGGCGAGCGCCTCGAACACCGCTTCGGCGGCCAGCATGCCGGTCTTCATCGCGGTGTGGCTGCCCTTGATCTTGGGCACGTTCATGAAGCCGGCCGTGCAGCCGATGAGCGCGCCGCCCGGGAAGCTGAGCTTCGGGATCGATTGCCAGCCGCCCTCGTTGAGCGCGCGCGCGCCGTAGGCGATGCGGCGGCCATTCTCGAAGATCGGCCGGATCGCCGGATGGGTCTTGAAGCGCTGGAACTCCTCGAACGGCGACAGGAACGGGTTGGCATAATCGAGCCCGACCACGAAGCCGACCGCCACCTGATTGTTCTCGAGATGATAGAGGAACGAGCCGCCGTAGGTGCGCCGATCGAGCGGCCAGCCCATCGTGTGGATCACCGTGCCGGGCCGGTGCTTTGCCGGATCGATCTCCCACAGCTCCTTGAGGCCGATGCCGAAGGTCTGCGGATCGACGCCCTCACGCAGCTTGAAGCGCTCGAACAGGGTCTTGGTCAGCGAGCCGCGGCAGCCTTCGGCGAACAGCGTCTGGCGTGCCCGCAGCTCGACGCCGGGCTGATAGGCGTCGGTCGGCTTGCCGTCCCGTCCGATGCCCATGTCGCCGGTCGCCACGCCGGCGACCGCGCCGTCCTCGTACAGCACCTCGGCGGCCGCGAAGCCGGGATAGATCTCGACGCCGAGCGCCTCGGCCTGCTGTCCCAGCCAACGGCAAAGGTTGGCGAGGCTGATGATGTAGTTGCCGTGGTTGCGCATGGTCGGCGGCGTCGGCAGACGGAAGGCGCGCCGCGCGGTCAGGAACAAGACCGAATCACGGGCGGCCGGCGTGTTGAGCGGCGCGCCGCGCTCGCGCCAATCGGGAATCAGCTCGTCGAGCGCGCGCGGCTCGAACACCGCGCCCGACAGGATGTGGGCGCCGACCTCGGAGCCCTTCTCGACCACGCACACCGCGAGCTCGCTGCCGGCCGCCTGCGCCAGCTGCTTGAGACGGATCGCCGCCGCCAGGCCCGAGGGCCCGGCGCCCACGATCACCACGTCGTAGTCCATCGTCTCGCGCGCCATCGAGCTCGCCCATCTCAATCGCTTCAAAGCCTGTTAAAGTAGGGCCATCGTGACTGCAAGCGATCCGACGCTGGAAGATCCGCGCGCGCTGCTCGCCTGGTATGTCGCGGCGGGCGTCGACGAGGCGATCGGCGAAGCGCCGGTCGACCGCACCGTCGCGCCCGCGCCC
>DATJNS010000032.1:0-2973 GCA_035507915.1 Candidatus Sulfotelmatobacter sp.
GGTAACTTGAGGGCTGCGGGAATAACCCACCGGCGCCCGGCGTATTCAAGGTCGTGTCCCGGGGCGTAACCCGGGCGACACGGCCGGAGAAGGGATTGAGATGGCTGCCACGACGCTGCCGATCATTGGCTCAGAAGGGAATCTTGCGCGCTATCTCCAGGAGATCCGCAAGTTCCCCATGCTGACGCCCGACGAGGAGTTCATGCTGGCGCAGCGTTGGCGCGAGCACGGCGACGTCGAGGCCGCGCATCGCCTGGTCACCAGCCATCTGCGCCTCGTCGCCAAGATCGCGATGGGCTATCGCGGCTACGGCCTGCCGCTCAACGAGCTGATCTCCGAGGGCAACGTCGGGATGATGCAGGCGGTCAAGCGTTTCGACCCGGAGCGCGGCTTCCGCCTCGCGACCTATGCGATGTGGTGGATCCGCGCCGCGATCCAGGAGTACATCCTGCACAGCTGGAGCCTGGTGAAGATCGGCACCACGGCGGCGCAGAAGAAGCTGTTCTTCAACCTGCGCAAGCTCAAGGGCCAGATGCAGGCGATCGAGGAGGGCGACCTGTCGCCCGAGAACGTCAAGAAGATCGCCACCGAGCTCGACGTGCCCGAGGTCGACGTCGTCAACATGAACCGGCGGCTGGCCAGCCCCGACCACAGCCTGAACGCGCCGGTGCGGCTCGACGGCGAGGGCGAGTGGCAGGACTGGCTGGTCGACGAGATCGACGATCAGGAGACGCGGCTCGCCGACCGCGAGGAGCTCGGCAAGCGCCGCCAGCTGTTGAACGACGCGATGCGCGGCCTCAACGAGCGCGAGCGCCACATCCTCAGCGAGCGCCGGCTGCGCGACAATCCGACAACGCTCGAGGATCTCAGCCAGCACTACAACATCAGCCGCGAGCGCGTGCGCCAGATCGAGGTGCGCGCCTTCGAGAAGCTGCAGAAGGCGATCAAGAACGCCTCGATCGACGCGCGGCTCAACTTGCCGAGCGCGAGCTGATTTCGGCGCATCCCAAAAGACCGAAAGCCGGAAGGGAGACCCTTCCGGCTTTCGTTTTCTTCGCCCCGTCGTGCCCGGCTATTCCGTCGGCATGACCTCGGGGCCCCACTCCTCGAGGATCTGCTCCTGGCGCTTGCGCAGGCGCGCGACCTCGGCGCGGTCGCGGACGCGGCGCACCCGCATGGTGATCTGCGGCGCCCAGTAGTTGGCGAGCCAGCCGAGCGCGGCCGCGCCGTACATCACCAACCACGAGAACGGGCTGGTCAGGATGGCGCCCAGCGCGTGCATCGAGTCGCCGGTCGACCACAGCAGGAACAGGTAGGGCATCACGCCCGACAGATTGAATCCGCCGACGCAGTAGGCGGCGTATTTCTCCTCGCGCCGGTCGACGATCCACGCGACGATCGTCGGCAGCAGACCGAGCGCAAACAACAACACCGTCGGCAGCGCGAACACCAGGACCAGCGGCACCATGATCCAGAGCGCCGTGCCGATCACCTTGCGGCTTCGCGCGGATCGGGCCGGGGGTATCGTCATCTCAGCCATGGGCTCGTCCCTCGGTCATCGATCACGTGAAGGTCGCGAAGACCGCGAATGCGGTGGCGACGCTGACCAGCAGCCCGCCGAGCGCCGCCGCGATCTGCTCGCCGAGCTGGCGCGCGTCGTCCATGCGAAGCTCGTAGCTGCCCTCGATGTCGCGGATCTGCTGGTCGATCTCGCGATATTCGGCGGCGGCTCCGGCGTATCCCTGCTGGTCGGCGCCCTTTTCCTTGTCATCGGCCAGCACCTTGAGGAGCTCGCCCAGGATGCCTTGCTCGGCGGTCGCCTGGACGAGCTGGGCCATCTTGTCGCGCCGGCGACGATGATGGAAGCCGTTGACCACCGGCTCGAGCAGCCCGGCGATCCACTTTGCCAGGTTGGGCACCGGCATCAGGGCTTCCTGCTGCTCCTCGATGGTTGCGAACAGGCGCAGCATCGCCAGGTTGCGCGTCGAGGGATCGTTGGTCGCCAGGCCGCGCAGCTGCTCGTCGACCGGCCGCTGCGCGCGCGCCGCGATGAACGCGATCAGGTGCCGATCGATCGGCGTGTCGGGCCGATCCTGGCGCTGGGCGACGATCTCGAGCGCGGGCAGCACCTGCTGGATGCTCGTGATGTAGGCGCGATCGAACATCGACGACAGGCAACGATGCGACGGGTTGAGCTCGTAGAGGCAGCGTTCGACGCCGTAGCCGATGCCGACCTGATCGATGATGGCCGGCAGCTTCTCGAGCATCTGGACCGCGCGCAGGTCCTCCGCCTTGGGCTTGGCCTGGGCCGCCACCCAGTGAATCGGCAAGCGCGACGAGATGATCTCGGAGACCAGCTGGCGGCGGTCGCGATCGCCGAGCGACGCAGCGAGCGCCCAGCCGATGCCGTCGACCGACACGCCGAAGCCGCGATAGCGGATCGGCGACGGCGGATCGAGCGCGATGCAGCCGCGCGCGACGATCCGGTCCTCGCCGCCCTTGCCGCCGGCGATCGCGGCCGCGGTCGACGACACCGCCTGCTGCAGCGCATCCGCGCGCGGCTCGTCGCCCAGGCTGCGGCGCAGCCAGCTGTCGAGCGGCTTGCTGCGCAGCTGGTTGCTGGCTTCGGTGTAATGGGTCGCGAAGGCGAAGGCGAGCGAGCGCACGTTGGAGTACTCGACGTTCTCGAACACGTAGGGACGCGACGAGCGTTGCGGCAGCTTCGCCTGCTTCGGGCTCTGGCGGCGCCCCGACATCCACATGTCGAGATCGTTGACGGTCCAGCGTTCCTTGAGATCGTCGCTCAACAGGCCGCGCATCGCCTCCATCAAACCGAGCGGCACGCGGTAGGAGCCGACCAGCGCCGAGTACGAGCCGAATTCGATCTTGTTGGCGAGCAGCTCCTTCTCGTCGACGTTCGCCACCGGATTGCGTCCGAGCAGCAGGAACAGGAGCGTGACGCCGAGCGCATAC
>DATJNS010000033.1:0-4682 GCA_035507915.1 Candidatus Sulfotelmatobacter sp.
CGGGCAGGAAGCTGATCACCTGCACGGGCTCGAGCGCGGCGGTCCACGGATAGATCGAGTAGGCGCCGACGTCGCCGATCACGTCGGCGACGAGCGCCAGCAGGCGGCCGTCGGCACCGAGCCCGAGCTCGGCGTCGACGATCTCGTCGAAGGCTTGGCTGGTGGTCAGCAAGTCCTCGAGCCGGTCGCTGGTCCAGCGCACCGGCCGGCCGAGCTTGCGGGCCAGCGCGGCCACCAGCAGCTCCTCCATGTAGAGTGAGCCCTTGCCGCCGAAGCCGCCGCCGACGTCGGGTGCCACCACGCGGATGTCGTGGCCCGGCAGATCGAGCAGCTCGGCGATCAGGTCGCGCACCACGCCGGGGATCTGGGTCGACGAGGTGAGCGTGAGGCGGCGCCGGCCGCGGTCGTACTCGGCGACGTAGCATCGGTTCTCGATCGCGACCGGCGTCTTGCGGCGGAAGCGGAAGCGCGCGCCGACCCGCACCGCCGCCGCCGACATGGCGGCGTCGACGTCGCCGCGCGCGAACTGGCGCGCCGCGATCACATTGGTGCCGGCGGCTTCGTGCAGCAGCGGCGCGCCGGCGGCGAGCGCCTGCTCGGGGTCGGTCACCGCGTCGAGCGGTTCGTAGGCGATGTCGATCGCCTCGAGCGCGTCCTCGGCGAGGTAGCGATCCTCGGCGAGGACCGCGACCACCGGTTCGCCGACGTAGCGCACCTTGTCGCGCGCCAGCGGGTGCTGTTCGGTCGCATGATAGTCGGCCATGCGCGAGGTGGCGCGCACCGGCCCGACCACGCCGTCGAGGTCGTGCGCCGTCAGCACCGCGGCCACGCCGGGCAGCGCGCGCGCCGCCTCGACATCGATGCGCAAGAGGCGCGCGTGGGCGTGATCGCTGCGCCGGAATGCGAGATGCAGCGCACCCGGCACGACATGGTCGTCGGTGAACGCGCCCTGACCGGTCAAGAGGCGCGGATCCTCGACGCGCCGGATGCGCGCGCCGATCGATTTCGGCCTGAGATCGCGATCGTCGTCGCCGATGGTCATCGGGCGGACCGCCCGGCGACCACGGCGCGGATCGCCTTGACGATGTTCTCGTAGCCGGTGCAGCGGCAGAGATTGCCCGACAGGCCGTCGCGGATCTGCTCGTCGGTCGCCAGCGGGTACTTGGCCAGGAGATCGACCGCGGTCATCAGCATGCCGGGCGTGCAGAAGCCGCACTGCAACGCGTGATGCGTGCGGAACGTCTGCTGCAGGTCGGACAGCGCCTCGACGCTGCCCAGGCTCTCGACGGTGTCGACCGCGGCGCCGTCGGCCTGGACCGCGAGGGTGAGGCACGAGCGCGTGCTGTTGCCGTCGAAGAGCACCGTGCAGGCGCCGCACACGCCATGCTCGCAGCCGACATGCGTGCCGGTGAGCCCGAGCGTGTGGCGCAGGAAGTCGCTCAGCAGCAGGCGCGGCTCGACCGTGCGGGTGTAGGTCGTGCCGTTGACCGTCACGGTGATGGCGCGGGCGCGGCTCATGCGGCGGCCTGGTGCGCGCGTTGCCACGCCCGCGTCAGGGCCCGCTCGGTGAGCGCGGCGACCAGATGACGACGATAGTCGGCCGACGCGCGCAAGTCGCTGTTGGGGTGGACCGCGGCGCGCGCCTGCGCGCCGACATCGGCCGCCAGCGCGGAGCTGAAGGACTGGCCCGCGAGCGCGCGCTCGGTGTCGCGCAGCCGCACCGGCGTGTCGTCGACCCCCATCAACGCCAGGCGCGCGTCGGCGATGCGGCCGTCGGCGACGGTCACCAGCGCGGCGGCGGCGGCAAAGGCGAAATCGCCGGCGCGCAGCGCGAACTCCTCGAAACCCCAGCCGGCGCGCGGCGGGAGCGCGGGCAGGCGGATCTCGGTCGCCATCTCGGTTTCGCCGAGCGCCGTGGCGAGCGGGCCGACGAAGAAATCCTGCGCGGCGATGCGTCGCGCGCCGTCGTGCGTGCGCAGCTCGATCTCGGCGTCGAGCAGCAGCGCCATCATGGGCAGTTCGGCGGCGGGGTCGGCGTGGCACAGGCTGCCGCCGATCGTGCCGCGGTTGCGGATCGCCAGATGGGCGACGTGGCGCATGGCTTCGGCGAGCACCGGGAAGCGCGCGGCCACCGCGGCCGATGTCTCGAGCACGTGATGCCGGGTCAGCGCGCCGATGCGCAGACCGCCGGCGTCCTCCGTGACGTGGTCGAGCGCGCTCAGGCGGTTGATGTCGATCAGGCAGCGCGGCCGCAGCATGCGGAAATTGAGCAGCGGCATCAGGCTCTGGCCGCCCGCCAGCAGCTTGGCGTCGCCGCCGAGCTCGGCCAGCGCCGCGAGCGCCGCGTCGAGGTCGTCGGGACGGATGTAGTCGAACGCCGCCGGTTTCATCGCCGACGAGACTGGCCAGTCGGCACGCCGCCGGCAATCGGAATCACGCTCTCGATGCAAAGCCCCCGCGCGCTCCAGGGCGACAGCGGGGGCGGTTTGCGAAGTCTCGCTTCGCGCCCGGCGCTAAGCCGAGCTCAATCTTGGACTTTGATCTCGGTTGCCGATGCCAAGCCGGTCGGCAACTCGAACGAGTCGGGCGGAGTCATGTCTTGCGAACACCTCCACATCGGTTGACGACGATCATCAGCTAAGTCCTGTCCCCCGATGCTGTCAAGGGATGCAGGGTAAGCACGACGGTCGAGCGCGCGCGTCGGTTGATGACGGTGCATCGCGCGGAACTCGCGCGTTCGCGCGGCCGTGTGGCTTACGGATTAAATCCTTGTCACTCGTGCGCGTGCGCCGCAGGACCCCGCGTATATGAGGGTACGAGACACAGGAGCCAGCCATGACCCGCACCGTGATCAAGCTCGCACTCGGCGCCGCGATGATCCTCGCGATGGCGGGATGCGTCTATGAGCCCGCCCCCTACGGCTACGCGCCGGCGCCGGCCTATGGCGGCTATTACGGTCCGGCGTATTACGGTCCTTCGGTCGTGGTTCGTCCCGGCGGCTACTGGCATCACGGCGACCGCGACTAGACCCATCTAGACGGGCGCGTCGCGGCTCGCGGCCTTGAGGAACTGATAGACCGACGCGAAGTCCTTGCGGCCGAGGCCGTGCGCCGACGCCAGGCGGTAGACCTGCTGCGCCGCCGAGGCGACCAGCGCCGACACGTGGCCCTCGCGCGCCGCGTTGACGGCAAGGCCGAGATCCTTGGCCATCAGATCGGTCATGAAGCCGGGCGCGTAGTCGCGGCTCGACGCCGCGTTGGGATTGATGCCGGGCACCGGGTGCGCG
This sequence comes from Candidatus Sulfotelmatobacter sp., assembly GCA_035507915.1. Classification (GTDB taxonomy): domain Bacteria; phylum Pseudomonadota; class Alphaproteobacteria; order Elsterales; family Elsteraceae; genus JACQAI01. The sequence goes on from DATJNS010000033.1 coordinate 3,287, forward strand.
TGCTGCATGACCCAGGTCCCGCCCGAGGAGGTCGAGATCACCTGGGTCAGTACGTGCGGATCGACGCCGTAGGCCTCCCCGATGCGGAACGCCTCGCTGATCGCGACCGCGGCGACCCCGGCGATCAGGTTGTTGCACAGCTTGGCGACCGAGCCGGCGCCGACCGCGCCGACATGCACGATCGTGGCGCCCATCGCGGCCAGCGCGGGGCGCGCCTGCTCGAGGTCGCCTGCCGCGCCGCCGACCATGATGGTGAGCGTGCCGTCGACCGCCTTGGCGACGCCGCCCGAAACCGGCGCGTCGATGTAGCGGATCTTGCGCTCGGCGAGCCGCGCCGCGACGCGCTGCGCGGTGCCGGGATCGATCGTCGACATGTCGACGCACAAGAGATCGGCGGCGGCGCCCGCGAGCACGCCGTTCGGCCCGAGATAGACGGCTTCGACGTTGGCGGCCGACGGCAGGATGGTGACGAGCAGGCGGCTCGCGCGTGCGACGTCGGCCGCCGAGGCGCCGCGCGCCGCGCCGGCCGTCACCGCGGCGTCGAGCGCCGGGCCGTGCGTATCGTACGCCGTCGTGCCGAAGCCCTTGGCGATCAGGTTGCGGAGCATCGGCAGCCCCATGGTGCCGGTGCCAATGAAGCCGGTCGTCATCTCTCATCCTCCCAGGGGTTTCTTCGGTGCCGGTTCAGTCTATCATGGTCGCGCAGAACAACCCGGAGGAAGGGATGAGGGGCAAGCGGATCGCTGTCGTCGGGGCCGGCGCCATCGGCGGCTACACCGGCGGCTACATGGCGCATGCCGGGCACGACGTGACCCTGATCGATCCGTGGCCCGAGCACGTCGAAGCGATCCGCCGCGACGGCCTCGAGCTGACCGGAACCTCGGAAGCCGAGCGTCTGGTCGTCAAGCTGCCGGTGCTGCATCTCACCGAGGTGCAGAGCCTGTCGAAGCAGAAGCCGATCGACATCGCGTTCGTCTCGGTCAAATCCTACGACACCGAGTGGGCGACCGCGTTGATCGCGCCCTATCTGGCGCCGGACGGCTACGTCGTGTCGCTGCAGAACTGCATCAACGAGCCGCGCGTCGCCAGCGTGGTCGGCTGGGGCAAGACGGTCGGCGCCATTGCGGCGTTGCTGTCGGCCGAGCTGCACGCTCCCGGCAAGGTCCGCCGCAACGCCGCGCGCGGCGGCGGGTCGAGCGGCCACGCCGTCTACCGCGTCGGCGAGGTGCACGGCCGCGTGACCGCGCGCCTCGAGGCGCTCGCCGAATTGATCGCCACCGCGGACACCGTGTCGGCGACCAACAATCTGTGGGGCGAGCGTTGGTCGAAGCTGTGCGTCAACGCCATGCGCAACGGCATCTCCGCGGCGACCGGCCTGGGCGGCATCGCGCGCGAC
>DATJNS010000034.1:0-15087 GCA_035507915.1 Candidatus Sulfotelmatobacter sp.
GCGAGCTCAATCGCCTCGCTCCGACCGTTCCTGCCGGCCGCGATCGGCCATGACCACGATGATGGCGCCATGACGTTGTTGTCCTTCAAGGCGTGTGCCCTTGTCTAGTCGCGCGATGACGGGTGAAATCTCTCGGCGATCGGATGACGGGATCTCCGGGGTGAACATGCCGAAGCGCACGACGTCGACCGGGGCGAGAAAGCGTTCACCCAATGCAGGATCGGTCGCCCGACTGTGTCGGCGACCAATGATCCGCGCGTCGATCCGGTTTGCCGGCGTCGCCGCGATCGTTGCCGCCTGCGCGCCGCAGCAGGCCGCGCCCGTCGATGTGGTTCCGGCAACCGGCTTCGCGGTGTCGTTCTCGCCGGGATCGCGCGACGCTGCGGGCCGCTTCATGGGCGGCACCGAGATGCGCGTGCTCGCCGCCCATGCCGGGCGACTTTATGCCGCGAACGGCTATTGGGAGGACCGGGCGGGACCCGAAGGCATGCAGGGCCCACAGATCCTGGTGCTCGACGCGCCGGGCGCCGGCTGGCGCGTCGACCACGCCTTCGAGGCGCGGATGCCGAGAGGACACCCGCGCGACCTTGCCGTCGGGGCGCTCCGCGAGGTCACGTTCGCGACCGACGGCGCCGGCGTGCGGCTGCCGGTCCCGGTGTCGATGCTGATCGCGGCCAACTGGGACCTGAGCGGCACCGCACGGGTGTTCAGCCGCGACGACGCGACCGGCGCCTGGGTCGCCGCGACGCTCGCGCAGGATTCCCCGAATCCCCAGTTCCTGCCGCAGATCCGCAGCTTCGGCGAGCATCGCGACCGGGTGACCGGCGTCGACCGGGTCTTCGCCGGGCAGGATCCGCGGGGCGTCTTCAGCGGCGTCTACGATGTCTCGGCGCCTGGCCGCATCCGCTGGGGCGCGGTCCCGGAGCTCGACTTGTCGGATGTTTCGCCCGCGGGAATCTCCGGCATCAACGGCTATCTGCGGGTCGCCAGCTTCGCCGAATGCAACGACCGCCTCTACGCCACCGTCGGTCAGCACATCTACGAGCGGATCGACGGGATGCGCCCCGCTGGCGTCTCGTCTACACGAACCGCCGCCCCGGCCATTCCGAGACCGGGCTGCGCGGGCTGACCGCGATCCCGGCGCCCGCCGGCACCGGCGAGGTCTTGCTCGTCGCCGTGGAGGGCAACGCCGCGCGGATCGTGCGCGTCGATCCGCGTGACGGCAGCGAGGCCACCGAACTCGAGCTGGCGGATTTTCTCGGCAGGCGCTGGGGCATGCCGGCCAGCTATGCGATCGCCGCCTACAACGACATGGCGAAGGTGCGCGATCCCGACGGCGGCGAGGCGTTGCTGATCGGGATCGAAGCCTTCATTCCGCTGCGGGCGCCGATCGCCGCGGGCCACCAGGTCGTCGACGTCGGCTACGGGCGTCTGGAGGCCGGCGGCTGGTATCTGGTGCGCCACCCGAACGGGCAATACGGCCTCGGCCAGGTCGGCACGCCGTCCGGTCGCGCGTTGGTGTCGATCCGGACGATCCGGGTGTCGCCGTTCCCGCAGGAGCCGGACGCGATCTATTTCGCGGGCTACGATGCGAACAAGGCGCCGATCCACGATACCGCCTGGATCATGCGCTCGACGACGGCGGCAGCGCTCGACGCGGCCCGTTAGATGCGATTGACGTCCGCATCGACCGACGCTGCAATCGCTGCAATCGACATCGCCTAAGCGCGTCCAGCCCCGTCGTCTTGTTCGCTCGGCCGAAAGCGCGAGAAGCTCATCTGGTAGCGGTAGCGGTCGACGCGGTACCAGGATCGGCCGGTCTGGACGAGGCGGCCGTCTGCGGAAACGTAATCCCGCTCCGCGAGGAGATATGGGTCGCCCACCGCGATGCCGAGGTCGGTCGCGGTGCGCTCGTCGGCGATGCCCGCGCTCATCCACTGGTGGATGTCGTGCGCCCGGATTCCGGTCTTCTCCTGCACGAGGCTGATCAGCAGCTTGTTCTGCCGCGCGCCGTCCTTGAAGTCCGCCTCGGTGATGCGCCGTCCGATGTCCTGCGGCTGGTAGATGTCGGCGACGGTGAAGCGTTCGCCGCGGCTCTCGCGCGCCGTGCGGAAGTGGCACACCCTGGCGCCGCGCGGCAGCGCGAACTTCTCGCTCACCCAGCCCGGCGCGACCACGGTTCGCCGCTCGAGCAGAACCAGGTTCGACTTCAGGCCGGTGACCACGAGGTCGGCGATCGAGCCGAGGCCCCATTCGGTGCGGATGCGGTCGTCCTCGCGCACGAAGGTTCCCTTGGCGCGCTGGCGCACGATGCGTCCCTGGTCGAGCAGAACGCGCATCGCGGCCCGCGCCGTGATGATGCTGACCCCGTGCGCCGCGCTGAGCTCGGCGTCGGTCGGCAGGCGGCTGCCGGGCGGCAACCGTCCGGCGTCGATCTGGCGCTCGAGCAGCGCGGCGACCTGCAGATAGAGCGGGACGCCGGTGCGCTTCAGTGGCATGTCGATTGTCCTCGCAATTCTTATAATGATATATGAATAGGGTTCGCCGTGGGAGGAGGAACGAAGTGGCGCGGTTCGCGCGCATTGCCGGTCTCGCGATGCTGGTCGCCGCGACGGCGCTGCCCGGCGTCGCAGGCGCGCAGGACTGGCCCTCCAGGCCGATCCGGATCATCGTGCCGTTTCCGCCCGGCCAGGGCGCCGACATCATCGGCCGGCTGCTCGCCGAGGGCCTGGCACCGGTGCTCGGCCAGCCGTTGGTGGTCGAGAACAAGCCCGGGGCCGGCAGCATGATCGGCACCGCGTTTGCCGCCAAGGCGCCGGCGGACGGCTACACCCTGCTGATCGGCGGTACCAGCGCCATCGTGATCAACCCGCACCTATTCCAGAAGCTCGACTACCGGCTGAGCGACTTCGCGCCGATCACCAACGTCGCGTCGCTGCCGATGATCATCTGCGTGGCGAACGACGTCCCGGCGCGGTCGATCCCGGAGCTGATCGCGCTCGCGCGACAGCGGCCGGGCCAGCTGACCTACGGCTCGTCCGGCATCGGCAGCGCGCACCACCTTGTGCAGGCGCTGTTCGCCGAGGCGGCGGGCATCCGCATCAGCCACGTGCCCTACAGCGGGTCGGCCGCGAGCATGCGCGATCTCATCGGCGGCCGCATCACGATGCTCGCCGACACCCTGCCGGCGGTGATGCCGAGCGTGCGGGCGGGCAAGGTGCGCGCCCTCGGCATCACCTCGAGCAAGCGCTCGCCGTTCATTCCGGAGCTGCCGACGGTGGCCGAGCAGGGGGTGCCCGGCTACGAGGCGATCGCGTGGGCCGGCCTGTTCGCGCCCGCGGGAACGCCGGAGCCGATCCTGCAGCGGCTCAACACCGAGGTCGTCAAGCTGCTGAAGACACCCGAAGCGCAGAAGCGCTTCCACGATCTCTTCATGCCCACGATCGGCGACAGCCGCGCCGACTTCGCGGCGTTCCTGAAGACCGAATACGAGCGCTGGGGCCGCGCCGTGAAACTCTCGGGCGCAAAGGTGGAATGATGCGCGTCATCGACTTTCGCTTGCGCCCGCCGATGGGCGGCTATCTCGGCATGGTGATGTACGCGAACATCGAGCGCACCGCGCGCATGGCGGGCGGGCTCGGTATGGAACTCGCCGACTCGGTGCGCCGCCGCTCGCCGGAAGCGATGATCCGCGAGATGGACGCTGCCGGCGTGCGATACGGCGTCGTGCCGGGCCGCATCTCGCCGGTGCTCGGCACGATCGAGGCGGACGACGTGGCGTCGATCGTGGCCACGTATCCCGATCGCCTGTTCGCCTACGCGGGCATCGATCCGGTGGACCGACGCCGCGCCGTCGCCGCCATCGACGCCGCGATCGGGCGCGGCGCGAAGGGCGTCGTGCTCGAGCCGGGGTTGTCGTCGCGCCCGATGCATCTGGACGACCCGCGCATGTACCCGATCTACGCGCATTGCGAGGACCGCAAGATCCCCGTGCTCTTCATGGCGGGCGGCAACGCCGGGCCCGACATCACCTACACGTCGCCCGAGCACATCGATCGCGTCGCGCGCGACTTTCCGGACCTGCGCATCATTTCCGGCCACGGCAACTGGCCCTGGGCGGCGCAGATCATCCACGTCTGCTATCGGCGCCCCAACGTCTGGCTCTCGCCCGACATGTACCTCTTCGGCGACATGCCGGGCGCCCAGGACTACGTCAACGCCGCGAACGGGTTCCTGTCCGAGCGGTTTCTGTTCGGCACCGCGTATCCGCTGCTCGCCTTCAAGGACGCGCTCGACGCCTTCCTGCGGCTGCCGTTCAAGGAGACGGTGCTCGATCGCCTGCTCTACGCCAATGCGGCCGAGTTGCTCGGTGTGCCCGTCTAGTGCGCGTCATCGATTTCCGCGTGCGCCCCCCGGTCGCGGGTTTCGAGGCCGGCCGGATGTATGCCGCACCCGCGCGCACCGCGGCCATGAGCGCGGCCTTCGGCTTCCCGGATCCGGCGCCGACCCTGGCGGCTCCGGGATCGAAAGCCTTCGAGACCGAGCTCGCCGCCGCCGCGCTCGAGCTTTGCGTCATCCCCGGGCGCGTCGGCGCACCCGACGTCGGCCCCGCGGACAACGGCGCGCTCGTCGGATACGCCGCGGCCAACCCGGCGCTGTGCGTGTTCCCCGCGATCGACCCGCATGCCGAAGGCTGGCGCGTCGAGGCCGACCGGCTGCTCGGCGAGCGCTGCGTCAGGGGTCTCACGCTCGAGCCGGGCCTGCTCGAGCGTCCGGTGTATCCGGACGACCCGGCCTGCCTGCCGGTCTACGAGCTGTGTGCCGCGCGCGGCGTGCCCCTCATCCTGTCGGCCGGCGGCAACGTCGGGCCGGACTGCAGCTACACCGCACCCGAGCACGTCGACCGCGTCGCGCGCGACTTCCCGCGGCTCGACCTCGTCATCGCCCACGGCGGCTGGCCATGGATCACGGGGTACAACCATGTCGCCTTCCGGCGCGGCAACGTGTACCTCTCGCCCGACATGTATGCGCTGATGCCGGGCAACGAGGCGTATCTCGCGGCGATGAACGGCTACCTCTCGGAGCGCTACGTCTATGCCACGTCGTTCCCGTTCGTGCCGCTGCGCGCGTACCGCGAGCGCTTCCTGCGAGTCGTCGCGAACGACGCGGTGGCCGAGCGCGTGCTCCACGCCAACGCCGCCCGTCTGCTGAGGCTCGCCTAGCCATGCCCGACGCTCAGACCACCGAGGGAACGATCCGCTACGAGGTGATCGAGCATGCGGCCCCCTGGGTGCGCGAGCCCGAGACGGTCTTCTTCCACCACGGCATCGGCGCCAGCGCCGGCATCTGGGCGCGCTGGCTGCCCGCGCTCATCGACCGCTACCGCGTCGTCACCTTCGACATGCGCGGCTATGGCCGCTCCCATCATCCGCCCGCGGGCGCGCGCTGGACGCTCGATCGCTTCGTCGACGACCTGCTGGCGGTGGCGCGCGCGGCCGGAGCCAGGCGGCCGCACGTCGTGGGTGAGTCGATCGGTGGAACCATCGCGTTGTGCGCCGCGCTGCGCCACCCGGACTTCGCCCGCACGCTGACGATCAGCAACGGCGCCGACCGGGGTGCGCCGCTGCAGAAGGTGCACGAATGGCAGCGCCAGCTCGACGAGCAGGGCATCCGCGCCTGGTCCGACCAGTTCATGCGCGACCGCTTCTACGACGGTGCGCTCGGCGAGCCCGAGCGTGCGTGGTACGCGCAGCAGCAGGAGGCCTGGACACGCGACTCCATCCTCGGGGCGCTCGGCGTCCTCGTCGGCACCGACCTGCGCGCCGAGCTGCCGCGGCTCGCGCTGCCCGTGCTGCTGATGCACGGCGACTCGAGCCCGTTCATCCCGGTCGGCGTCATGGCGGACATGCACCGTGCCCTGCCGGACTCCCGCCTGGTCGTGTTCCCGCGTGCGAAACATGGGCTGCCGTTCTCCCACGCGCGGGAATGCGCGCAAGCCCTGCGCGGGTTCCTCGACGCGCACGCCGCCCCGTGAGACCGGAACCTCGAGTCCGCGCCATGAACAGACGAGCCCTCATCGCCTTGGCCCTGTCGTTGGCCGTCGGCGCCGTCGGGATGGCCGACGCCCCGGCGGCGTCAGGCGCCGACTATCCGAGCCGATACATCCGGATCGTCGTTCCCTACGCGCCCGGCGGCGGAACCGACACGATCGCGCGAATCCTGGCGCAGAAGCTTTCGGACGGCTGGCACCAATCGGTCGTCGTCGAGAACCGGCCCGGTGCCGCAGGCATCATCGGCTCGGAGATCGTCGCGAAGGCCGCACCGGACGGCTACACGCTGCTGGTGGTCGCGGGCGCGCATGCCGTCAACCCCAGCCTCTATTCGCAGCTTCCCTACGACACCGTGAAGGATTTCGCCGACGTCGCGTTCCTGGGGACGGCGCCGAACATCCTCGTCGTGCATCCTTCGGTTGCCGCACGCTCGGTGCGCGACGTGGTGGCGCTCGCCAAGTCGAAACCCGGCCAGTTGACGTTTGGGTCCGGTGGAGTCGGGCAAACGCCGCATCTTGCCGGCGAACTCTTCAAGCACATGGCCCAGGTCGATATCACCCACGTTCCGTACAAGGGCGGCGCGCCGGCAATGGCGGATCTGATCGGCGGCAAGATATCGATGATGTTCGGCGGCATGACGCTGACGCTGCCCTACGTCAAGGCCGGCACCTTGCGGGCGATCGCGACGACCGGGGCCAGCCGGTCGAGCGCGCTGCCCGATCTGCCGACCGTCGGGGAATCGGGATTGCCGGGCTACGAGGCCAATGAATGGTTCGGTCTGTTCGCCCCGGCCGCGACCCCCGCCGACATCGTGCAAACGCTGAACACCGAAGTCCGGAAGATCCTGAGCCAGCCCGACACGCGGCGGCAGTTCGCGACCTTGGGGACCGAGGTCGTCGAGATGGACGTGCGCGCGTTTTCGGCGTTCGTCTCGGGCCAGGTGGCGAAGTGGGAAAAGATCGTCAAGGACGCCGGCATCCACGCCGAATAGGCCCCAACGGCAAACCGCAGCGCACGAGAGACCCAAGAGGAGGAGAAGCCCGCCGTGCGGTACATCGACATGCGATTGCGCCCACCCTTGCCGTCATGGATCGGCAAAGCGAACTTCGCCAAAGGAATCTTCTACCCGGTTCGCGCCGGCTTCGAGTGGCCACCGTCGGCGGAAGAGCGCTCGATGGAGCTCCTGCTGCGTGAAATGGACGACGCCGAGATCGAGTATGGCGTCATCATGGGAAGGCAGTCGATCGAGCCGCTGGGCGCGATTCCCAACGACGAGATCGCCGACGGCATCGCCGCGCATCCGACGCGGTTCCTGGGCTGGGCTGGCATCGACCTGAGCTGGCCGATGGACGACTGCCTGTCGGAGATCCGGCGCTGCATCAAGCAGCTCGGCTTCAAGGGTGTCTCGATCGAACCGACGATCGCGCGCGACGCGACGTTCGCCAAGGCCGACGACCGCCGCCTCTACCCGATCTACGAGGAGTGTCTTCGGCTCGACGTCCCGATCAACATCTCGCTGAGCGCGGTGCTTCAATCGACCGTGAACCGACCGTACGAGTTGAGCCACCCGGTTCAGCTTTACCAGGTCGCCAAGGATTTCCCGCGCCTCGACATCCACGTTGCGCACGCCGCCTGGCCTTACGTGATGGAGATGATCGGCGTGTGCTTCGTGTGCTCGAACGTGTGGCTCTCCCCCGATCAATACATGATCGGAATGGTGCCGGGCGCGCAGGAATACGTCAAAGCCGCGAACAGCTACTTCGCCGATCGGACGCTCTTCGGCACGTCATACCCGAGCAAACCGCTTACGGCGATGGTCAGGGCGTACGGCGAGTGGGGTTGGGCGACCGGCGTACGAGAAAAAGTCCTGCACGCCAATGCCCGGCGCCTGATGCGGCTGTCCTAGCGCCGACCCGACGCGGGCGCGTCGTCTCCGGCCGAACCCCTCAGCGCGCCATGCCGGTCGCGCCGGCGGGCACGTCGTAAAACGCCAGGGTCATCGCGACGCTGGTGTAATGGCCCATCAGCGTGATGACGTCCGTGATGCCGACGTGACCGAGCGCCTTGACCGCGCGGTCGTGGAGGCCGCGCGGCACCCACCGCCCCTGGGACAGCACCATCGCCATCTCGTAGACGATCTGCTCGCGCGCGTCGTCGAACGCCACCGGCAGTCCGGCGACGAGCGCGTCGACCGTGGCGGGCGGCAGCCCGACTTCCTTCGCCCGTCGTTCATGGGCGGCCGTCGGATAGGCGGAATGAAAGCGGCTGGTGATGACGCAGACCGCGATCTCGCGTTCGCGCTCGCTCAGCGAATACTGACCGGCCTGGAAGTGCGCGCCGAACGGGCCGGCGACCTTCGCGAGCTTCGGATTGTGCACCCAGATCTTGGTCGGGCCCGGCAAGCGGCCGCGCGCCTCGATCAGCGCGTCGTAGCCCGCCTGCTGCTCCGGGGTCATCTTGTCGTAGGGGATTTCGGCATAGCGGCCGAACGTCGGAGTCTCGGACATCGGTCTTCTTCCCTCCCTCTCGGTGTTGGCGTCTCGTTGATGACGTGCGACGTGGTCGACCGGACCGCGCGCGCTCGGCCGGATGTCAGCGGTCGGACTTGCCGAAGAACGACGACAAAAGCGCGCCCGCGACGCCGATCGCGCCCGACTCGACGGTGTTCTGCGCGGTCTGCCCGGACCATTGCGGCGGCGGTATCTGCACCGGGCGTGCATCGGGGCTACGTCTCAGTCCTTCGTCTCGGGCAGGAACAGCATCATGACACCCGCCAGCGCAAAGCTGCCGCCGCATAACGCGATGCCGCCCGCCAGGCTGAAGCGGGACCCAATGACACCGAGCACCGATGGCGCGAAGGCCGAGACACCGCGGCCGATATCGAAGCAGAAACCCGAGCCCAGGCTGCGCACACGCATCGGATAAAGCTTGGCGAAATACGAGCCGAAGATGCCCGAATAGGTGAAAAAGAACGCCATGATGGGGCCCATCCAAAACAACGTCTCGGGATCGCGTATGGTGGCGTAGAGCGGGACCGTGATCGCGCCGCCGATGAAGTTCAAAATCAGGGCCTTGCGGCCGCCAAGCTTGTACGCAAGAAAACCGAACACCTGGTATCCAATGAACATCCCGGTGTTCAGCATGGCCACGAACAGCGACATCTTGCCGATGTCCATGCCGCGCTCGGTGACCAGGAACGTCGGCACCCAGCTGTTGACGCCCCAATAGCCGATCAACGCGAAGCTCGATGACAGCGTCCCGAATATGGTCAACCGCAAGACGCCCGGCGCGAATATCTCCCTGATCGGCACGTTTCCGGTCTTGGCGATCGCGCGCGCCTTCTTCTGCTCTTTCCAGCTCTGTGACTCGGGCACGCACAGGTAGACGTACAGCACCGCCAGGAGCGCGCTGGCACCGAAGAAGAACATCGGCCGCCAGCCGTAGCGGGGCAACACGACGCCGGCCAGCAGCGCCGCGCAGCCGAAGCCGATCGACCATGACGAGAACACGAAGGCCGCCGCGAGGCTGCTCTGCTTCGGCGGCCATGTCTCGTTGACCAACGCTGCGATGACGCCAAAGATGCCGCCGAGCCCGATACCGGCGATGAAACGCAAGACGAGAACCGTGTAGTATCCCGGCGCGAAACCGATCGCGGCCGTGAACAGGCCGAAAATCCCGACACCGGTCATCAGCGCGGTCCTGCGGCCGTAGTTGTCGGCCAGCCAGCCCACGATGATGCTGCTCAGGCCGACGCCAACCAGCGTACCGGTACCCAGCAGACCCGCTTCCGCCAGCGAGATGCCGAACTCCTTGATCATCAACGGCAACGACACGGCAAGGATCATGAAATCGAGCGCATCGAACATGTAGCTCGAAAATCCGGCGACCAAGACGCGCCATTTGACCGTCAGGCCGCCGACCAGCCTGCGATCGCTCATCGGCAGAAAGTCATCGCTGACGGTCATCGTCATATTCCCCGCGGTTGGCCGGCAACCGACGAACTCGATGTCACGTCGGAAAGCCCGACTTGGTTCTAGGCAGCGTTGAATTCCGACTCGGTCTCCCCGTAAGGCAGGGTGAATTGGAAGATAGAACCCTGGGGGCTCGTCGTCGCCCAGAGCCGTCCCCCGTGCGCCTCGATGATTCCCCGGCAGATCGACAGACCCATGCCCAACCCGTCGGGCTTCGTCGTGTAGAACGCGTCGAAGATGCGCTCGAGATTCTCCGCCTCGATGCCGGGCCCCGAATCCCTGATGGTCACGAGAATGCCATCGGAATTCCCGCCGTCGGTGCTGATCTGCAAATCGCGCGATCCGATGCACTCGTTCATCGCTTCCATGGCATTGATGATCAAGTTGAGAATGACCTGTTGGAGTTGAATCCGATCTCCCGCAACGACCGACAAGTCATCCGCCAACCGCATATCCACCACGACGTTGTTCTTCTCGGTTTCACGTTGCGTGAAGCCGATGACATCGAGAATCGCCTGGTTGATATCGAAACTGTCTCTCCGCGGCGGCGTTTTATTGACGAAGGCGCGAATCCTGCCGATGATCTCGCCGGCGCGATTGCCGTCTCTCACGATGCGACCCAGGGCCAGCCGCAGTTCTTCGATGTTTACCGGGTCCGAACTCAGCAGGCGCAACGCCAATTGCCCGTTGATGACCGTTCCCGCGATCGGCTGGTTGACCTCATGGGCAATCGACGCCGACAGATGCCCCATCGTTGCGACGCGATTCGCGTGCGCCAGCTCCATTTGTATTTCGTGATATCGGCGCTCGCTTTCCCGGATCAGCGCTTCGGCTTTCTTTCCTTCGGTCAAGTCGAGCACGAAGGATACGCCTTCGATTCCTTCCTCTTCGAATTTCGCGGCGCCGACCAGCACCGGCACGCGGCTGCCGTCTTTCCGGATGTACTCCTTCTCGTACGGCTGGGACGCGCCGGTCGCGCGCAATTCGGACAGACGAGCCTGGTCGGCGCTGCTCCATTCCGCCGGCGTCAGGTTCTTCCAGTTCAGCCGCCCGCTCGCAAGATCGTCGCGGTCGTATTTCACGATGCGGAGAAACGCCTCATTGGCGTCGCTGATCCGCCCGTCGTCTCTCCAGATGCAGATGCCGATGATATTCGAGTCCACCAGCCGCCGGACCCGCGCCTCGCGTTCGCGAAGATCGCCGTAGAGACGCGTGTTTTCCAATGAAATCGCGGCCTCCGAGGCGAGCAGCTTGAGGATCGCCATCCGGGTCGGCGTGAATACGTCGGGCGCCAGGTTGTTCTCGAGGTAGAGCACGCCGATCAACTTGGTCTGTTTCAGCAGCGCCAGGCAGAGGACCGAGCGTGCCCGATGACGGCCGATGTACGCGTCGTCCGAAAACGGATTTGCGACCGCCGCATTGCTCAGGAGGACGTTCTCTTTGGTCCTGACCACGTAGTGGAGGATCGACTCCGGCAGGTCTTCGGCCGTGACGTCGTCCTGTCGCAGACCGACCCTCACGGTGTCGTCGATCGTCGTGGCCTCCGCCTCTATCCGATAGGCGTCGCCGCGCGACAGGATCAGCAGTCCTCGCGCAGCCCCGGCGTTCTCGATCGCCGTCCGCATGAGCGTATCGATCAGCTTTTCGAGGACGATTTCGCTCGATACCGCCTGTGAGACCTTTATCACCGTGGCGAGGTCGAGATGTTCGACGGGTGCCAGAATCGCGTCGCTCGGGCCTGGGTCCACTGGCTTGAGATGCGGATACAAGCGATCGAGCTGCTGCACCTTGCCGTCGGCGCCCCAGCGCAGATAACAGGACCGTGCATCGCGCAGATAGGCGCGTGCGATCTTGTCGAGATCGCGCGAGGCGTAAAAGCGTCCCGCGACCTCGTTGGCGACCGCCTCGTTGTGGACGAAGCCGTTGGCGTGCGCCGATCGGATGGCCCGTTCGTAGAGCTGCTCGGCCTCGAGCGGGCGACCTTGGATGCGGGCGATTTCAGCGCCCACCAGAGCGGCGCGGTTCTCGAAATTCTCAGGGCAATGCTCCGCCCACATTTGAAGCTGCCGATAATGTGTCGTGAGAGCATCGAGATGCTCCGCTCTCTCTTCGGGAGACGCGGAATTCCAGGCTGCCGCGTGCGACAGCGCGCCATAGAAGCGAAACTCGGCAATCTCGAACGACGGCGATGTCCAAAGCAGCTCTTGCGCCCGCAACGCGGCCTCGACCGCCGAGGAATAATCCCCAGCAAAGAATCGGGCTTGCAGCTTTCGGGCACAGTACCAGAACTCGCAAATCACCAAGACGGGGCTGTTCGCCAGATTGCGCTCGAATTCGGACTCGTCGAAATCGTCGTGGTCGAGGCGGCCGAATTGGGGCGTCAGGCCGCGCAGCATTCGGATCAGCGCGAGCTGCGCGGCGATGAAGTTGATGACGATGCCGAATTGTGCCCGTCGCGCGAAAGCGAGGCCGTCTTCGGCTTCGGGCTGCACGTCGGAAAGCGGGTCGCCGACGGTCAGGAAATTCGTGACCAGCTGGCTGCAGCTGTATGCGCCGAACGTCAGGTCGCCGGCCCGGTAGGCGGCATCGAATGCCCGGCGTATCAGCGGGCGCCCCTCGGCGGCGTGTTTCGCCCATGGCAGGACAATATTGCCGAAGGACATGTAGGTGCGCGCCTGATAGCGCGTCAAGCCGCGGGTTTCGACCAACTCGTACCCGAGCCTGCCGAACCGGAAACCGTCCGCGTAGTTGCCGAAGCGCTGGCCCGCGATGATCGCAAACCAAACGTAGGCGAAGCACGCCGCATCGCTGTTGCCGTGTTCGAGGCTCAGATTCACCATGCGGCAGATGATGAGAGAACATAGGTTCTGGTCGTAAAACAGCGCCGGCGTCACGGCCTCCGTCAGGACGTTCAGGAGGTCGAGGAGGTCCGGATCGGCCGTCATGGGCAAGTCGACGAGTTGCTCGATCGATCGCGTGCCCACGAGCGACCAGATGCGATCATATTCCCGCTTCGCCTCTTCCCTGGTCGGATGGGGAGACCAATCGGTGCCGCTGCGCCGAAGATAGTCGAGGCAGACTTCCAGCCCGCGGTCGATCCGGCCCAATGACGTGTACAGCGTCAGGCGCAACCGTGTGACCATCGCGAAATCGTGGCCATCGCCGGCACGTTGCGCCAGCATCGTCAGGCGGGCCTCGGCGTCGGCCAGGTCTCCGGTCAGAACCTCGCATTCGGCCAAGAGATATTCGATCGAGAAGATGAGCGGATAGTTTTGGTCCCAGCAGTCGTCGGTCAAAAGCTGGCGGCCAGCCGTCAAATAGCCGATCGACGACGCATATGCCGTCGCGACCCGCGCACGCCGCCCGGCAATGAGATTCAATCCGGCGACCCGTTCACGCTCCTCGACCGAGGTGAGGAGGTGAGCGCCGCGGTTGAACTGATTGACGATCTCGAAGATCGCCTCCTCCTGCCGGCCAGCAGGGATTTGCGTCGCGAGCAGCCGCCCTATCCGGACATGCGCTTCCGCGCGCAATTCGGCAGGAATCATCGAATAGGCGGCTTCCTGGACGCGGTCGTGGAGGAACCTATAAGAATCCTCCAAGCGAAAGATCACGCCAGCCTGAACCGCTCCCGAAAGTTGCGCGTGCATCTCCTCCAGGTCGGGGTAGGCCAGTCGGAGAAGGGCGAACTCCGGTCCGTTGCCGACGCAGGCGAGTTGCTGCAAAACGTTCTGCGTTTCGACCGGAAGCCGCTTGAGCTTCTCGATCATCAGGTCGACGACGTTGTCGGTGTAACCCTTGGCATGGATGCGATTGACATCCCAATGCCAGCGTGCGGCGCCATGATCGAAGGCGAGCAACCGCTCGTCGGACAGCGCAGAAATGAACTGGGTGGCGAAAAACGGATTGCCTGCCGTCTTGTGATGGATCATCTGCGCCAGAGGCGCGGCATATTCCGGTTTGCAGTCGAAGGAATCCGCGAGCAGCTGCAACAGGTCGTCGCGCGCCAGAGGCGACAGCACGATGTCCCTTATGGTCGCGCCGGTGTGACGCAGCGCGCCAAGTTTGCGCATCAGGGGATGGGCGGAATCGACCTCGTTGTCCCGATATGCGCCGATCAGCAACAAGTGCCGCAAGTCGCTTCGAGTCAAAAGATCCTCGAGAAGATCGAGCGTTGCGGCGTCGAGCCATTGGAGATCGTCGAAGAACAGGACGAGCGGGTGTTCCGGCCGGGCGAAAACGCCGATGAAGCGCCGACAAACCAGCCGGAAGCGCCCTTGCGCGTCGCTCAGCGGAAGCTCGGGCACCGGGAGCTGGTCTCCGATGATGTGCCTCAGCTCCGGAACCATATCGAGGATCAGCAACCCATTCGGATCCAACGCTTGCCGAAGCGCCTCGCGCCATTTGCTCAGCTCGGCGTCGCTCTTGTTCAACAGCGGGCGAACCAGGCTCTGGAAGATCTGCGCCAAGGTGGCGAACGGGATCTCTCGCTTGTATTGGTCGAATTTTCCCGAGGCAAAGAGGCCGCGGGACGGCACGAGCGGTTTGTGGAGCTCGTTGACGACCGAGGATTTGCCGATACCCGGATATCCGGAAACGAGTATCAGCTCGGGTTTGCCGCCGGCGACGATGCGTTCGAAGGCGGCGAGCAGCGTATCGATCTCGGCGGCTCGCCCATACAGCTTCTCGGGTATGAGGAGGCGGCTTCGCGCGTCATGCTCGCCGAGCTGAAAGTCGTCGATGCGGCCGGATTTTTGCCATTCGGCATGACAGCGCCGCAGGTCGCTCTCGACGCCGACGGCGGATTGGTAGCGATCCTCGGGAGTCTTGGCGAGGAGCTTCATGATGATGGCGGAGACGGCGGCCGGCACGTTCCCCGCTCGCTGATGGGGCGGCGGCGGTTGCCTCGCGATGTGACAGTGGACCCACTCCATCGGATCGGCGGCGCTGAACGGGAGGCTGCCGGTCAGCATTTCGTAAAGCGTGACGCCAAACGAGTAGAGGTCGCTCCGCGAGTCGATCGAGCGATTCATCCGCCCCGTCTGCTCGGGCGCCATGTAGGGGAG
>DATJNS010000035.1:0-23403 GCA_035507915.1 Candidatus Sulfotelmatobacter sp.
GCGCGACGGCATCGGCATCAACTACGCCAGCGTCAATCGCGGCAAGCACAGCCTGGTGCTCGACCTCAAGCAGGAGGCGGCGCGCCCGGTGGTGCGGCGGCTCGCCGAGCGCGCCGACGTGCTGCTGCACAGCTTCCTGCCCAGCACCGCCGCGAAGCTCGGCATCGACCACGCGGCGCTGAGCCGGATCAATCCGCGCCTGGTGTTCTGCTCGATCTCGGGCTACGGCGCCCAGGGGCCGCTCGCCGACAAGCGCGGCTACGACCTGATGGTGCAGGCGTTCTCCGGCGTGATGTCGCTGACCGGCATCGAGGGCGGCCCGCCGATCCGCGTCGGCCCGTCCTTCATCGACATGTCGACCGGCTTGAGCGCCTATGGCGGCGTCATGACGGCGCTGCTCGGGCGCGAGCGCACCGGCCGCGGCGCTCACGTGCGCGCCTCGCTGCTCGAGACCGCGGTCGCCGTGCTCGGCCACCAGGGGCTCGGCTGGCTCGAGGCCGGCGTGCTGCCGACCAAGCAGGGCACCGGCAGCGCGCATCTGGCGCCCTATCAGGCGTTCCGCTGCCGCGACGGCTACATGCTGGCGGGCGCGCCCAACGACGCGGCGTGGCGCCGCTTCTGCTCGGCGCTCGGCACGCCCGCGCTGGTCGACGATCCGCGCTTCGCCGACAACCACGCGCGCGTCGCCAACCGCGGCGCGCTGGTCGAGGCGCTGGAGGCGCGCTTCGGGACGCAGCCGGTGGCGCACTGGGTCGAGCGCTTCGAGGCCGCCAAGGTGGCGTGCGCGCCGATCCACACGCTCGACCAGATCCTCGTCCACCCGCAGGTGCGCGCCAACGACATGGTGGTCGAGGTCGACGGCAACGACGGCACGACCGTGTCGGGCCTCGGCACGCCCTTCAAGCTGTCCGAGGGCGGCGGCACCGCGCGCCGCGGCGTGCCGCGCCTCGGCGCCGACACCGTCGCGGTGCTGCGCGACAGGTTGCAATTCTCCGACGCCGAGATCGCCCAGCTGCGGGCGGCCGGCGCGGTCATCCAGGGAGAGGAAGCCCATGCCCGATAGTCC
The DNA here is from genome assembly GCA_035507915.1 of Candidatus Sulfotelmatobacter sp. Taxonomy (GTDB): domain Bacteria; phylum Pseudomonadota; class Alphaproteobacteria; order Elsterales; family Elsteraceae; genus JACQAI01. The sequence goes on from DATJNS010000035.1 coordinate 1,067, forward strand.
AGCCGCCGCCAACCTGGTCGAGTACGCCGTCCAGGATCACGTCGCGACCATCACGCTCAACCGGCCCGAGAAGCTCAACGCGTTCAGCGACGAGCTCGTGATCGCGCTGGGCGACGCGTTCCGCCGCCTCGACCTCGACGAGGACGCCTGGGTCGGCGTGGTGCACGGCAAGGGCCGCGCCTTCTCGACCGGCGCCGACGTCAACCAGCGGCAATTGCGCTCGCGCGAGGAGTTCATCCGGCTCGGCGGCCCGCAGGGCCGCGGCGCCAACTCGGCCGACCTCTACGCCCAGGCGGTCAACTGGAAGCCGATCATCTCGGCGGCGCACGGCTACGTGATGGGGCTCGCGGTCGGCGTGTTCTTCGAGGCCGACCTGACGGTCGCCGAGGCGGGCACCAAGTTCCAGATCACCGAGACCGGGCGCGGCCTGTCGGGCGCGCGCTACTGGGGCATCCTGCAGCAGCGCGGCGGCGGCGCGCTGGTCAACGACGTCGCGCTGACCGGGCGCTTCTTCACCGCCGAGGAATGCGACGCCGCCGGCCTGCTCAACCGGCTCGCCGCGCCCGGCACGCTGCTCGAGACCGCCCACGATCTCGCCCGCGAGGTCTGCAAGGTGCCGCCGCTCAGCGTGCGCTCGGTCGTGCGCTCGCGGCGCTGGTACATGGACCGGCTGTCGCGCGAGATCCTGATGCAGATCGCGCCGCTCAAGCTCTATCTGTCGGAGGACTTCCAGGAGTCCGCGCGCGCCTTCGTCGAGAAGCGCAAGCCGAACCCCTACAAGGGGCGCTAGGCGGCGCGCCTCACCAGGCGCGCAGCGCCGACCACAACAGCTGGGCGCCGCTGACGCCGCCCTCGCCGTCCGCGAGGCCGGCCGCGGTGCCGAACGCGGCCAGCGCGACGAACAGCACGCCGATCACCAGCAGCGCCCACAGGGACTTCGTCGACTCCGCCATGTCGCCACGCTAGCGCGCGGCCGGCGCGGTGCCTGTGAACCGGTTCACACGGGCCGAGATTTCATCGATCCGTCACGATCCGCCGGTGCGGCCGCGTCTCGGTTCGACGCGTGCGCGCCGTATGCACCAAGCGCGTGCCGTACCAGACCTCGAACCCTTCGTGCTCGATCCCGCGCTTCTCGACGGTACGACGGCGGCACTCCGCAATCGCGTCCGCATCGCACGTGATGTCGCCGAGGGCTTCACCGTACGTGATGCGGCCCGCTTTGCCGAGGAAGTAGCATCGATAGCAATCCATGGCGCAGACTTGCGCCGACGCCGCGCCGACACCACCCTCGGGATCTACTCACAGCCTGTCGGTTGATTGCGAGTCGGCCGAGACCTCGCCGATCCGTCACGATCGCCCGGCGCCCGCGCATGCGTCCGCCGTCCATCCCTGCCTTACCAGGTCCGATGCAGGGCCATCCCCGGCCGCGCGGCCGCGGGGCCATGAAGAACGGTATCGCAGATCGCACGTGACATGAGCAGAGGCTGCTCGTGTCACTGGACCGCGCTTGTCGCTCCGACGTCCAAAAAGACCGTCATGCCCGCGCACGCGGGCATCCAGGGTCGCGCGCGCCGCCGGTCGACTCCTGGAGCCCCGCTTGCGCGGGGACGACGACTGAGATCGGGGCGCGACGGGGCGTGCTCAGAACGGGCGGTCGCCCTCGGCGGTGACGCGGTGCATGACGCGGCGCTGGCCGTGATAGTCGTTGATCGGGTGGTGCAGCGCGCAGCGATTGTCCCACATCGTCAGGGTGCCGGGTGCCCAACGCACGCGGCAGGTGAACTCCGGACGCGACGCGTGGCGGTAGAGGAAGTCGAGCAGCGGCTTGCTCTCCTCGGCGGTCCAGCCCTTGAAGCGCAGCGTGTAGGACGAATTGACGTAGAGCGCCTTGCGGCCGGTCTCGGGATGCGTGCGCACGATCGGGTGCTCGGTCTCCCGGCTCAAGGTCTCGGCGACCGAGCTGTCGTCGCGCAGCTTCATGGTGCGGTCGGCGCCGTAGGACCGGCTGTCGATCGCCGCCGCGTAGGCGTGCGGGCCGAACACGCCGGTCAGCCCGTCGAGCGTCGCGCGCAGGCCGGCCGACAGCGTCTCGTAGGCGAGATACTGGTTGGCGAACAGGGTGTCGCCGCCGTAGGCCGGCACCTCGACGCCGTAGAGGAACGACGCCATCGGCGGCTTGTCGAGATAGGCGTTGTCGGAATGCCAGCTCTCGCCGAACGCCTTGCGCTCGTGCTTGTCCTTGACCACGACCATCAGCTCGGGCTTGCCCTCGGGGCTCTTGATGAACGGGTCGACCATCACCGGCCCGAAGCGGCGCGCGAAGGCGATCTGGTCGTCTTGCGTGAGTTTCTGGTCGGGGAACACGGCGACCAGGTGCTCGAGCCAGGCGCGGTGGATCTCGGCGTAGGTCTCCTGGTTGAGCCGCGCCAGGTCGGCGCCGCGGATCTCGGCGCCGATCGAGCCCGACAGCGGCCTGACCTCGATGGTGCGATAGGGTTCGCTCACGGCCGTCATCCTTTCCTCACGGCTGCTTCTGATAGCTGATCGAGTACTTGATGCCGGTCGCCTTCTTGCCGTTGAGGTCGATCGCGATGTTCCAGTAGCCGTAATGCGGCACCTTGATCTTGATCGGCGCGGTCTTGAAGAAGCCGCCGACCGAGTCGTACTTGAAGCCGTTTTGGTATTTCTGGAAGTTCGTGTCGTCCATCAGGCGCACGTTGCACTGGTGGGTGATCTGCACCACCACCGTGTCGCCGCTGCTCAGCAACTCGCGCGTATGGATGAAGTCCGTCGCTGCCATGGCTGGGCTCCCCGCCGATCGAGCGCAGATTACACGCTCTTCCCCATCATTGCGAGGCGCGCCAATCCACAGGACCGTCGCGGGAACCCTGGCAAAATCCTTCCTGGAAGCCCATTATTGACCCAGCATCTTTCCGGAAGCGTGTCGACATGACCCACGAGCGCATCGAGATCAATCCGGACGTCATGGGCGGAAAGCCGGTGATTCGCGGAACCCGCATTCCGGTCGAGCTGATTCTGCGCAAGCTCGGGGCCGGTCTCCCGCCGGACGCCATCGTCGCCGACCATCCGCGCCTGACACCGGACGATATCCGCGCCGCGCAGGCGTTCGCCGCCGACTATCTCGCCGACGAAGAGCTCATCTACGGCTGAACGCGGTCCGATGCGCTGGCTGGCCGACGAGTGCGTGGATGCCGCTCTTGTCGAGCACCTGCGGGCCGCCGGTCATGATGTCACATACATGGCGGAGAGCGCCCCGGCACGACGGATCGGCAGGCGATCGATAGCGCGCAGGCCGAGGGCCGCATCCTGCTGACCGAGGACAAGGATTTCGGAGAACTCGTCTTTCGGCGCATGACAGCGGTTCCCGGTCTGGTTCTGCTTCGTATTGATCCCAAGCAACGCGCCCTCAAGTGGCCTAGACTGACTGCGGCGATCGAGCGGTTCGGTCCCGCACTGCTCGGCCGGTACACCGTCGTCGAACATTCCCGCGTGCGGTCGCGCCGCCTGACCCAGTAGCTTCCGGGCGCTTGCTGCCCGCCCTGGACCGGCGCATCCTGGACACAACCAAACTTCATTCGAGGGAGGCGAGCATGGCGCGCGACGGCTATCTGATCCTCGACAGCGATCTCCACATGATGGAGCCCGACGATCTGTGGGCGACCTATCTCGACGCGCCGTTCCGCGACGACCCGCCGCGCTTCTTCGGCGGCCAGCGCGCCCAGCTCGCGCCGAGCGCCGACGACAAGGGCAACGCCGACTCGATCATGGGCATGGAGATCCAGGGCCTGGCGATCCCGGCGCACGCCGGCCAGGCCGGCGCGACCACCCAGAGCCGCGAGCTCCGGCGCCGCAGCCGCGCGCGCCATCCGCATTTCCAGGTCGCCCGCGCGCGCGGCTTCGACGCGCCCTCGACCCTGACGGCGATGGACATCGAGGGCATCGACGTCGCGGTGATGTACGGCACGCGCGGCCGCCAGGTCCTGATGCATGACGACCTCAAGCCCGACTACGCCGCGGCGCTGGCGCGCGCCTACAACAACTGGGCCCACGACTACTGCCGGACCGATCCGCAGCGCCTGAAGTTCGCCGCCCAGATCGCCATGCACGACATCCCGAGCGCGGTCGCCGAGGCCGAGCGCTGCGTCAAGCAGCTCGGCGCGGTCGCGGTGATCGGCACGCCCAACCCGGTCGCCGGCCGCCACCTGCACGACGACGACCGCGAGCCCTTGTGGCACGCGCTCGAGGAACTCGACGTGCCGATCGGCTTCCACCCGACCGGCAACACGGCGCTGCGCGACGACGCCGGCCGGCGCTTCGTCGGCCACGCCAACTTCCACCCGATCGCGCACGCCATCCGCAACCCGGTCGAGCTGATGGGCGCGCTCGCCAGCCTGACGACCGGCGGCGTGCTCGAGCGCCATCCCAAGCTGCGCTGCGCCCTGCTCGAAGGCACCGCCGGCTGGCTCGACTGGTGGCTGTGGCGGCTCGACGACCACTGGGAGAAGTACGGCCCCGGCTGCGAGCGCCAGATCAAGCTGCTGCCGAGCGAGTATTTCCGCCGCCAGTGCTACATCGCGCTCGACGTCGACGAGGAGCCGGCGGTCGACACCATCAAGCATCTGGGCGCCGACTATTTCGTCGTGTCGACCGACTACCCGCATTCCGACGGCGCGTTCCCCGAGGCGATGCAGCAGTTCCTCGGCCTGCCGCTCGACGACACCGCGCGCCGCAAGATCCTGTGGGACAACTGCGCGCGGCTCTACGCCATCGACAGGCCCGCCAAGCCGCTCGCGCGCGACATCGCCGGCGCGTCGGCCGCCGAGTAGCCGCGATGCCGAGCCGGAAAGTCGATTTTTACAGCGAGGGCGTGCGCCTCTCGGGCGACCTGTTCCTGCCCGACGACCTCAAGCCGGGCGAGCGGCGCGCCGGCGTCGTGCTGTGCCACGGCTACACCGGCGTGCGGAACCTCTACCTGCCCGACAACGCCCGCGTGCTGACCGAAGCCGGCTACGTCGTGCTGACCTTCGACTACAAGGGCTGGGGCGACAGCGACGGGCCGAAGACGCGGCTGGCGCCCTACGGACGGGTGATCGACGCGCAGGCGGCGCTGACCTTCCTCGGCGCGCAGGCGATGGTCGATCCCGCGCGCCTCGGCATCTACGGCACGAGCTACGGCGGCGCCACCGTCGTGTGGACCGCCGCGATCGATCCGCGCGTCAAATGCGTGGTCTCGGTGGTCGGCATCGGCCACGGCCAGCGCTGGATGCGCAGCGTGCGGCGGCCCGACGAGTATTACGACCTGCTCGAGCGCGCCGAGGCCGACCGGGTCGCGCGCGTGATGACCGGCGTCTCCGAGTTCGTCGACCGCAGCGAGATCCTGATCCCCGATCGCCAGTCGGCCGCGCTCGCGGCGGCGGCGCGGCGCGACACGCCGGGCGCGGTCAGCGCGATCCCGCTCGAGTTCGTCGACGACACCATGGCGTTCCATCCCGAGTGGGTGGTCGACAAGATCGCGCCGCGCCCGGTCCTGTTCATCACCGCTGCCGACGACCGCCTGGTGCCGCCCGACGAGAGCGAGGCGCTCTACCGGCGCGCCGGCGAGCCCAAGCGCCTGGTCGTGGTCCCGGACTGCGGCCACTACGAGGTCTATGCCGGCGAGCCCTTCGTCGCCGTGATGACCGAGACGCTCGCCTGGTATCGCAAGCACCTGCCGCCGCGCTAAGCTCGCACCCATGCCCGAGATCGATCCCCAACGCCTGATCGGCGACCTGCGCCGGCTCGCCGAATTCGGCCGCCACGGCACTGGCGTGCATCGCCTGTCCTTGTCGGCGGAGGACGTGGCGGCGCGCCGGTGGCTGCGCGACCGCATGGCGGCGGCGGGCCTCGACGCGCGCATCGACGGCGTCGGCAACGTGTTCGGCCGCTCGCGCGCCCCGGGTCCGGTGCTGCTGATGGGCTCGCACACCGACACGCAGCCCAAGGGCGGCTGGCTCGACGGCGCGATGGGCGTGATCTACGGGCTCGAGGTCGCGCGCGCGCTCGCCGCCGATCCGGCGTGCCGGGACATCGGCGTCGACGTCGCCTCGTGGATCGACGAGGAGGGCCACTTCCCGATCGGCTTCCTGGGCAGCCGCGCCTTCGCGGGCGAGCTCGACCCGGCCGACGTCGCCGGCGCGAAGGGCCGCGACGGCGTCGCGCTGGCCGACGCGCTCAGGACGGCCGGCCTCGACGGCGCGCCGGTGATCCGCCTCGAGCCCGGCCGCTATACGGGCTATCTCGAGGCGCATGTCGAGCAGGGCGGCACCCTCGAGCGCGACCAGAAGCGCATCGGCGTCGTCACCGCGATCGTCGGCATCCGCGGCGGCGTCGCGGTGTTCACGGGCGAGCAGAACCACGCCGGCACCACGCCGATGCCCTTGCGCAAGGACGCCGGCGTCGCGCTGTTCGAGTTCGCGAGCAAGCTCGGCGGCGCGTTCAAGGACGTCGCCGGGCCCGACACGGTGTGGACGTTCGGCAAGGCGCTGCTCGAGCCGGGCTCGCCCAGCGTGATCCCGGGCCACGCCGAGCTGACCCTGCAGTATCGCGACCCCGACACGCAGCGGCTCGACGCGCTCGAGGCGGCGCTGACCGCGCTGCTCGCCGAGACCAACGCGGCCGGCCCGTGCCGCGTCGCGATGACCCAGCCGCGCCGCACCGAGCCGGCGCCGATGGACGCCGGCTTCCAGGACCTGATCGCACGCGCCGGCGAGCGCCGCGCGCCCGGGCTGGTCAAGCGCCTGCACAGCGCCGCCGGCCATGACGCCATGGTGCTGTCGCGCCACATGCGGAGCGCGATGCTGTTCGTGCCCTCGATCCGCGGCATCAGCCACGACGTCGCCGAGGACACGTCGGAGGCCGACCTCGTGCTCGGATGCCAGGTCGCCGCCGACGCCGCCGCCGCCATCCTGCGGGCGTAGCGGCGAAGCACGATTTCAACGCGGGACGCCGAGGTTGCGCAGAGGGCGCAGGGGATCGTCATTGCGAGGAGCGCAGCGACGAAGCAATCCAGAGGACCGTCGCGCGACTCCTGGATTGCTTCGCTTCGCTCGCAATGACGACCACTCAGCCATGCCCCCCTGTGCCGGCGCGGCGAATTCCTTCTATAAAGAGATCGGGAGGAGCGCGAGATGCAGCGGCGCAGGTTGGGTTCGCTCGAGGTGTCGGCGCTCGGGCTCGGCTGCCTGAGCTTCACGCCGATGTACGGCGGGCGCGAGCCGACGGCCGACGAGGCGATGGCGACCTTGCGGCGCGCGCCCGAGCTCGGCATCGACTTCCTCGACACCTCCGACGCCTACGGCAAGGGCCGCAACGAGGAGATCGTCGGCCGCGCGCTCAAGGGCCACCGCGCGCGCTACCTGGTCGCGAGCAAGTTCGGCAATCTGCGCCTGGCCGACGGCTCGGCGGCCGAGAACGGCCGGCCCGAGTACGTGCCCCAGGCCTGCGACGCCAGCCTGAAGCGCCTCGGCATCGACACCATCGATCTCTACTACCTGCACCGCGTCGATCCGGCGGTACCGATCGAGGACACGGTCGGCGCGATGGCGCGCCTGGTCGCGCAGGGCAAGGTGCGCCATCTCGGGCTCTCCGAGGCCGGCGCGCAGACCATCCGGCGCGCCCACGCGGTGCATCCGATCGCGGCGCTGCAGAGCGAGTACTCGCTGTGGACGCGCGACGTCGAGCGCGAGATCCTGGCGACCTGCCGCGCGCTCGGCATCGGCTTCGTCGCCTACAGCCCGCTCGGTCGCGGCTTTCTCACCGGCGCGATCACGAGCGCCGCGAGCCTGGCGCCGGGCGACCGCCGGCGCCTGATGCCGCGCTTCCAGGACGCCAATCTCGCGCGCAACGCGGCGCTGGTCGCCGAGCTCGGCCGGCTCGCCGCCGCCGAGCGCGTCACGCCGGCGCAGCTCGCGCTCGCCTGGCTGCTGTCGCGCGGGCCCGACATCGTGCCGATCGCCGGCACCGGCCAAGTCGGCCGGCTCGAGGAGAACGCCGGCGCGGCCGCGCTCGCGCCATCGCCCGCGACCCTCGCGGCGCTCGACCGCGTGTTCGCGCCCGACGCGGTCGCCGGCGCGCGCACCGATCCCGCAATGCTGGCGAGGCTGGGCCGATGAGACGTCCATGGTTGCTTGTTTCAGCGGCGCTGCTCGTGGCGGCGCTGGGCGCGCGCGCCGAGCCGTTCCCGACCCATCCGGTGCGCATCATCGTGGCGTTCCCGCCCGGCGGCGGCACCGACATCGTCGCGCGCCTGGTCGCCCAGCCGCTCGGCGAGCTGTGGCATCAGCAGGTGTTCGTCGACAACCGCGCCGGCGCCGCCGGCGTGATCGGCACCGAGGCCGCCGCCGCCGCGCCGCCCGACGGCTACACCCTGCTGGTCGGCACGATGGGCAACCTCGCCGTCAACCCGCACCTCTATCGCATGCACACCGACCCGCTGCGCGACTTCGCGCCGGTCAGCCAGCTCGTCAACGTGACCCTGGGCGCGATGGCCTATCCCGGCTTCGCGCCCAACTCGATCGCCGAGCTGATCGCGCTCGCCAAGGCGCATCCCGGCACGATCAACTTCTCGTCGTCGGGCTCGGGCGGCGCGCCGCATCTCGCCGGCGAGCTGTTGAAGCGCATGGCCCACATCGACATCGTGCACGTGCCCTACAAGGGCAGCGGACCGAGCTTCCAGGATCTGCTGGGCGGCCAGGTGTCGCTGACCTTCGACAGCCTGGTGCAGGGCCTGCCCTACATCCAGGCCGGCAAGCTGAAGGCGCTCGCCGTGCTCGACGCGACGCGCTCGCCGTTGCTGCCGTCGGTGCCGACGGTCGGCGAGACCGTGCCGGGCTATCAGCTCACCAACTGGTTCGGCATGGTGGCGCCGGCGGCGACGCCGCCCGACGTGCTCGCCAAGATCGCGACCGACGTCGCGGCGACCATCAAGCGGCCCGAGCTCAGCGAGCGCCTGGCCGCGCTCGCCGCCCAGCCGGTCGGCAACACGCCCGCCGAGTTCGGCGCGACGCTGCGCGCCGACACCGAGAAGTGGGGCCAGATCGTCAAGGACGCCCACATCCGCGCGGAGTGAGCGCGCGAGGTCAGGAGCCCGGCGACGACAACCCGCCGGTGACGTCGATCGTGAGGCCGGTGACGAAGTCGGCATCGCTCGAGGCGAGGAAGCAGATCACCTTGGCCTGATCGGGCGCCTCGGCGACGCGCTTCAGCGGCGTGCGCTCGATCTCGGCCGCCTGGTCCTCCGGACTGCGCTGGTTCCAGTGCGGCCGGATGCGCTCGGTCAAGGTCAGGCTGGGCGCGATCGCGTTGACCGTGATGCCGAACGGCCCGAGCTCGAGCGACAGCTTGCGGGTGAACGCGATGATGCCGCCCTTCGCGGTCGCGTAGGCGCTGCTGCTCGACAGGCTGAGCCCGCGCCCGGCGATCGAGGCGAGGTTGACGATCTTGCCGCGGCGCTGGCGCTTCATGACCGGCACCGCCGCGTGGGTGCACAGGAACGTGGCGTCGAGGTTGAAGGCGATCAGCCGCTGCCACTCGGCGAAGCCGAGCTCCTCGACCGGCCGGCTCGGCTTCGGGATGATGGTGCTGCCGCCGACCGCGTTGACCAGGATGTCGAGCGCGCCGTGCTCCTCGGCGACCGCCGCCACCGTGGCGTCGACCTGCGCCTCGTTCATCGCGTCGATGTGGCGGCCGTGCGCCTTGCCGCCGGCGGCGGTGAGCTGCGCCACCGCAGCCTCGAGCCGCGCCTTGTCGTTGTCCGCGATCACGACGGTGCCGCCCTCGCGCGCCATGATGTCGGCGGTCGCGCGCCCGATGCCGCTGGCGCCCGCCGTGATCAGCGCCACCCGCCCCGTGAAGCGCATCGCTCTCCTCCCTCGGTTTCTGGTCTCGCGCACATTCTGTTCCGTCATTGCGAGGAGCGCCAGCGACGAAGCAATCCAGCCGGCCGTCACGCGACTCTGGATTGCTTCGCTTCGCTCGCAATGACGCCTAGACTGGAACGATGAAACGCATCGCCCTCCCGATCCTCCTCCTCCTCGGTCTCGCGCTGCCGGCGGCGGCGGCGGACTGGCCGACCCGGCCGGTCCACGTGATCGTGCCCTACCCGCCCGGCGGGCCGGCCGACGCGCTCGGGCGGCTGTTCGCGCCCAAGCTCGAGGTGGCGTGGGGCCAGCCGATCGTGATCGAGAACCGCGGCGGCGCGTCGGGCTCGATCGGCGCGCGCGTGGTCGCCAAGGCGGCGCCCGACGGCTACACCTTGCTGCTGCACAGCGCGGCGGTGGTGATCAACGTCGCGCTGACGTCCGATCCCGGCTACGACCCGTTCACCGAGCTGACGCCGATCAGCGAGATCGCATCCTACATGCTGGTCGTCGTCGTGCATCCGTCGGTCAAGGCCACCAGCCTCGCCGAGCTGGTTGCGCTCGCCAAGGCGCATCCCGGCGAGATCACGTTCGGCTCGGCGGGCGGCGCCGGCTCGCCGACCCATCTCGCCGCCGAGCTGTTCAAGCGCGCCGCCGGCATCGACATCCTGCACGTGCCCTACACCGGCGCAGCGCCGGCGACCACCGCGCTGCTCGCCGGCCAGGTCAACATGATGTTCGACAACCCGCTGTCGGCGCTGCCGCAGATCAAGGCGGGCTCGCTGCGCGCGCTGGCGGTGACGGGCGAACAGCGCATGGCGCTCGCGCCGGAGCTGCCGACCGTCGCCGAGCTCGGCTATCCGGGCTTCGAGGCGCGCACCTGGTACGGCATCTCGGGACCGGCGCATCTGCCGCCGGCGATCCTCGCCAAGGCCAACCAGGCGATCGTCGCCGCGGCGCACGATCCCGACGTGCACGCCAAGCTCGCCGCCCAGGGCCTCGACGCCTACGGCACCAGCCCCGAGGAGCTCGCCGCGTTGTTCCGCTCCGACCTCGACCGCTGGGGCGCGCTGATCAAGGAAGCCAACATCCACGCGGACTGAGGCGGGTTCTAACAGCGGCGTCGTTATTTTGCCGCCGAGGGCGCAGAGAAAACGCAGAGGACGCTGAGCTCGTCTTCGTCGTCATTGCGAGGAGCGCAGCGACGAAGCAATCCAGAGGCCCGTCGCGTGACTCCTGGATTGCTTTGCTTCGCTCGCAATGACGATCGCGGCGTCCGCTACGCCGGGAGCTTGTCGCCGTCGGGCGGCGCGGCGACCTCGAAGGCGTTGACGACGCCGGAGAGGAACGCGAAGTAGTTGATCGCCGCGGTGAACTCGACCATCCACTTGACGCCGAAGCGCTGCTTGAGCCGGTCGAACACCGCCGGCTCGACCTTGTTGGTGCGCATCAGCTGGCGCGCGTAGGTCACGACGTCGCGCTCCTCGGCCGACAGCGACGCCGGGTCGCCCTTGGCGCGCAACAGGTCGATCACCGTGTCGTCGAGGCCGTTGCGGCGCGCCGCGCCGACCTGCGCCGACCACACGTAGGCGGCCTCGCGCTCGCGCACCGCGGCGAGGATGCCGACCGAGCGCAGCTTCGCCTCGACCACGGTCTGGTCGCGATAGAACGTCACCAGCTTGAGGACGCGCTCGGCCAGCTTCGGGCTGTGCAGCAGCATGCTGAACGGTCCCCTTATGCTGCCGAACACCTTCAGGACGTCGTCGGCGACGTGCTGGTCCTCGGCGGCGAGATCGGTCTTGGCCTTGATCGGGTCGATGCGCGGCATGCGGGTTTCCTCCTGATTGATTGGCATCAGCTCTTGTCGGCGCCGAGCTCGGCCTGCAGGCGCGCGATCGCGGCGCGGCAGGCGGCGAGCCGGGCGCGCGCGAAGCGCAGCCGGTCCTCGAGCAGGCGCGCCTGGCCGCCGTGCTGCGCGAACGCGCCGCCGAGCCCGGACTTGCCGACGACGTTGACGCGCCGCTCGATCCGGCCGAGCGCCGACTTGGCGGTGTCGGCCGCGCTCTCGGCTGCGGCGAGCGCCGCCTCGAGCCCGGGCAGCTTGGCCTGCTCGGCGGCGAGCGCGGCCGCCGGTCCGGCCGGCGCCGGCGCGGCGGCGGCCGCCGCTTTGGCTGCCGGCTTGGCGGCTTTCTTCGGCGCGCTCTTCGTCGTCTTCGGGGGTGTGCTCTTCGGCGTGCTCGGGGGCGCGCCTTTCGTCGTGCTATTGGTCGATTTGGCCGACACGTCGGCTCCTCCTGCCTCGTGGCGCGCCAGCCTAGCACGCCGCGCCGCCGGCGGTTAGGATGGGGCATCCGCACGATTTGGGAGGAAGCCGGCGATGGATACGGTCGAGACCCGTTCCAAGCACGACGTCACGGTCGAGGACATCGAGTACCAGCGCCAGGACGGCAAGGCGATGCTGGCCCGGCTCTACCAACCGAGCGGCAGCGGGCCGTTCCCCGCCGGCTTGCAGGTGCACGGCGGCGCCTGGACCAGCAAGGACCGCACCGACAACGACTACATGGCGAAGGCGCTCGCCGAGAGCGGCATCGTCGTGCTGTCGATCGATTTCCGCATGCCGCCGGTCGCGCCCTATCCCGCGCTGCTGCAGGACGTCAATCTCGGCGTGCGCTTCCTCAAGGCCAACGCCAAGAACTTCCGCAGCCGGCCCGAGTGGGTCGGCTCGTGGGGCACGTCGAGCGGCGGCCACGTCGTGCTGCTCGCCGGCATGCGGCCGCACGACCCGCGCTACTGCGCGCTGACCGGACCGACCGGCGTCGACGCGACGCAGGCCTGGGTGATCTCGGGCTGGGGCGTGCTCGACCCGCTGTTGCGCTACAACCTCGCCAAGCAGGCGAAGAACGCCGGCGTGGTCGCCAACCACGACGCCTTCTGGGTCACCGAGGCCGCGATGAGCGAGGGCAGCCCGCCCTTGATGCTCGAGCGCGGCGAGACGGTCGCGCTGCCGCCCGCGCTGGTGTTCGGCGGCGACGCCGACGAGTGGGTGCCGGTCGAGCTCATGCGCAAGTTCGTCGCCGACTACGTCAAGGCCGGCGGCAAGGGCGAGCTCGTGCTCTATCCGAAGTGCAACCACCAGTTCATGACCGGCAAGCCCGACGCGCCGTTCGCCAAGCCGGCGCTCGACGCCATGAAGGCGTTCGTCCGCAAGCACACCGCCTAGCGGCGGCGCGCGCCCATGCAGGAGAACCGCGTCAAGCGCATCATGCGCAAGGGCGGGCTCGCGCTCGGCACCTATGTCGGCGGCATCGCCGACGCGCAGATCGTCGAGCTGATCGGCCACGCCGGCTTCGATGCCGCCTTCATCGACATGGAGCACACCAGCTTCGACTTGCGCGACGTGCAGCTGATGGTGATGGCGGCCGAGCGCGTCGGCATCACGCCGATCGTGCGGCCGCCCGGCTTCGACCCCGCCTTCATCCTGCGCCTGCTCGACATGGGGGTGCAGGGCATCCAGGTGCCGCACATCACCGGCGCCGAGGCCGCGCGCGAGGCCGTCAAGGCGGTGCGCTATCCGCCCGAGGGCGAGCGCGGCATGGCGGGCGCCAGCCGCGCGTCGGACTACGGCAAGGTGCCGCTGAAGGAGCACATCGCCAGCTCCAACCGCGAGATCTCGCTCGCCGTGATGATCGAGGACCTGCACGCGCTCGATCAGATCGACGAGATCGCCGCGGTCCCGGGCATCGACATCGTCGCGGTCGGCCCGTCCGACATGTCGCGCGCGCTCGGCGTCAGCGGCGAGCGCGACCATGCGCTGCTCGGCGCGGCGATCGAGCGCGTCCGCAAGGCGCTCGCCAAGGGCGCCGGCGCCAAGCTCGCGCTGCCGGTCAATCACCCGGCGTTCCCGCGCACGGCGGCCGAGCTGCGCGCGCTCGGCTGCGGCTACGCGAACTGCGCCCCCTCGCCCGAGGCGCGCCTCCTCAAGGCGCTGAGCGACCAGGTCGCCGAGGCGCGCCAGCAGCTCGGGTGATTTCATGCGCTGCCCGTCCATCGCGTCCCCTCCCCCCTTGAGGGGGAGGGTTTGGGTGGGGGGTGATGGCGGAGCACGGTCACCTGAGTCGGTAACATGTGGTCGATGAACATCCAACGATACGGCCCGCCATGGGGTGAGACACCCCCCTCCCCAACCCTCCCCCTCAAGGGAGGAGGGTGAAAGGGCGCATGACGACGCGCAGCATCCCCGTCGCCGGCACGACGCTCGAGGTGGTCGAGCGGGGCGAAGGTCGCGCGCTCCTGTTCCTGCATGCCGGCGAGGGGCTGGCGCCCGAGCGACCGTGGCTCGACCTGTTGGCGCGGCGCTACCGCGTGATCGCGCCGCATCATCCGGGCTACGGCAACTCGCCGCTGCTCGACGGCGGCGCCGGCGGGGTCGGCGACCTCGCCTACCTCTATCTCGATCTCGCGCGCGCGCTCGAGCTGAACGATGCGGTGCTGGTCGGCGCCTGCCTGGGCGGCTGGATCGCCGCCGAGATGATGGTGCGCGCGCGCGGACCGTTCGCGCGCCTGGTGCTGGCGGCGCCGCTCGGCATCAAGCTGGGCGACCGCGAGACGCGCGACATCGCCGACATGCACGCCATGACGCGCGCCGACTATCTCGCGCGCGCCTGGGCCGATCCGGCCAAGGGCGAGGTCGACTTCACCGCGCTGCCCGACGCCGCGCTCGCCGCCATCGTGCGCGGCCGCGAGGCCTTCGCGCTCTATGGCTGGAAGCCCTACATGCACGACCCGCGGCTCAGGCGCTGGCTGCACCGCATCGACCTGCCGACCCTGCTGCTGTGGGGCGCCGCGGACGGCATCGTCACGCCGCGCTACGGCGAGGGCTGGCGCCAGGCGATCCCGGGCGCGCGCCTCGACGTGATCCCGAACGCCGGCCACTTCCCGCATTGGGAGCAGCCCGACGAGTTCGTGCGCCGGCTCGCCGCGTTCGTCGACGGACCCTAGCAAGGAGAAGCGCGATGCGCGTCTGGTACTTCTCCGAGATGGCCTATCCGCTGGCGTGGAACGAGGGGCTGAAGCGCGGCTCGCTGCGCGTCGTGCTGCCGAATTCGAACTACGACCCCGCGATCGGCCACACCCTGCTCAACCGCCATCTCGACGAGTTCGCGCTATGCGACGAGGTCGGGCTCGACATCATGGTCAACGAGCACCACAGCACGTCGACCTGCCTGACCATCTCGGTGCCGATGGCGCTCGCGATCTTGGCCCGCGAGACCAAGCATGCGCGCCTGCTGTCGCTCGGCACGCCGATCGCCAACCGGCCCGACCCGGTGCGCGTCGCCGAGGAGATGGCGTGGCTCGACGTGCTGTCGGGCGGCCGGCTCGAGATGGGCCTGGTCAAAGGCGCGCCCTACGAGATCGCGCCGGCCAACAGCAATCCCGCCAACCTGATGCGGCGCTACTGGGAGGCGCACGACCTGATCCTCAAGGCGATGTCGACGACCGACGGGCCGTTCAACTGGGAGGGCGAGTTCTTCCACTACCGCAACGTCAACATCTGGCCGCGGCCGTTCCAGCAGCCGACGCCGCCGGTGTGGATGACCGGGCTCAGCCTCGACACCGGCCGCATGGCCGCCGAGCGCGGCCACGTCCTCGGCACCCTGCTGTCGGGCTCGGGCGCCGGACCGATGTTCGACGCCTACCGCACGCGCGCGCAGGAGCTCGGCTGGACGGCGGGACCCGACCGCTTCGCCTACGCCGCGGTGGTCGGCGTCGGCGCCACGCGCGCCGAGGGCCTGCGGCGCGCCGACATCGCGGCCGACTACGTCCGCACGGCGCCGCTCGTGCTCGAGCCGTTCACCAACCCGCCGGGCTACAACTCGATCGCCGCCAACGTCGCGGCGCTGAAGGGCAAGCGCGGCGGCTTCGTGCGCGACCGCCAGGGCAACCCGATCGACCAGACGACCGCCACGATCGAGCAGTTCGTCGAGGCCGGCACCGCGTTCGCCGGCACGCCCGACGACGTCTACGACCAGATCAAGGCGCTCAACGACCAGGTCGGCGGCTTCGGCCACCTGTTGATGTTCGGCCAGGGCGGCAAGCTCGACCACGCCGACACGGTCGCCAACATCACGCTGTTCGCCCAGGAGGTCATGCCGCGCCTGCGCGAGCTCAACCCCGCGCCGCGCCAATCGCCGTCGGTCGCCGCGCAGTAGCGCGTCAGAGCGCGCGCGGCGCGCGGGCGTCGTCGTAGAACAGCGCGCACATCAGCATCGAGACCGTGCTGTCGTCGTCCGACAGCGGCAGCCACAGCGCCTGGTAGCGGAAGATGCGGCCGTCGAGCTCGCGGTCGTGCTCGACCCACATCGGCTGCGGCGCCGCGACGAGCTCGCGGCAGCGCGCGATCGTGTAGTCGCGGAACTCGCTGATCGGCAGCTCGTCGAGGAACTTGTGCGTCAGGTCGTAGCGCGCGCGGGCGACCATCTCGGTGCCGTGCAGACGCACCCAGAAGCGCAGCGGGTCGCGCCGCACCTCGATCAGCATCAGGTTGCCGAGCACGTAGGGGAAGTCGAGCGGATCGATGTCGCGGCGCGCCGGCATGCGCCGACCGCCGCGCACGCTGCACCAGTACTCGTAGAGCCGTTTCAACCTCGGCTCGCGGATCGCGCCGGGCAGCTGCGGCCCGGTCGCGGCGACGACGGACATGGCGCCACGCTAGCCGGCCCGGGATTAAGCGGAGCTTAGCGGCGCGCTCGGGGCCGGGCGCGCGTCGCCGGCGCGGTCGCGCGGCTGGCGCGCGCAGGCTTGGCGGTCGCGCGGCTGGCGCGCGGAGGCTTGGCGGTCGCGCGGCTGGCGCGCGCTTGGCCGAGCAGCCAATCGCGGAACGCCGCGACGTGCGCCGGCGGATCGCGGAACGACACCAGAAACCAGGCGCGGCGGCTCGCCAGGCGGTGCGAGAACGGCGCCAGCAGCCGCCCGGACTCGAGGTCGCCGAAGATGAAGTCCTCGCGCGCCAGGGCGACGCCCCAGCCGCTCGCCGCCGCCTCGACCGTGAGCGCGTAGCTGTCGAAATGCGGCCCCTTGGTCGCGTCGATGCCCGTCGCGCCGGCGCCGGCGAGCCAGCGCGCCCAGTCGTCGGGCTGCTGCGTCACGTGGAGCAAGGTGCAGCGGGCGAGATCGCCCGGCCGGCGCAGCCGCGCGCTGCGGATCAGGGCCGGGCTCGCGACCGGCGTCGTGTCGCCGGGGAACAGGAGATCGAAGCACACGTCGGGACCGGCCTCGCCGGCGACGCCGCTGTCGAGATGGCGGATCGCGACGTCGAAGCGGTCGCGCGAGAAGTCGGGCGTCTGGGGACGGTTGACCAGCTCGATGCGCGTCGCCGGATGCGCCTGGGCGAACGTGCCGAGGCGCGGGATCAGCCATTTGAGCGCGAAGTTGGGCGCGACCGAGATCGCCAGGGGGGGCGCGATGGTCGTGCTCGAGATCGCCTCGACGCCCTTGGTGATCTGCGCGAAGCCCTCGCGCACCGCGGGCAAGAAAGCACGGCCGCGCTCGGTCAGCGCCAGGCCGTTGTGGCTGCGGTGGAACAGCTTGTGGCCGAGCCAGCCTTCGAGCTGCTTGACCTGGTGACTGACCGCGGCCGCGGTGACGTGCAGCTCCTCCCCGGCGCGCGCGAAGCTGGCATGGCGGGCGGCGGCTTCGAACGAGCGGCAGGCGTTCAACGGCGGCAGGCTGCGCGGCATCGGCTTCAAATTAAACTAAGCCAGGGTACAAAAACAATCTGTTGTCAGGCGCCGGCCGCTTGGCCATGTTGCGCTCGCCACTTGTCCCTGCCGACCCCTCCCGGCGGCATGGCGCAAGCAACATCGAGAGGAAACTCGCAAATGCCCGACACGCAGGTGCTGGATGAATTGCGCGTGGTGCCGACCGGCGCCGCGCTCGGCGCCGACCTCGAGAACGTCGACCTCGCCCGCCTCGACGACGCGACGTTCGCGCGCATCGAGACCGCCTGGCACAAGCACCTGGTGCTGCGCGCGCGCAACCAGGTCCTCGACGACGGCCAGCTGATGCGCTTCAGCGCGCGCTTCGGGCAGCTCGACAAGGTGCCGATCCGCGCCGCCGGTCAGGCGATGACCCACGACCCGCGGCTCGACGTCGCGCCCGAGGCGCGCGAGTACGTCACCGTGATCTCCAACGTGAAGATCGACGGCAAGGCGATCGGCTCGCTCGGCAACGCCGAGTCCTTCTGGCACACCGACATGTCGTACAATCCGGAACCGCCGACCGCGAGCGCGCTCTACGCCATCGAGGTGCCGCCGGCCGGCGGCGACACCAGCTTCGCCGACATGTACCGCGCCTACGACACCTTGCCCGCCGATCTGCGCGCGCGCGTCGCCGGCATGACGTGCATCCACGACGCCAGCCGCAACAGCGCGGGCGAGCTGCGCCGCGGCTTCGCCGAGTTGACCGACCCGCGCCAGACCGTCGGCGCGCGCCATCCGATCGTGCGCACCCATCCGGCGACCGGCCGCAAGGCGCTGTTCCTCGGCCGCCGGCGCAACGCCTACATCGTCGGGCTCGAGGTCGCCGAGAGCGAGGCGCTGCTCGATGCCTTGTGGGCGCACGCGACCCAGCCGGCGTTCACCTGGACCCAGCAATGGCGCCCGGGCGACCTGATCATCTGGGACAATCGCTGCGTCATGCACCGGCGCGACGAGTTCGACGACCGCGCCAGCCGCGTCATGCACCGCACCCAGATCTGCGGCTCGAAGCCGGTCTGATCGACGCCTCGCCGCACGCGGCGCGCCGGCCGGGCGCGCCGCGCGGCGCACCACACGTTCATCGAAACAAGCGCCGGAACGGCGCACCGACGGAGGAAACCCATGGCCACGCCCACCCGCGAGTCGCTGCTGTTGTCGGCGCGGCTGCAGCGGCTGCCGACGACGCGCTACACCTGCCTGTTCGTCCTCCTCCTGTCGGGGGCGCTGGTCGTCGAGGCGCTCGACATCGGCAGCCTGTCGATCATCCTGCCGGTGCTGAAGCCGCTGATGAAGCTCAGCCCGATCGAGGTCGGCATGCTCGCCGCCTCGTCGGCGATCGGCATCACGCTCGGCGTGATCCCGACCGGCCTGATGGCCGACCGCTTCGGGCGCAAGATCGTGCTGGTCGGCGGCATGCTGTGGTTCTCCGGCCTGACGATGGCCGCCGCGGCGGCGCCCAACTACACGACCCTGCTGGTCCTGCGCGGCCTTTCGGGGCTCGGTATGGCGCCGACCTTCATCATGCCCTACGCGCTCGTCTCCGAGCTGGTCTCGGCGCGCACGCGCGCGGCCTTCGCCGGCCTCATGGAGTCGGCGCTCGGCATCGGCTATATCGCCGCGCCGATCCTCGGCCTGGTCGTCGTGCCGCATTTCGCGCCCGACGTCTCGTGGCGCATCTTCCTCGTGATCGCCGGGCTGCCGATCGTCTATGTCTGGGTGCTGTGGCGGTTCCTGCCGGAGTCGCCGCGCTGGCTGAGCCGCGTCGGCCGCCACGACGAGGCCGAGCGCATCGTCGCCGTGCTCGAGGATCGCGTCGAGCGGCTGATCGGCGCGGCGCTGCCGGAGCCGATGATGAGCGCCGAGCTCGAAGCGGCGCTCAGCGGCGAACGTCCGCGCGCCGGCTGGCGCGCCGTGCTCGAGGTCTGGCGGCCGACCTATGTCGCGCGCACGCTGGCGATGATCAGCGGCGCCTTCGGGACGTTCGCGCTGTTCTACGTCGCGGTGAACTACATCCCGTCGCTGTTCGAGGCGAAGTCGATCGGCCTGTCGAACGCCTTCATCCTGTCCTTGATGGTCACGAGCTCGCAGATCCCCGGCAAGATCCTCAACGGCGTGACGTCGGACCTGCTCGGGCGCAAGCGCACCTACGCGCTGTTCACCCTGGTGGCATTGGCGGGCGCCTACATGTTCGGCCAGAGCTCCGACCCCATCGTGATGATGGGCTGGGCCTCGCTGTTCCTGTTCGCGTCGTCGGGCTCGGCGCCGTCATATAAGATGTGGTACGCGGAGCAGTACCCGACGGCGATCCGCGCCGTCGGTCAATCCACGGTCGAGGGCCTGGGCGGCCGCCTGCTCGGCGGCGTGATCTGGACCGCGATCTTCCCCGTGCTGGTGGATCGGTTCGGCATCGCGGACACGATGGCGATCATCACCGTGCTCGGCCTGACCGCCCTCGTGATCGTGACCGCTTTCGCGCCCGAGACCGCGGGCCGCTCGGTCGAGGAGCTCGAGGCCGGCGACATGCGCCGCAGCGCGCCGCCGGCGGGCGCGGTCGGACGCGCCCAGCCGTCGGCCTAAGCAGAGCGCTCGCCGTCGAGCAGCGACCCCGGGCGCGCGCCGCGCGGCGCCGTGCAGGCGCTGCACGCGACGCTCGACACTACGAAGGATGAAGCGCCCGCCGCGACGAGCGCTTCATCCTTCGTCGGTCAGTGCTTGTCCTTGTGATGCGTGTCGGTGGCTGCGGCGGGCGTGCCCGGAGCGCCGGCGCCGGGTGTCGGCGCGGGCGTGACGGCGGGCGCGGGCATGCCCGGTGCGGCATTGCCTGCCGCCTCGCCCTTGCCGGCGTTCTTGCTGTCCGCCGCGAAGGCGGCGCCCGCCAGCAGCAGCGTGCCCAGCATCACGGTCGTGACCAATGCTCGTGCCATGTCATCCTCCAAAGAACCGACGTTTCTGGAGGATCAAAGAATAAAGGTCGTTCCGAAACCGACCTTGACATGGATCAAGTTACGCCTTTGCGCGGGATCGCGCCCAGGCTCGCATGCGATCGGCGCTCAGTGATGCTCCCAATAGCGCTCCTTGTCGCGCCAGCCGTGGTCGTGGTCGCGATCGTGGTTCCACGCGTAGTAGTGCTCGCGGTTCTCGGCCCGCCAGTGCTCCATCTCCTCGTGATTGCGCCAGGCGTGCCAGTTGTGGCCGCGATCCCAGTAACCGTCGGCGTAGCCGAACGCGATGCCGCCCGGGCCGACCCCGACCGACACGTCCGCCGCCACGGCCGGCGCGCCCGCCAGCCCGGCCATCCCCACCATCAGGCATCCGGCGGCCAGACCGGCGACCAGAACCGACCCGAGACTCCAGCTTTTGCTGCGTCGCGTCATGTTGTTGTTTCCTTCCGAGATGTGGAACCCCGCAGACAACGCGGCACGCCGGCGCGCGGTTGCCGCGCCCGGGCTGCGCGCGTCGCCAAACTGCGCTAGCCTGTCGACCGGGCCGGAGCGGTCTGGCGGGGGAGAGCGTCGTGTCGATACAGCTTTATCTGGCGTTCGTGCTGGCGAGCGTGATCCTGATCCTGATCCCCGGCCCCAACGTCTCGCTGATCGTCGCCAACAGCCTGAGCTACGGCGCGCGCTATGCGCTCGTGACGGTGGCGGGCACGAGCTCGGCGATGGTCGTGCAGCTGACCCTGACGGTGCTCGGCATGACGTCGGCCATGCTGGTGCTGGCCGCCTGGTTCGACTGGCTGCGCTGGATCGGCGTCGCCTATCTCTTGTGGCTCGGCGTCGCCCACTGGCTCAAAGCGCCGGCGCCGCTCGCCCTGGTGGCGCCGCCGCGCGGCGCCGCCTGGCGTATGTACTGGCAGGGTTTTTTGGTGTCGCTGACCAACCCCAAGACCTTGTTCTTCTACGCTGCCTTCCTGCCGCAGTTCGTCGACCCGACGGCGCCGCTGATGCCCCAGCTCGTGCTGCTCAGCGCGAGCTTCCTCGCCCTCGCGATCGTGCTCGACGGCGCGTGGTGCCTCGGCGCCGCGCGGCTGCGGCCGCTGCTCCGAACCCAGGCGCTGATGCGCCTGCGCAACCGCGTGACCGGCACGCTCCTGATCGCGTCCGGCCTCGGCCTCGCGCTGGCGCGTCGGCAGTAGCCCGGCGGACGGTCGAACATCATGGCGGACGCGGCGGAGGATCCGGTCGCCCTGGCGGCAGCCCTGCCGCGCGCCCGGCGCGACGACGCGCTGTACCTCGCCTGCCGCGATTACGTCGCGCGCTGCGACGGTACCGGCAATTCCGACATGGCGACCAACGGCGAGCTGGCGTTGCTGTCCGCCACGATCCCGAGCTGCCGCGTCGTCTTCGACGTCGGCGCCCATACCGGCGACTGGACCGCGGCCGCGCTGGCGCTCAACCCGGCGCTGGTCGTCCACGCCTTCGAGCCGTCGGCACGCAACGCCGCGGCGCTGCGCGCGCGCAACTTCCCGGCCGGCGTGATGCGGTCGAGGGTCGTCATGACGGATCGGCGGACGGCACGGTGCCGCCGCTATCCCGCCATCGCCGCGGCGTTCAGGATGCCGCAGGAGAGCTGCGCCGCCGCCAGCACCAGCGCGGGCCCGACCTCGCCGCGCTCGATGGCCGCCGGCAGGCGCCGCATCACGAGCGCGACCGCACCCGCGGCGATC
>DATJNS010000036.1:0-4136 GCA_035507915.1 Candidatus Sulfotelmatobacter sp.
AGATCATTTCGTGGTCCGGGAAGGCGACGCAGATCTTGACCTGACCCGTCCACCGGTCCAACCGGTAAAATCCGTTTAGGTCGGTCTCGCGCGGCATGATCGCCCAGCGTCCTACGATCAGGATCGCGGCGCCGATAATCAAGCCGGCAACGACGATGGCGATAGGGCTGGTCACGGTCGCAATATGGCACCGCGCGGCCAATCCGGGAACCGGCGATCAGCGGCGCCAGATTTCAAACTGATGGGGTGGATGGCCCCCTGACGGCATCTGAGTGCCAAAGTGGTGGTCGTCGAAGATCACCAGCAACGGGGACCATCCATGGGCAAGATTACGACGGTTGGGCTGGACCTGGCCAAGAACGTCTTTCAAGTCCACGGCATTGATGTGACGGGGGCTGCAGTGTTGCGCAAGCGGCTACGGCGCGGCCAAGTGCTCGCATTCTTTGCCAAGTTGCCGCGCTGTCTGATCGGTATGGAGGCGTGCGCGACGGCACATTACTGGGGGCGCGAGCTGCAGACGCTCGGCCATGAGGTGCGGCCCATGCCGCCGCAGTACGTGAAGGCCTACGTGAAGCGCAACAAGAACGATGCCGCCGACGCCGAAGCGATCTGCGAGGCGGTCAGGCGGCCGTCGATGCGTTTCGTAGCGATAAAGACGTCAGAACAGCAGGCGGCGCTGCTGATGCACCGCGGGCGCGAACTCCTAGTTCGGCAGCGCACCATGTTGGCCAATGCGCTGCGCGGTCACTTGGCCGAGTTCGGTCTGATCACAGCCCAAGGCCTGCACAAGGTGGCGGGGCTGATTACGGTCGTCAGAGACGAGAAGGACGATCGCATGCCCGGCATGGCACGTCAGGTGTTGCGGTTGATCGCCGAGCAGATCGACGAGCTCGAGGCCCGGATCGCTGCCATCGAGGCGCAGATCATGGTTTGGCACCAAGCCAACCCGATCAGCCAGCGCTTGGCGACCATTCCGGGCATTGGGCCAATCATCGCCACCGCTGTCGCGGCGACGGTGGCAGAGCCGAGCATGTTCCGCAGTGGCCGGGAGTTTGCCGCCTGGCTGGGTCTGGTGCCACGGCAGAACTCCACCGGCGGCAAGGCGCGCCTCGGCGGGATCAGCAAACGCGGCGACAGCTACCTCAGGCGTCTGCTGGTCAACGGCGCCCACGCCGTGCTGCTGCGCTCCAAGGCGGGCAAGGTCGATCCCTGGTTGATCGCCTTGCGAGGCCGGAAGCCTCGCCTGGTCGTCGCCGTCGCCTTGGCGAACAAAACCGCGCGCATCGCCTGGGCGATCATGACCAAACAGGATACCTACCGACGCGCGACAGCAGCGGCGTAACTCGCCGAGCTGCAACGCGGCTGGAAGCTTGCGAGGGCAATGAAGCGTGATGGCATAGTCGGTCGACCCGACGGATCGAGAAAACCTGCCGTGTCTCAAGGGGTCTAGACCCCGACAAACTGATAAGGCCTCGGTTCGCGGAACCCATCAGGGCCAGCGGTCAGTTATCGGGCCGCATCCACAGGCCGGACACATGACCGCAAGCGATCGTGCCCACGTCACAAAGTCCTTGCAGGCAGGGGGCCATCCACACATGAGAAACTACCGCGTCGCCGCCACGCTTGACAGCGGCGGGGCGGATGACGCGACGATGCGGGCGCTGAGCACGGGCATGCCATGACCGACGGTGGGATCGGACGGCGCCATGTCGGATGACGCGATGCCGACCGTGCGCGACGTCGCCGGGCTGCGCGCGGCGACGGCGGCGTGGCGCGGCGCCGGCCAGCGGCTCGGCCTCGTGCCGACCATGGGCGCGCTGCATGACGGCCACCTGGCGCTGGTCGCGGCGGCGCGCCGGGTCGCCGACCGCGTCGTCGTCAGCCTGTTCGTCAATCCGAAGCAGTTCGGCCCGCACGAGGATTTCGACCGCTATCCGCGCCGCGAGGCCGAGGACCGGCAGCGTCTCGCCGCCGCCGGCGTCGATCTCCTCTACGCCCCCGGGGTCGCGGCGATCTATCCCGACGGCTTCACGACGTCGGTCGCGGTCGAGGGCGCGCTGACCCAAGGCCTCGAGGGTGTCTGGCGGCCCGGCCATTTCACCGGCGTCGCCACCGTCGTCCTCAAGCTGCTGCTGCAGGCCGAGCCGCGCGTCGCCGCGTTCGGCGAGAAGGATTTCCAGCAGCTCCAGGTGATCCGCCGGATGGTGCGCGATCTCGACGTCGATACCGAGATCCTGGCGGTGCCGACCGTGCGCGACGGCCACGGCCTCGCGCTGTCGTCGCGCAACCAGGCGCTCGACGCGGCCGAGATCGCGATCGCGCGCCGGCTGAACCGCATCCTCGCCGATCTGGTCGCCCGGCTGCGCGCCGCGCCGGACGACGTCGAGCCGGCGCGCGCGGCCGCCGTCGCGGCGCTGCTGAGCGCCGGCTTCGGCTCGGTCGACTATGTCGCGGTGGTGCGCGCCGACGGCCTGGAGCCGGTCGCGCGCGTCGCCGGCGCCTGCCGCGTGCTGGCGGCGGCCCGGCTCGGCGCCGTGCGGCTGATCGACAACCTGCCGCTCGAGGCCTAGGGCGGGACCAGCACTGCTTATATCGCCACCTCTCCTCGTCATCCCCGCGCAAGCGGGGATCCAGGAGTCGCGTGCGCGATGTCGGGGCGCCTGGCCCTGGATGCCCGCTTTCGCGGGCATGACGGTCCTTGTTTAGAGAACCGACTCGCGAGGGCCGCGCAGCGTCAGCGCTGCATGTCGATGTAGGCGATCAGGTCGTCGATGTCGGTGCGGCTGATCTCGATCGGCGGCATCTTCCCGTGCGGATGGGCGAGGAAGGCCCGGATCTGCTCGGGCGTGCGCTCGCGCGCGATGGTCTGGAAGCTGGGCGGCCCCTGCACCGTCGGGCCCTTGGCGTCGGGCGCGATCAGGTGGCACGAGCTGCACCAGCGCGCCGCGGCGGCGGCGCCGGCCTGCGAGTCGCCGATGACGACCGCGAACGCGGGCGGTGACGCGACGGCGGCGATCGCCAGCGCGAGCGCGACGACGAGGCAACGACCGGGGGATCGGGCGGAGGGCAAGGCGCGCTGGGGCATGGGGATCCTGCAAAACTCCCGCGCGCCGACCGTCGGCGGGCGACCGTGCCTGCTACCTAGCGCGTCGGCCGGGCCGCGGGCAAGGGGCGCCGCGGTCGCGCCCGTGCGGGCGTGCGGGGCGGCGTGCCGCGACCTCGCGCCGCGATCTCGCGCGTCAGGGCTGGCGCTCGACCGTGCGGCCGAACGCGGCCATCAGGGCGCCGCTCAGCTCGCGGCCGAGCGAGGCCTCGTCGGTCTCGTTGACCTTGACCGCGCCGAGCGCCTCGCCGCGCCACAGGATCTGGCCGTCGGCGCGGCCCTCGAGGGTCGCCTGCAGGCGGTATTTGACCGCGCCCGAGTCGGTCTCGCGCACCGGGCTCGGCGTCTGGGTCTGCAGCGGCATCGAGGTGCCGAGCTCGTCGCGGATCATCGGGAAGCGCGCGCCGGGCGCCCGCCGGCGATCCTCCGGCTTGACGCGCTGCATCACGGTGTCGGTGACGTGATCGGTCGCGAAGCGCAGCACCAGCGCCGCGCCGGCCGCCGGCACGCTCGCGTGGCCCTGGGCCTGCAGCGCGGCGACGATGCCGTCGCGCAGCTTGAGGTTCTCGTCGCTGTCGTCGCGCGGCTCGACCGCGATCGGCGCGCCGGGCGCGATCTCGGCGAACAGCCGCGCGGTGACGATCGGGTCGCCGCCGTCCTGGGCGCGCGCGGCCGTGCCGAGGCCGGCCGCGCCGGCCAGCAGCAGCGCGACCGCGACGGGTGCGAGACGCGAGAGGGCGGAGCGACGCATGACGGCAGCGTCGCGCGGCGGCCGCGGCGCGACCTTGACGTGGATCAAAGGACCGACGGCGCCGGGCGCGCCGGCGGCGCGCGCAGCCAGCGGCGGCCGATCGCGAGCTGCGCCGCCACCGCGAGCAGGCCGTTGATCAAGAGCGCCTCGCGCACGCCGAGCAGGCTGACCGACAGGCCGGTCAGCAGGCTGCCGATCGACAGCCCGCCGCGCATCGCCAGCATGTAGAGGCTGACCGCCTGGCCGCGCGTGTCGTCGGGCGCGCGCGACTGCAGCAGCGCG
>DATJNS010000037.1:0-3149 GCA_035507915.1 Candidatus Sulfotelmatobacter sp.
CAATCCTCCCGGCTTGGCGCGGCGGTGGCCGATTCCCTGGCTTCCGGACCGGCCGAAACCTCGCGAGACTTCCGGCTGAAAAGCGGCATCTCATCATCCTTTTCGAACACTATGCCGATAACAGTGCGCTGAATGCCCGCCACGCCATGGTGTTGCGTCCCACGGCGAGGCAAGGATCATGCCATGGAAGCCAAATCGAGCAATAACACCAGGTTAATGCACTGCGTCTCGAGTGGGCGCGCCTTGCTGTAAAGTATTTTGACAGCCGGAACGTTTGGCTTGGTGACTGCGACCACTCAATATCGCACGGCTTACTCTTCGGTCTCGTGCTCGCGCAACCGGGGAAACAGCTCGACGAAATTGCAGGGCCGATGGCGATAATCGAGCTGGTCCCTGAGGATCATCTCCCAACCGTCGCGGCAGGCGCCAGGGGAGCCGGGCAGCGCGAACAGATAGGTTCCGCGCGCCACGCCGGCGGTTGCGCGGGACTGGATCGTCGAGGTGCCGATCTTCTGGTAGCTGAGCCAGCGGAACAGCTCGCCGAAGCCGGCGATCTCCTTCTCGTAGACCGCGTGGAACGCCTCGGGCGTGACGTCGCGCCCGGTCACGCCGGTGCCGCCGGTCGCCAGCACGACGTCGATGTCGGGATCGGCGATCCACGCGCGCAGCTGCGCCTCGATGGCGGCGCGGTCGTCCTTGACGACCGCGCGTCGCACCGCGCGATGGCCGGCGCCCTCGATGCGCTCGACCAAGGTGCTGCCGGATTTGTCGGTCGCGAGATCGCGGCTGTCGGAGACCGTCAGGACCGCGATGTTGACGGGAAGGAACCGTCGGGTTTCGTCAATTCCTGCCATAGCGCTCAGCCAGTGCCGTGTCGCCCCCGCGCGGACCGGTATAGACCGGCATGTCGCCCTGGGCAACCTGGTCCAGGCTGTCGATCGGCTGGCCGAGCCGCAGCTGATAGATCCAGAAATTCGTCAGCACGCGCTGCACGAGCTGGCGCGTCTCGGCCGACGGCAAGCTCTCGATCAACAGCAGCGGATCCTCGCTCGGCGTCGGCGTGACCTTGCCGGGGCCGACATTGTAGGCGGCGACCAGGCTCAAGAGATTGCCTTTGACGCGCTCGTGCTTGAGCAGCAGATCGACGTAGCGCTGACCGAGCGTGAGATTGGCCGACGGATCGAACACGCTGTCGGCACCTTTGCCCATCACGCGCGCGGTTCCCGGCATCAGCTGCATCAGGCCCGACGCACCCGAGCGGTTGCGCGCGTTCGGATTGAAGCCCGACTCGATGCGCGCGAGCGCGAACAGGAGCGCGCGGTTGACCGTGAAGCCGCCCGACGGCGCCCACGGCGGCAACGGATAGAGCCCGGCGTCGTAGCGCTGGCCGGTGGTCTGCAGCAGACGACTGGCGATCCGCATGGCGAGCCCCGGCATGCCGCCGCGCTCGGCGATCGTCAGCGCCAGCGGCGCGAGCTCGACCGGCAGGCGCGGATAGACGCGGCGCAGCTCTTCCTCGGCACGGACGCGGTCGCCGATCTGGATCAGCGCCAGCGCGCGCCCGGCGCCGGGATAGCTGTCGAGGCGCGCCAGCTCCGCGCGTCCGAGCGCCGGCAGCGACCAGTCGATGTTGATGTCGAGGCCGAGCGCGCGGCGCGCCAGCATGCCGTAGAACGTGTAGGGGATGTCGGCGGCACGGCTCATCCAGCGCACGTAGGCCTGCGGGCGGCGCGTCACCAGATAGCCGCGCGCGGCCCAGAAGGCGCCGGCCGACGCGTTCCAGGTCGTTGCCGCGGGCGACAGCGCGACCGCCTCGAAGTTCTTGATCGCGAGATCGTGGCGACCCTGGTGCCACGCCGCGAGCCCGGCGAGCCATGCCGTCCGCGGATCGTGGCGCGCCGCCGGGCTGGCATCGATCGCCTGCGCCTCGGGCTCGCCCGCCGCGTCGATCTTGGCTTCGGTCTTGAGGCCCGCCGCGCCGTGCTTCGGCGCCGGATGCGCCGGTCTCTCCGGGCTCGCCGCCGGCGCATGCCAGCCGGCGTCGTCCTCGCTGGCGAGCGCGCCGGTCAGCACCGGGGCGACGAACGGCGCCGGCGGCGCCGGCGCATGGGGCGGCTTGCGCTTGAGCGCCAGCGCATGCAGCTGCGGCGCCTCGGGGTGATCGCCGTAGGCGCGCAGCCAGGCCACGAGCTCGCCGTAGGTCGCGTTGAAGCGCGGACTGAGGTAGCGCTCGGCGAGCACCACGCCGAGCAAACGCTGGTCGCGCAGGCTGCCGATCAGGCGGTCCGCCAGCGCCCAGTCGCTCGCCGCCTGGGCCGCAAGGATGCGCTGATAGGTCACGACATCGCCGGGCGGCAGCACGGCGGGCAGCTCGGCAGGCAGAGCGCGGGGTTGCGGTGCGGCCAGCGATGGGGGTGGCAAGGCAGACGTTTCCCGCGGCGCGGCCAGCGCACCGGGAGCGATCATCACCAGGGTCCCGAACAAGCCACCGAACAGGACCGCGGCGATGGAGCGGTGAGGGCACCACCGTCGGATGATTCCGACAGTGATCGCCAGGCGAGTCACCATCATCATCGGCCCTGATAAATGATCGATGCCGGTGTGGCAAGCTTATTTGAAGCAGATCTAGATCAAGATCGTGGATTGGAGTGAAAGTATTCACCGGATTTTTCACACCGGACTCGACGGTATTTATCTGCCATCGTCAGCTTGTCACCCTGCGGCATTTTGGTCACGAATCCGCCGCGTGGCCGAATCAAAGTCGCTAAATTTCAGCAGGTTTCCTCGCAATCGGCGCTGTGGCAGATCCGCCACGGCCCCCTGCCGCCGGAACCGCATCAGCGCGCCGCGGCTGAGCGCCGCGCGATCGGCTCAACCGTTCGGTGCCGGCCTGTCGCCGCCGGGTCGGACCCGGAATTCAGTCCGCGCGGATGCCCGTGAGCTCCTCGAGCTTGCGCTTGACGGCCAGCAGGTCGCGCCAGGCCTCGCGCTTGGCGGTCGGGGTGCGGAGCAGGTAGGACGGGTGAAAGGTCGCGATCGCCGGGATGGCGGGCTCGCCCGCGCCCGGCTCGAAGTCGAACCAGCGGCCGCGCAGCCGCGTGATGCCCTCGCTGCGCCCGAGCAGGGTCTTGGCCGCCGTGCCGCCGCTG